>NZ_JBSFMT010000003.1:0-352042 GCF_053599695.1 Streptomyces sp. NPDC000878 | reverse complement strand
GGACATCACCTCAGGGCAGTGCGGGCCGACCGTCAACAGTCGCAGGGTGTCGCCGACCAGCATGAGGGACAGCCCGACGATCCCGACCCACAAGGTGACTCTCCGGTCACTCCGTACGAGACGGCGCAGGGCGAACAGAAAACTGAGGAACACGACCTCCGCGGCCCACAGGACACCGATCATCCCCGTCCCCAGCCGCCAACCGTCACCGGCCCCCCGCAGCAGTACCCATCCCGTCATGAACACGGCCCCGGTTGTGACGACCCCGTCGAGCACACGCCGCAGCAGCACGTGCCGACCTGTACCGGCATCGGCCGCGACCACCAGACCGGCCATCCCCAGGCCGACTGCCAGCGTCACCCCGGTGACCACCACCGAACCCAGCAACGATCGCGCGTCCCGTCCCGAGCCCGGAGGCTGGGCCGACAACACGGTGACCGCTCCCCGGTACACACCTCCGGCTATCGCGGAAGCCCCCAACAGCAGCAGACGCGTCCGCACCCGTCCGCTCGTTCCCCTCGCGCGGAGCATCAGGGAGGCCGCCAACCCCCAGCAACCGGTGGACGGCCCGAAAGCCGCCATCCGCGCCGCCCCGCTACCGGCGGCCCACGACCCGCCGAACGTCAGCAGTGTTCCCACGAGACATGCCACGCCGACCGCGCCCCAGGTCCGTGCCCAGGTCCGATGACAGCGGCCCGCCCGGAGTCTGAGCACATCCGGCGACTTCCCCAACCCCGGCATCAGGTGCGCCTTTCCACCAGTCCCCCGCCCGCAGGGCCTCACCCGCAGCCCCCGGATCCATTCAGAAACCGTAGAAGACCTGGCACCGGCCCCGAACGGAACCATCGGTTCATTCACTCGTGCTGAGTAAGGGAGAAGAGATCACCGGCCCCTGCTCTGCCCGGCCATCACCGACAGCCTCGCCGCCACCTGTGCCCGTACCGAACCGACAGGCGACGTCCGGATGTTCCTGCCCGGCCCCCCGGTACGCTCCGCCGCGAGCACCGGACGTCCGCCGGTATGCCCCTGCGCCCCTCGTCCCCGGAACCGATGACCACGCCGTCGAACCGGCACGGATCCGTCTGGCGTCACCACGAGTGACGCCCCTGACGGCCGCCGCAAGCGCACTGACCGTCAGTTGCTGGAACCGTTTCGGCTGTCTGCCGCGGAGACAGTAAAAAATATGCTCAAAATATAGCAAGGTGGAATAATTTCCCCATCATGGGCGCGTGACAGGCGTCCCCCACTGACCATGAAAAGGCAGATCGAACCATGTCGAAGAAATCACGTTCGTCCGAGCCACCGCATGGAAAGGGCCCCAGCCGTCACCAGGGCACCGGGCAGCACGGCTGGTCGCCCGACGTGGATGAGACACGTCAGCAGGACAACCCGAGCGCCCACCGCTCCTTCCATCCGGCTGAGCACGCCGACGAAAGAGGACCGGGCCGTACGAAATCCCCAGAGGAGACGAAGTCCGTTCCGGGCGACACGGCCAAGAGTCTCGGTGCAAGGGGCGAGGAGTACGGCGACGCGGACGAGAAGGGCAGACACGACACCGGACGCAAGGGCCGCTCCCAGCGCCCAAGCGGCACGAAGGACGCTTCTGGCACAACCGGCGTGGACCCCCAGGACCCGCCGACCGGGCCCCGACGGGGTTAGGGCCTGTCCAGGGATCGTGCCGGAGACGCGGAGTCCGGCACGCCGATCTACAGCGTTGTCGCCGGTAGCCGACGCTCCGCATCTACGCCCGACTCCGCCTCGCAACTTGACGCGCTCCCACGCTCGAAGCGACCTCGCGCAGGGGCGCCCTCAAGCCCCGCGCGGGGGTGCCCCACGCCTCCGTTCACCTGCGCTGAAGAGACACCGCGGTCTTGCTCCGGCCCGTCCGCCGGACAAGCCCCGGCGGTCCGACCGGCGCCTGGACGGCCGCCTCCTCGACGCACAGAGCCCGTGTCAGCAGATCCGCGGCAGTTGCTCCCCGATCGGCAGATCGACCACCCGCGTTCCCCCCAGGCCGGTCCGAGCCACGACCATGCCTGGATGGGCCTCGACGGCCTCACCGATGATCACTGAGTCCGCGCCCAGAGGGTGGGCTCGCATCGCCGCCAGGACGGCGTCGGCGTGCTCGCGGGGGACGAAGGCCACCAGCTTGCCCTCGTTGGCGATGTACATGGGGTCCAGTCCGAGAATGGCGCAGGCATTGGCCACGGCCGGCGGGACCGGGACGTCGCGTTCCCGGATGACCACCCCTGTGCGGGAGGCCTCCGCGATCTCGTTGAGCGTGGCCGCCAGGCCGCCCCGGGTGGGATCGCGCAGTACGTGCAGATCGGAGGTGACGGCGAGCATGGCCTCGACCAGCCCGCCGAGCGCCGCGCAGTCGCTCTTGATCTCCACTCCGAATTCCAGGCCCTCGCGAACGCTCATGACCGCCACCCCGTGGACGCCGATCGCACCGCTGACGATCACGACGTCGCCGGGGACGACCCGCGAAGGACGCAGATCGACACCCGCCGGGACGAGACCGATGCCCGCCGTGTTGATGTAGATCCCGTCGCCGTGGCCAGCCTCCACCACCTTGGTGTCGCCGGTGGCCACCTCCACACCGGCGGCGCGTGCGGCCGCACCCAGCGCCTCGGACACGCGCGTGACCACGTCCAGCTCGACGCCCTCCTCCAGGATGAATCCGCAGGAGAGGTAGGCGGCTCGGGCGCCGCTCATGGCGAGGTCGTTGACAGTGCCGTTGACCGCCAGGTCACCGATGCTGCCGCCGGGGAAGAACAGCGGCCGCACCACATAGGAGTCGGTGGAGAACGCCAGCCGGGCCTCGCCCAGGGAGAGGACGGCGGCGTCACCCATCTGAGAGAGCACCTCTCCCCCGAAGGCGGGCGCGAAGATCTGCTGGACCAGCTCGGCGGAGAGGACGCCACCGCCACCGTGGCCCATGACGACCCGGGGCCGGTCACGCAGAGGCGCCGGACATGTCAACGCCTCGATGTCCAGGGTGGCGGTGACAGGAAGATCGGTGGTGTCAGACAACGGGGCTCGCCTCCCGAACCGTCGTGGTGGTGGGCATGTCCAGACGCCGGTAGAGGTAGTACGCCGCGCAGGCGCCCTCACTGGAGACCATGGTGGCTCCCAGGGGGGTACGTGGGGTGCACAGGGTGCCGAAAGCCTCGCACTCGTGCGGCTTGAGCAGCCCCTGCAGGACCTCTCCGCTGCGGCACTCGGCGGGTTCCTCCGTCCGGATTCCACTGACCGAGAAGCGGTGCTCGGCGTCGTGGTCGCGGTACTTCGGCGACAGCCGCCAGCCGCTGTCGGGGATCACCCCGATGCCACGCCAGGCGCGGTCGGTGACCTCGAAAACGTCCTCCAGCATGGTCCGGGCAGCCGCGTTGCCCTCCGGGCGGACGGCACGGGCGTAGGCGTTGTCGACAGTGTGCTCACCGCGTTCCAGCTGACGGACCGCCCGGCGCACGCCTTCGAGGATGTCCAGTGGCTCGAAGCCCGTCACGACGATCGGCACGCGGAAGCGTTCCGCCAGCTCCGGGTACTCCCCCACGCCCATCACGCTGCAGACGTGCCCGGCCGCGAGGAAAGCCTGCACCCGGCAGCTCGGCGACGACATGATCGCCTCGATGGCCGGGGGTACGCGGACATGGGACACCAGCATGCTGAAGTTCTGGATGCCCAGCTTCCGGGCCTGGTGGACCGTCATGGCGTTGGGGGGTGCCGTCGTCTCGAAGCCGATGCCGAAGAACACCACCTCGCGGTCCGGGTTCTGCTGAGCGATCCGCAGCGCGTCGAGCGGCGAGTAGACGACGCGTACGTCACCGCCTTCCGCGCGGACCTGGAACAGGTCCCGTCCCGTGCCCGGCACGCGCAGCATGTCACCGAAGGAGCAGAAGATCACCCCCGGTCGGGAGGCGATCTCCAGAGCCTTGTCGATGACCTCCAGCGGGGTCACGCACACGGGACAGCCAGGACCGTGGATCAACTCGACCTCCTCCGGCAGGAGTTGGTCGATCCCGTGCCGGATGATGCTGTGCGTCTGTCCCCCGCACACCTCCATCAGGGCCCACGGCCTGGTCACCGTGGCGTGAATGTCGTCGAGGAGCCGACGCGCCAGCTCCGGGTCCTGGAACTCGTCGATGTACTTCACTGGTTGCGCACCTCTTCCACCGGGTCCACGCCCGCCTCCGCCGCCGCCGTCTCCCAGGGGTCGCCGAACTCCTCCTGCAACAGGCCGAGTTCGGCGAAGAGTTCGAGCGTCTGGCGCGCCGACTCCTCGTCCAGCCGTTGCAGGGCGAACCCGACGTGGACGATGGCGTACTCGCCGACCCGGAGGTCGGGCAGGTACTCCAGGCACACCTCCTTGACCACGCCGCCGAAGTCGACGGTGGCCATCCGGGTGCCGTCCCGTTCCTCGATGTCCAGCACTCTGCCGGGTACCGCCAGGCACATGAGCCTCTCCTCGCTGTGGGGTCGCACGTCGCTCAGTCGGTGGGAGTGGAAGTCGGGGTGACCCGGGCGGCCACCATCAGCTGGCCCAGCGCCAGGCCGCCGTCGTTGGGCGGCACCAGGTGGTGCCGCAGAACCGTGAATCCGTCCGCGCGCAGGGCGGCGGCACAGGCCGAGGAGAGCAGCGTGTTGGCGAACACGCCTCCCGTCAGGGCGACCGTGTCCAGCCCGTGCCGCTCTCGCGCCCGCGCGCAGATCCGGTGCACCAGGCGGGTCACGCCCCGGTGGAAGCGAGCCGCGATGAGGGTCGGCTCGACGCCCGCGCGCAGGTCGCCGACGATCGCCGCGAGTACCGGGGCCGGATCGGCCCGTACCGCCCCGCCCCCGTTCTCCTCCGGCTCGCGCAGGGCGAAGGCGTACGCAGTGGTGTCCTCGGTGGGAGCGTGCAGAGCCGCACCCTCCAGCTCGACGGCGGCCTGGGCCTCGTATCCGGCGTGGTGGCACACCCCGGAGAGCGAGGACACGGCGTCGAAGAGCCGGCCCATGCTGGACGTGGGGACACAATTCAGTCCGCGCTCCAACTGCCTTTCCAGGAGCCGGAGTTCGTCGGGCGGGCAGGCGGCCGTACAGGCGAGGTCGTCGGACCAGTCGATCCCGGCCGCCCGCAGATGGGCCAGCGCCATGCGGTACGGCCGGCGCACCGCGGCGTCGCCGCCGGGCAGCGGGACGTACGCGAGGTGCCCGAACCGGGTGAAGCGGTCGTAGTCCGCGAGCAGGAACTCCCCGCCCCACACGGCGCCGTCGTCGCCGTGGCCCGTGCCGTCGAAGGCGACACCGATCACCGGCCGGGTGCCGTCCAGCCCGTGCTCGGCCATCGCGGAGGCGACGTGCGCGTGATGGTGCTGGACGCGTACGACGGGCCGGTGCGCCGCGTTCCGGTCGGCCCACCGGGCGGAGCGGTAGCCGGGATGCCGGTCTGACACCAGGCTCTCGGGCCGTACCCCGGTGATGGACTCCAACTGCGCCACCGCGTGCTCGAAGGCTCGCTGCGTATCGACGTCGTCCATGTCGCCGATGTGCGCCGACAGCCAGGCCCGCCGGCCGGCCCCCAGGCAGAAGGCGTTCTTGAGGTCTCCACCGACGGCAAGGGCCGGTCGCACGGGCAGCGGGAGGGAGACCGGCAACGGTGCGTAGCCACGGGAGCGGCGGAGCACCAGCGGCTCCCCGTCGCAGACGCGGACCACGGAGTCGTCGCACGGGACGTGGATCGGCCGGTCGTGCGTGAGCCAGGCGTCGGCCAGATGCGCGAGCCGCTCCAGTGCCTCGGTGTCGTCGGTGACGATCGGCTCACCGGACAGATTGCCGCTGGTCATGACGAGCAGCCGGGGGCCGTCCGCGTCGCCGGGCAGGCCGAGCAGCAGGTGGTGCAGGGGTGTGTACGGCAGCATCACGCCGAGGTCGGGGCTGCGGGGCGCGACGGCCTCGGCGGGCCACGGATCCCCGGGGGCGTGCGGACGACGTCTGACCAGGACGACCGGCCTGGCCCGGCCTTCGAGCAGGCTCCGCTCCTCGGGGCTCAGCCGCACGAGGTGCTCGACGTCGGCCGCACTCCGGGCCATGACCGCGAACGGCTTGTCCCCGCGTGCCTTGCGTCGGCGTAGGCGGGCGACCGCCTCCTCGTTCGTGGCGTCACAGGCCAGGTGGTAGCCGCCCAGGCCCTTCACGGCGAGGATCGCGCCGTCCGACAGCAGTGCGCGGGCCTCGGTGAGCGCGTCCGCCCCCGTGACCTCCTCGCACCACTGGACCAACAACCGCAGCCGCGGTCCGCAGGCCGGGCAGGCGACCGGCTGCGCGTGAAAGCGGCGGTCGGCCGGATCCGCGTACTCGCGGGCGCAGTCGGGGCACATCGCGAAGCCGGCCATGGTGGTGTGGGCCCGGTCGTACGGCACGCCGGTGACGATCGTGAAGCGCGGGCCGCAGTGGGTGCAGTTGACGAAGGGGTGGCGGTACCGCCGGTCCGCCGGGTCGGCCAACTCGGCGAGGCAGTCGGCGCAGGTGGCGGAGTCCGGGGAGACCAGGGTGCGGGCGGGGCCGTCGGTGCGGGAGGTGAGGATGGTGAACGCGGTGCCGCCGGCGGGACCGGCGGGAGGCATCTCCCGGTGGTGGACGGACTCGACGCGGGCAAGCGGGGGTGCCTGGGCGGCGATCCGGTCGCAGAACCGGGCCACGGCCGAGGCGGTGCCCTCGACCTCCACGACGACGCCCTCCGGAGTGTTGGTCACATGTCCGGCCAGGGCGAGTTCGGTGGCGAGGCCGTACAGGTAGGGCCGGAAGCCCACACCCTGCACCACTCCTCGGACGATGACCCGGCGGCGTAGCGGAGTGTCCTCGGCGACGGCGGCCTGCGCCTGCGAACCGCTCACGAGTGGGTGTGGGCCATCGTGCCGGTGGCCTCCGGGTGCGCGTGTGGGTGACCGTTGTCCGCGTGTGTGTGACCGTGGTGCTGGGGTTGCCGGGCCATGACCGGCGAGTGGACAGGTGCGCCGTCCGCGGCTGCCATCGCCCGGTCGAGGAGCACGCCGACTCCCTGCCCCCGGCGCGCCGAGGTCAGGACCACCTCGACCCCCGGATTGACCTGCTCCACGTTCGCACGGAACGCGGCCTCGTCGAACTCGACGGCCTCCGCGATGTCGGTCTTGGTGACCACGACCAGGTGGGCGAGGCCGAAGGCGGTCGGGTACTTGAGCGGCTTGTCCTCGCCCTCCGTCACGGAGGCGAGGGTGACCCTCAGCGTCTCCCCCAGGTCGTAGGAGGCCGGGCAGACCAGGTTGCCGACGTTCTCCACGAACAGGAGCCGGGTGTCGTCGGGCAGCCACCCGTCCAGGTGCCCGGCGAGCATCCCCGATTCCAGATGGCACAGTCCATCGGTGAGCACCTGCTTGACCGGGACGCCCGAACGCGCCAGGCGTGCCGCGTCGTTCTCGGTGGCGAGGTCGGCGGTCAGCGCGGCAACGGGAACGGACCGCTCCCGTGCCTCCAGCAGCTCGCGCTCCAGCAGCGCGGTCTTGCCGCTGCCCGGACTGGACAGCAGGTTGACGACCGCGGTGCCTCGCGCCGCGAGGTGTGCGCGCAGTTCATGGGCGCTCGCGTCGTTCTTCGCGAGCACGGCCTGGCGCAGGTCGACGACACGGCACATGGTTCAGCGCTCCTCGGAGATCGGTTCGCGGGTGGGCGCGTGCGTGGGGCCGCCGTCCTCCCAGTGCACGTCGACGATCTGCAGTTCCCGGCCCGCCAGCAGGTCGGTACACGCCCTGCCGCACTCGGGGCAGGTCAGCCGGGGTGGCATGCCGACGGCCCATTCGTGTGCGCAGGGCGTGCAGCGGGCCCGCCCCGGCACCGTTTCGGTGACCAGCTCGGCGCCTTCCAGCAGGGTTCCGGCACAGGCCAGTTCGAAGGAGAAGGCGAGCGCGTCGGGTACGACACCAGCCAGTTCGCCCACCTGGAGCCGTACCGATCGCACCGCCGTGATACTTCCGGCCCGCGTGGCGGCTTCTGCCACCTGGTCTACGACGGCCAGCGCGACGGACATCTCGTGCATGGGTCTCCGTCCTCCGCGGCCTGCCTCCGGTCGGCCTTCATTAGAGGCGCGCGCACCCGGGTCGCGCGGCCCGGCACGCCGTCACCGGCCGGCAGGTACGCCGTTCGACGCAACCGCATGGGACACCGAGTGGCACCCACGGTTCACATCCGCCGGATCCGCAGATAGCGCCTGACGTCGGGAAGCAACCCGGCCAGGAGGGCGCCCAGGGCGGCCAGGGCCGCTCCGCCGATGACGATCTTCTTCATCCATCTCTCCTCACGTCGAAGCCTCAGCGGTTGAGGCCTGCGCCACGGACTGCACGCCGCCCTGCAGCAGCTCTTCGATCAGCCGGACGGCCTGCGGTACTGCGTCGGACACCGGCGGACTGAGACCGATGCCCTCCTCGACGGAGGCCGGTTCGCAGCCGACGATCAGGACGCGTCGCGGCGGTTGTCCGCCGGTGCCGGCACAGAGTGTGCCCAGCAGGGACAGGACGGCGTCGGGGGTCATCCGGTGACCGTCGATCGCGGGGACGGCGCCGGTATCGCAGCCGGGGCCGTCGTGCTCGATCACGTACAGCGTGCCGGGGGCTTCGCCGCGCGCCGTGGCGTCCACCAGGACAAGGGTGTCGTAGCCGTCCAGGACCTGGTAGGCGAGGTGGACGCCCCGTACGCCGATGTCCACCACCTCGACGTGCTGCGGCAGTTGCCGTTCGGCCAGCCGGCGCGCGGTCTCCACGCCGAAGCCGTCGTCGCCGAGGAAGATGTTGCCGATGCCCGCCACGAGGGTCCTTGGGCCGGCCGGTGGGGGAAGGTTCATACGTCGTCCTCCAGCGGTGTGATCTCGTCGGGCTGGAAGTACAGGAACCGTCCCTGCTCGCGGCGGATGTCGGCGCCCGGGTCGCCCTCGACCGTGACGGCCAGGTGCACGCCGCCGTCGACGTCGTGCAGCACCGCCTCGACCTTCGCGGTGCGGCCCCGCAGGAAGATGTCCTGCGCGTCGGTGCGCCGCAGGCCCGGGTGCAGCTCGACGCGGCTGCCCTTGCCCACCGACCGGCCGTCCACGACCACGCGGTCCTGCGTCGGGTCGAAGCCCGCGTCGCTCGCGGGGTCCCACCAGGGGGTGTCCAGGCGCTGCACCCCGAACTCGTCGGGGAAGCCGAGGTCCGGGGCGGCGGGGCCGGGACCTGTGACCTCGCGCAGACTCCGTACCGCCCCGTGCAAGCGCTCAAGCACCTCGGCCGGCATCGAGTCCGCCAGCTCGATCACGGCGGCCGCCCGGTCGTCGGTGCCCCTGGCCTCGCGTTTCTCCTCGTCGGTGAGGGCCGCGGTGCGCAGCGCGAGGATCTCGTCGATCTCGGTGGCGTCGTAGAGCGCGCCGGGGCTCTCCGGTGCGATGGCCGGATGGTCCTCCAGGATGATCGGCGAGGACAGCACGAGGTCGGCGCTGCCGGGTTCGCCGGCGAGTACGGGCCAGGTGTGCAGGTTGCGGCAGGCGGCGACCGCGCCCTTCGCCCACTCGGGGGGATCGGTCATCGACAGGAACGATCCGGCGCTGAGGGCCATGAGGAGGTGGGTGGCCACGAGGGAGTGCGGCAGCGCCGCGTCCCGGTCGGCGGCGTGTCCCTCGGGGGGTGTCCAGTCGCTGGTGTTCTCGACGACGGCGGTCAGCCGCATGGCCCGGTAGGGACCGTCGAGCTCGCGGGCGGACAGCCGGACCGTCCCGCTGATCTCCGCACACCGCCGGACCAGTCGGCCGACGGTCCGGCCGGCCGCGTCCAGGACCGGTGCGGTGTCCTCCCGGGCGGGGAGCCGGAAAGGGTGGGTGATGCCGTCGCCGAGGAGTTCATCCACCGACGCGACGACCTCGACACGCTCCTCGGTGCCCTCGTCCCAGGGCACCAGCACCCGGTCGTCGAGGTGCAGCTCGGAGACCGTGTCGTAGCCGCCGTCCGGGCGGGCCTGCTGCACCGTGCGCCGTCGGGCGTGCAGGAAGCGCACCTCGACCGAGAGGGTCGCGCCCGCCTTCGGTTCCATCAGGCACTCGGTGTGCTGGAAGTCATGCTCCTCGCACTCGGCGCCCCAGCCGGGTGGCACCAGCACCCCGAACTGCCAGCGCAGCCGGTTCTTGGCCGCGGAGGCACGGTACGGGTAGAGCACATAGCCCTCGAAGAGGACGGCGTCGGCCACCTGCCGGGCGAGGGCGAACCGCTCCTCCGTAGCGGGGGCGAACGCGGTCACGGTCACGGATCCGTCCTTCCGGTGGTGGCGGTGAGCGCACGGAACGGGTCGCTCCGGGGCGGTTCGGCGGCGCTGTCGGCGTCGAGCAGGGCCTTGAGGGTCGCCTCCCAGGAGGGCAGGGCGTGCCGGGAGCGGTAGGAGAGGAGGGCGTCCATGGTGTCGCGGGGCAGCCGGATCCAGCCGCAGCCGGGGAAGTGCTGCTCGACCATCTCCCGCCAGGTGGTGACCGGCATCCGGAAGGCCGCCTCCCGGTCCCATGGCACCGGCTCGACCTGGAAGCCGCCCGCTCCGGTGAACGCCGTACCGGAGAAGAGCATCAGCAGCGGAACCTCGCCGTCGATGAGGGCGGTGAGGTAGCGGGTGGCGGCGATCTCCATGTCGTAGGTGCAGGGCACGACGAGGTCGGCCTCGATCTCTCCGGTGAAGCTCGGGACCATGACCGAGACCTGGGCGAACTGCACCGGTTGGAGCGTGCTGCCCCAGCGCGAGCGCTCGCCGAAGAGGTCCGCGAGACCGTCGGCCTCGGCGGGCTCGTAGCCGCGGCGGGCGGGTTCGATACGGATCTGGCAGCGCAGCGCGAGGGCGTGCACGTGGGCGTTGTCGGCGGCGGTGACGCGCAGCCGGAAGACGAGGGTCGGCCCGGCGGCGTACCGGTCGGCGCGGACACCGATGCAGGCGAAGGAGAACGCGGTCACGGCCGTACCGCCTCCTTCGACGAATGTCCCGCCTCGCCGACGGACCTGGCGCGTCGCGCGACGTCCGCGAAGAACGCGTCCAGCGCGGCGCGGGCCTCGGCCCCGCCGTCGAAGCCCTGCCACAACAGGCGCATACGGCCGACGAGTTCGTAGCAGATGTCGATCGGTACGAGGTGGCACTCGAAGCGGCCGTCGGTGCGGCGCAGCAGCAGCGCCTCCACGTCGGGTTCGAGCAGTTCGGCGAGGCGACTGCCGCCGAGGACGTCCGTCCAGGTGGCCGGTTCGAGTTCGCTCTCGGTGGCTCCGGCCGGGCTCGGGTAGAGGGCGACCAGCCGGTCGAGCGCCGCGTTGCGGAAGAGGAAGGCGACGCCGACCGGGATCTGCAACGCGTCCCACGCGCTCTCGTCGAGGCGGTGTCCGGGGTCGGTGAGGTAGCGGGCCGGGACCGTGCGGAAGCGGCCCGCGGCGGCGCCCGGCTCTGCCATCAGCAGCGCACAGGGGGTGCAGGCGCAGGCGAGGGCGCGTTTCTCGGTGTCGACGAGATGACGGTGGCCCGCCTCCACCGTGACGGCGCACAGCTCGCACCGTTCGGGCTGCGGAGGTCTCTCGGTGAGGAACCTCCGCAGGCCGGTCGTGCGCGTCGCCGGGGACGCCGTCATCGGGCTCCCGTCGGTGCCGTGCTGATCTGGAGGAGTGTGGGCCCGGCGGACGCGGTCTGTACGTCGACCGCCCTGACCTCCGGCGCGAAGCAGGCGAGCGCCGCCTCCGCTGCCTCGCGGGCGCCCTCGCCGGAGCCGCAACCGCAGCCACCCGCCTCCCGGGCCCGCAGCGTCAGCGTGCCGCTCTCCTCGTCGAAGTCCACGACGTCCAGGGCGTGTTCCCGTACGACGTCGAGGGCGCGGGCGATGCGGGTGTCTCGGTCCTCGGGGTGCAGCTCGTGCAGGACGAGCAGGCTCGCGACCAGTTCGTCACCGAGCAGTCCCGCCGACGCTTCGCCGGGAGCGGAGGACAGCAGGTGAAGGATGCGGGCCAGGCCGGCACCGTAGAAGTCCATGAGGGAGCGGACGAGTTCCTCCGCCGCCGCGGCGGCGGCCGGGTCGCCGCTCGCGGTCAGCCGCTCCAGCACCTCCTCGACACGGCGTCCGGTCTGCTCCGCGTTCACCGGCGCCGTCGCCGTCGGCGCGCTCATCCGCCCAGTCCGCTCAGGCCGGTGGGCACGTGCATCGACTTCACGGTCTTGCCGCCGCCGACGTACATGTGGACGCCACAGGGCAGACAGGGGTCGAAGCTGCGGACGGCGCGCATGATGTCGATGCCCTTGAAGTTCTCCGGGGTGTTCTCCTCGAAGATGGGCGTGTTCTGCACGGCGTCCTCGTACGGGCCGGGCGTGCCGAAGCTGTCTCTGGTGCTGGCGTTCCAGGGCGTGGGCGGGTACGGGTGGTAGTTGGCGATCTTGCCGTCGCGGATCACCATGTGGTGGGAGAGGACACCGCGGACCGCCTCGGTGAAGCCGACGCCGAGCCCCTCGTCCGGGACCTCGAACTTCTCCCAGGTCTGGGTGCGTCCGGCGCGGACCTCCGCGAGGCCCTTCTCGGCGCAGTGCAGGGCGACGGCGGCGGCGTACGCCTGGAAGTAGGTGCGGGCGCGGTTGCGCTCCAGCGCGTTGGACCACTTCGGGATCTTCCACTCGAAGGTGGTCTCGGGCTTGGTCATGGTGCGCGGCAGGTTGATGACCACGCTGTGGCCGGTCGCCTTGACGTACCCGATGTCGACGAGGCCGGACAGCGCGGTCGACCACAGGCGGGCGATGGGGCCGCCGCCGGTGTCCAGGGCGAGGTGGTCCTTGCCGTCGAACCAGCGCGGGGACATGACCCAGCTGTACTTGTCGTCGAAGTCGCGCTTCTGCGGGGCGGGGATGGTGTGCTGGTTCCACGGGTGGCGCGGGTCCACCGGGTTGCCGAGCGGGTCGTGGGTGACGAACTGCTCCTGCCCCTGCCAGTCCTCGTAGTAGGAGCTGCCCAGCAGGATGCGGATGCCGAGGTTGATGTCGGTGAGGTCGTTGGTGACCAGCTTGCCGTCGACGATGACACCGGGCGTGACGAACATACGCCGGCCCCAGTCGGTCATGTTGGCGTAGGTGAAGTCGCAGTACTCGGGGTCGTTGAGCGCGCCCCAGCAGCCGAGGAGTACCCGGCGGCGGCCCACTTCCTCGTATCCCGGCAGCGCCTCGTAGAAGAAGTCGAACAGGTCGTCGTGCAGGGGCACGACGCGCTTCATGAACTCCACGTAGCGCATCAGGCGGCTGAGGTAGTCCGTGAAGAGCTGTACGGAGGCGATGGTGCCGACGCCGCCCGGGTAGAGCGTGGAGGGGTGCACATGGCGGCCCTCCATCAGGCAGAACATCTCGCGCGTGTAGCGGCTGACCTGGAGGGCCTCGCGGTAGAACTCCCCTTCGAGGGGGTTCAGCGAGCGCATGATGTCGGCGATCGTGCGGTAGCCGTGCTCGGCCGCGTGGGGGGCCTCGGTGCGCTCGGCGAGTTCGAGGACACCGGGGTTGGTCTCCTTGACCATCTTCTCGCAGTAGTCGACCCCGACCAGGTTCTCCTGGAAGATGTTGTGGTCGAACATGTACTCCGCGGACTCACCGAGGTTGATGATCCACTCAGCGAGGTGCGGGGGCTTCACGCCGTACGCCATGTTCTGCGCGTACACCGAGCAGGTGGCGTGGTTGTCCCCGCAGATGCCGCAGATCCGGCTGGTGATGAAGTGGGCGTCGCGGGGGTCCTTGCCGCGCATGAAGACGCTGTAGCCGCGGAAGACCGACGACGTGCTGTAGCACTCCGCGACCCGCTTCTGCTTGAAGTCGATCTTCGTGTGGATGCCCAGGGAGCCCACGATCCGGGTGATCGGGTCCCAGGCCATCTCCACCAGGCCGCTGCCGTCGCCGGCCGCCTTCGTCTTCGGTGCCATCTGTGTGCCGTGCCCTTCGTTGCGCGGGAGGTTGATGTGGGGGGGTGCACGAAGCGGGGAGCGGATTACTCGCGTCACTCGCGGCGGATGCTCACCACGGGGGTCGGTAGCCGGTGGTGATCTTGTCTCCGGCGCGGCGCCACTTGGGCTCCTTGTCCACCGTCCTGGCAGTGATCGACCGCAACCTGCGGACCACGGCGCCGTACGCCCCGCTGGCGCTGCTGGACAGCTTGGCGCCGGGGGGCTCGTCCATGAACGGCATGAACTTGTCGGGGAACCCGGGCATGGTGCAGGCGATGCAGATGCCGCCGACGTTGGGGCAGCCGCCGATCCCGTTCATCCAGCCGCGCTTGGGCACATTGCACTTGACGACCGGGCCCCAGCAGCCGAGCTTGACCAGGCACGTCGGCGAGTCGTACGACAGCGCGAACTGGCCCTGTTCGTAGTAGCCCGCGCGGTCGCAGCCCTCGTGCACGGTGGCCCCGAACAGCCAGGTGGGACGCAGCTTGTCGTCCAACGGGATCATCGGGGCGGAGCCGGCCGCCTGGTAGAGCAGATAGGTGAGCGTCTCGGAGAAGTTGTCGGGCTGGATCGGACAACCAGGGACGCACACGATGGGGATGCCGGCGTGGGACTTCCAGTCCCAGCCGAGGTAGTCCGGCACGCCCATGGCGCCGGTCGGGTTGCCCGCCATGGCGTGGATACCGCCGTAGGCGGCGCAGGTGCCGATGGCGACGACCGCCAGTGCCTTCGGGGCGAGCCGGTCGATCCACTCGCTGGTGGTGATCGGCTGGCCGGTCTCCGGGTTGTCGCCGAAGCCGCACCAGTAGCCCTCGGGCTTGATCGCCTCATTGGGAATGGAGCCCTCGACGACCAGGACGAACGGGTCGATCTCGCCCCGCTCCCCCTTGAAGAACCACTCGATGAACGTGTCCGAACCACCGACCGGACCGCACTCGAAGTCGATGAGCGGCCAATGGACGGCGATCTTGGGAAGACCCGGCAGCGCACCCAGCACGATCTCCTCGATGCTGGGCTGCATCGCCGCCGTCAACGCGACCGAGTCGCCGTCGCAGCTCAGCCCCGCGTTGATCCAGAGAATGTGGATCGTGGGTGTCTCGTCGGCGGGCGCAGCGCCGACCGTCTTCGTCGTCGCCTCAGTCATGGGACCGCCTCCTGGGGAGGTAAGGGATGAAAGCCTGCATTTCGGCCGTCGTTCTTCTTCGTATCAGCCGTTCGGCCGTGACGAGACACCTTCGAGGGCCGTTCCGGTGACATCCGCGGCAGAGGGGGTCGGACCGGATTGCGCAACCGCGGACGGACCGAGGTGCGGCGGGGTGCACGCCGGCCGCTCCTTGTGGACGAAGGAACGGCGCAGGGCGTGGTACGGGGCGTCCGGGTCGTCGAAGGTCCGGCGCATCCGGGCCAGCTCCCGCTCACGGAAGCCGGCCAGCGGGGTCGCGCTCTCCAGCCGGTCCAGCTCCGTCTTCTTCGCGGTGATCCGTGATGCCGTCGCCGGAAGTGACGCCAGGCGCGCCGCCAGGCCACCGATCTCCCGCGCGAACTCATCAGGATCGCAGTCGACCACCCGGTCGACGAGCCCGAGGCGCAGTGCGCTCGCCGAACTCACCGGGAGGGCCTCATGCATGAGCCGTTCGGCGGTCGCGGGCCCCACCCTGCGCGGCAGGGTGTGGGTCCAGTACTCGGAGCCGTACAGGCCCATCAGACGGTAGTGCGGGTTCAGCACGGCGCCCGAGCGGCACCAGACCTCGTCGACCGCCAGGGCGAGCATCACTCCGCCCGCCGCGGCGTTGCCCGCGACCGCCGAGACCACCAGGCGGTCCGTCGTCGTCAGGACCGCCTCGACCAGATCGTCGATGGCGTTGATGTTCGCCCAGGACTCGGCGCCGGGGTCTTCGGCGGCCTCGATGACGTTGAGGTGGATCCCGTTGGAGAAGAAGTCCCGTTCGCCGCCCAGCACCAGCACCGACGTGGGCCGCGCGCACGCTTCCCGGTAGGCGTCCAGCAGACGTCGGCACTGCTCCGTGCTCATGGCGCCACCGGGGAAGGAGAACGACAGGAAGCCCACGTTCCCGTCCTCCCGGTAGCGGATGTCCGTCCAGGTGGGGTGCCGCACCTCGGGCAACAGGGGCAGGGGGTTCTCGGGCAGCGGGGGCAGCCGGTCGCCCAGGGCCCGCGCAGCGGGCAGTTTGAACGTGGGCGGCTGCCCGGGCCCGCGCCGGGGCCGCAGTTCGGGGATCCACACGGCACCGTCCCTGGTGGCCCGGCAGACGGCCCCGGCCCGGGTGGCCAGCAGCTCGCCCGGGCGGCCCCGCAACACGCTCTCGGGATGACCGCCGTGCAGATACCACTCACCGCCGAGCAGCACGTCCAGCACACCGGGCTGAGAGTCGGCCGCCCTCAGCTTGCGCAGCACGGTCCGCGTGGAGTCCTCGGCCCAGTCGATCCGCCGGACGCTCTGGTCGAGGTAGGGACGCGAGCGCGTACGGGCACCCGTCGCGTCCTGCTTGCGCGGTACGTGGGTTCCCCCGGCGAAGCGCTCCACCGCGAGCATGACGGCTTCGATCGCGGCGTCGGCGATCTCACCCCGGTACAGCTCGCTCTTGGGCACCTGAGGGATCCGACACTCGACGGAGGCCCACACGTCACCGGCGTCCATCTCCCCGTCGGCCTGCAGGACGGTGACGCCCCACTGATCGACGCCCTCGTGAATCGCCCAGTCCAGGGAGGACGGTCCTCGGTCGCCCACGGGCCCCGGATGGACGACGAGGCACGTGTGCGCCGCCCACACCTCTTCGGGAATCTCCGTCTTCAGCATCGGCGCCACGATGAGCTGCGGCGCGTGCCGCCGCACGGCTTCCGGCAACGGGCTGCCGGGCAGGGCCAGTTCCACCGCCACGGTGTGGCCGCGGTCGCGCAGTTCGGCGTGGGCGCGCTGGGTGAGGCTGTTGAACGCGCTGGCCAGGATCAGGATGTGCACGGCTGCCTCCGGGCGGACGAACGGCAGGCAGGGATGACCGCCGACCGCGATCCTCGGCCAAGGCGGCCTGCCGTTCCCGACGGCAGACGGTGAGGTCATCCGAAAGCGGGCGCCGATCCGCCGTCCGGCCTCACCGGCCATGGCCCGCGGCGACACCGGCGACCCGGCTCACCGAATCAGCCGTTGTCAGTGATCACTGTCGTCGCAGGCCGCTGGTAATGCGCTCCCACGGGGAGCGGGTGGCACCGAAACGGGTCTCGTGCGTCCAGATGTGGGTGCACGACCGGCACTGCAGGTGGAGCAGGCTGCCGACGTTGGAGAGCAGGTAGCGCCAGTGCTCGGAGCAGGTGCGCCCCTGCTCGCAGGTGCCGCACCCGCGACGGTCGTCGCAGCTCGGGCAGGCCACCCAGGCACGACGCCCGATGTCGGCCTGCGGGTCAAGCGGCAGCATGGCCGTCCCCTCTCCGCGGAAGAACACCGGCGGAGACCAGCTCGTCGTACACCCGCTGCTGCTCCGCGCCGAGGCCGGAATACAGCAGCTCGTACGCCGCTGCCTCGCCGTGCAGTGCGGCGACGGGGTCCCAGTCGGAGCCGAGAGCGTCCAGGACATGAGCGCGCCGGAGCAGTTCGTGTGAGCTCAGGTCTACGGCGAAGTCGACCGTGGGGAGGGCGCCAGGTCGGTCCGCCGCAGGCATGCTCGTCTCAGCGGGTTCGTCCGGTTCGCCAGGAAGGCCACGGCCATGGGAGGACATGCGACCGAACGTAGGTAAGCGTTCCTCGCCCCGGCAAGAGCAGGTGGGAGAAGTCACACCAGGTCCGGGGTCCCGGGGCGTCCGGAGGCGGACCCCGCATCGGCCGGATCTGAGGATCAAGATCCGGACCATTCACGGGCCGGCCGCCCCGCCCACGGCAGCTCCAGGCATCATTCGTGCCGGCCAATGGCAGTGCGGCGCGGGTGAGGCGATTGGTCTTGGCGTCGAGTAGCGGCTCTGTGCCCTGGTATGTCAGTGGCACCGATGATGTTGCTGAGCATGACAAGTTGGATCAACTGCGGCGTCATAGCGGGGATGAAGAGGCCGGTACGGGGACGTCCAGACCTACGCCGCCCAGGCCAACGGCACCATGCACCTGTACAACATCAACGGGGACCGTTCCCATCTGGACCGAGGTCTGCGGTCGCTCGGCCATCTCCGACAGGAACAACCAGGACTCCATGTCACCCTTCGGCGGGTCCGGCGGGTTCAGTAAGAAGATGCGCCTCATGGCCAAGGACGCCTACCGGCTGACACCCGGAACCCAGCCGCAGCTGTGCGTGGGGCCGCCCCTTCCCGGGGCGGCTCCACAGAGGTCACTCTTCACGCCATCCGAGAGACCCGTCCTCCACCAGTGCGCGCTGAACGTCCCAACTGCCGCGGTCCATTCCGTCATGCATGAGGACGAAGACGATCGCGGGCGGGCACGATACACGCTGACCGGGACGGAGCACGGCCATGCCTGGGGCGTCTACGCCGAGGCGGAGGGGCTGTTCGGGGAACCCCGGCGTGGGACATACGAGCTGTTCGGCTGGGCCGACGAAGGAGCCGAGGTGCGCGGCTGGGCCTGCAGCCGGGTGTGGTTGGTGCCGGAGGACGAGGCACTCGGTCCTTGGCTGCTGGAGGACGCGGAGAGCGGAGGGCAACTGCTCGCGACAGACAGCCTCGTGCTCACCGGTCTGGACGACTACGAAGGTCCGCCCGAGGGGCACAGGGGTCCCGTCCGAGTGCACGACGGGCACCGGTGGCTGGGCTCCTGCCGGGAATTCGCCCGTGTTCTGCCACCCGAGCAGGTGGCGCCCCCGCTCGTCCTGCAGGGGCTCGCCCAGGATGATCGCCTCCGAGGCCTGGCACGGCAGCGGAGTGCTCGGCCCTGAGGCACTACTTCCCCGGCCGTTCCTCGACCTCGACCTGCTGACGGAGTACGGCCCACCGTGGTCCATGCGCGAAGACGTTCCCGCACACGAGTGATAGATACACCGGAATCACACTAATAACACAGAAAGTGTATTTTCAGCTGTTTGATGGGGTCACGCACGATCAAAGCGAGGCACCATGGCCAGCGACACCCCGGACACACACCCGCCCGACGGCTTGAAAGCCAATGCGATCGGGTTCGTCGACGCACTCGTCATCGGGCTCAACGCCACCTCCCCGGCGTACTCGCTGGCTGCGGCCATCGGCCCGGTCGTGGCGCTCGTGGGCATCTACGCCCCCGGCGTGATGGTCGCCTCATTCGTACCGATGCTGCTGATCGCATCGGCGTTCTACTACCTCAACAAGGTCGACCAGGACTGCGGGACGACCTTCTCGTGGGTCACCCGGGCGATGGGCCCCTGGACCGGATGGCTCGGCGGATGGGCCATCGCGATGACCGGAGTCCTCGTGGTCGGATCACTGGCGGACGTGGCGGTGACCTTCGCCCTCCTCGCCTTCGGCCTCGACAGCTGGGTGGACAACGACCTCGTACGCCAGTCGCTCACGGTGCTGCTCATCCTTGTGATGACGGCCGTGTGCGTCATCGGCACCGAGGTGTCGGCCAGGGTGCAGAACATGCTCATCCTCGCGCAGGTCGCCTGTCTGCTCGCCTTCGCCGTGGTGGCGCTTTACCGCGTGTACGCCGGAACCAGCACTCTCGACTCCACCGACCCGTCGATCAGATGGCTGGACCCCTTCGGTGCCGGAGGCGCCTCGCTGACCGGGGCCCTGCTGCTGGGCGTGTTCATCTACTGGGGCTGGGAGTCGGCGGTCAACCTCACCGAGGAGGTCGAGAACTCCGCCACCGCTCCCGGCAAGGCGGCCGTCTGGTCGACGGTCATCCTGCTGGTGACCTACGTGTCGGTCGCCTTCGCGGTCGTTGCCTACGCCGGTACGGCGTTCCTGGCCGAGAACGCCGAGGAAGAGGAGTTCGTCTTCGCCCTGCTCGCCGAGGAGGCGATGGGAGGCTGGGACTGGGTCGTGCTGCTGGCGGTCTCGACCTCCGGGCTGGCATCGACGCAGACGACGATCATCCCCGCCTCGCGCACGGCGCTGTCCATGGCACGTCGTCGCGCGCTGCCGGCGCACTTCGATCACATCCACACACGGTTCCGCACCCCCGACGTGAGTACGTGGTGGGTCGCCGGCATCGCCATCGCCTGGTACCTGGTCGTCCGCCAGATCAGCGAGAACGCCCTGTTCGACTCGCTGACCGCACTGTCCCTGCTGATCGCGTTCTACTACGCGCTCACGGGCGTCGCGTGCGCGGTCTACTACCGCCGCCATCTGACCGAGAGCCTGCGCCACTTCGTACTCATCGGCCTCGGTCCGCTGGTCGGCGCCGGACTGCTGGCCTGGCTGCTGGTGGAATCGGTCGCCGACATGTCCGATCCCGCGAACTCCTACAGCGGCGTCTCGTGGTTCGGGCTCGGTCCTCCGCTGGTCATCGGTATCGGCATCTCCCTCACGGGTGTGGTCCTCATGGTCGTGTGGCGCGTGGTGTCGCCCGCCTTCTGGTCGGAACGCCCCGGAGTGGCCGACCCCGAACTCGTCCACGGCGACAAGGAGCTGTGAAGATGTCGGTCGTCCTCGGATACGACGAGTCCCCCGGGGCGGTCCGCGCGCTGCGCGTCGCCATCGAGGTGTCGTCCGCGTTCGGTGAACCGCTCGTGGTGGTCTACGGCGCCGCGGCACCAGGCGCCGTCGGCGAGGAGTACACCGCTCACAGCGAGGCCGTGCACGAGGCCGGACGCGTGGCGCTCGGTCACGCCGTCAGGGTGGCCGACGAGGCCGGAGTGCGGACCACCGTGGAACTCGTCGACCGGAAGCCGGCGGAGGCGCTGATCGACGCCGCCTCGCGCCATGCGGCAAGATTCATCGTGGTCGGCAGCTGGGGCGAGAGCCCCCTTCGCGGAGCGCTGCTGGGCTCGACGCCCCACAAACTGCTGCACCTGTCCCCCACTCCGGTCCTGTGCGTGCCCACCGAGCCGTGAGCCACCCCAGCCGTCATCGCGTCCAGGACGACGCCGCGTCACCAGCGCACCGCGACCGACGGGCCCACCACAGAACTTGACCAGCCCCCGGCAGCGGGTGACGTCGCCACAAGAGATCCCGCGCCCGGAACTTCAGGTCGCGTTCACGGCTCTGGCAAGATTTTCGTAGGCGGATGTCATCTGGGTGCCGTGGTCGGCCGGTCCGCGTAACGGGCAGCCTTTGGGTGTGCTCTGTTGAACTGCCTGCCTCGCGCGCGCTGTCCCGTCCGCTGCCGTAGCAGCCCCCGCTCCACCCACTGACCGCGCCTCGGCCGCGCCGTGTTGAACCGGCTGGTGGGGCAGTCAGTGGATCACCTCGGCAGACTCTCCGGTAACGTCGGAATATGAGTCATCCGCATCCCGAACTGAAAACCGCCCCTCCCCTGCCTGAAGGAGGGCTGAGGGTCACCGCCCTGGGCGGTCTGGGCGAGATCGGCCGCAACATGACCGTCTTCGAGCATGCCGGCAAGCTGCTCATCGTCGACTGCGGCGTGCTGTTCCCCGAAGAGACCCAGCCCGGCGTGGACGTGATCCTCCCGGACTTCACCTCGATCCGCGATCGTCTGGACGACATCGTGGCCGTGGTGCTCACCCATGGCCACGAGGACCACATCGGTGCCGTGCCGTACCTCCTGCGAGAGCGCTCCGACATCCCTGTCGTGGGCTCGAAGCTGACACTGGCGTTCCTTGAGGCCAAGCTCAAGGAGCACGGAATCCGGCCGCGCGCGGTGCGGGTACGTGAGGGCGACCGGCGCGGTTTCGGCCCCTTCAACTGCGAGTTCGTGGCGGTGAACCACTCCATCCCGGACAGCCTCGCGGTCGCCATCCGTACCGGGGCCGGGATGGTGCTGCACACGGGCGACTTCAAGATGGACCAGTTCCCGCTCGACGACCGGATCACCGACCTGCGCGCCTTCGCCCGCCTCGGCGAGGAGGGCGTCGATCTCTTCCTCACCGACTCCACCAACGCCGAGGTCCCCGGCTTCACCACGTCCGAGCGCGAGCTGAACCCCGCGATCGAGCAGGTGATGCGTACCGCCCCGCGCCGGGTGATCGTCTCCAGTTTCGCCAGCCACGTGCACCGCATCCAGCAGGTCCTGGACGCCGCGCACCAGCACGGCCGCAAGGTCGCCTTCGTGGGCCGCTCCATGGTCCGCAACATGGGCATCGCCCGCGACCTCGGGTATCTGAAGGTTCCCAGCGGCCTGGTCGTGAGTACCAAGGAAATGGAGAAGCTGGCGGACCACAAGATCGCCCTGGTGTGCACCGGATCCCAGGGCGAGCCGATGGCAGCTCTGTCCCGGATGGCCAACCGCGACCATGTGATCCGCATCGGCAAGGGCGACACCGTCCTGCTCGCCAGCTCCCTGATCCCCGGCAACGAGAACGCCATCTACCGGGTGATCAACGGGCTGACCCGGTGGGGCGCCCATGTCGTCCACAAGGGCAACGCCAAGGTGCACGTCTCCGGACACGCCAGCGCCGGTGAGCTCGTGTACTGCTACAACATCGTCAAGCCCCGCAATGTCATGCCCGTGCACGGCGAATGGCGTCACCTGCGGGCCAACGCAGACCTGGCCATCCGTACGGGGGTCGATCCCGAGCGAGTGGTCATCGCCGAGGACGGCGTCGTCGTCGACCTCGTGGACGGGCGTGCGTCGATCACCGGCAAGGTGCCCGCGGGCAACGTCTATGTGGACGGCATGGAGGTCGGCGGAGCCACCGAGGCGTCTCTGAAGGACCGCGTCACCCTCGCGGAGGAAGGTGTGGTCACCGTGGTGGCGATCGTCGACGCCGACACGGGCGCGCTCGCCGAGACTCCCGACTTCCTGGCCCGCGGGTTCGTCCATGACGACACCACTTTCGAACCGGTCATCCCCGTCATCGAGAAGACTCTGGCGACCGCGGCCCAGGAAGGCGTCGGCGACGCACACCAGTTGGAACAGCTCATCGCCCGTGCCGTGGCGAACTGGGCCTTCCGTACCCACCGCCGCAGGCCCCTCATCATCCCCGTCATCATCGACGCCTGACCGGCGGCCCCCTTCCCCTCTCCGTCCCTGCCCTGTCGGCAGGGCGGAGACAGTTTCGCGCCTGCGTCCACACCTGCGCAGAGCGACGTTCCAGGCGCCGGCTTCGAGCACCGACGGTGCGTCAGAAAGGTAGACGGATGAGCGCGCGTTTCGAGGAGATCGACTGGCGCCCGACAGCCATGGGCGACATCAGCCTGCGGCGCCGACGCGACCCGGCATCGGACACCGATGTGTACGAGGTGAAGCTCGGCGACGAGTTCCTGATGTCCAGCCTCTTCACAGCCGGCGAGATCGCGCTCGCGGAACTCGGACTGGCGAAACTGCCCGGCACCGAACTGGACGTCGCCGTCGGCGGACTCGGACTCGGGTACACCGCCGTTGCCGTGCTGGACGACCCCCGGGTGCGCTCGCTGGCCGTGATCGACACGCTCGCCGAAGTCATCGACTGGCATCAGCGGGGCCTGGTCCCTCTCGGCGCCCGGCTGACTTCGGACGCCCGCTGCCGCCTGGTCCAAGGCGACTTCTTCGCGATGGCGGCTGATTCGGGCGGTCTGGACCCGAGGGAGCCGGGCCGCCGCTTCGACGCCATTCTGTTGGATGTCGACCATTCACCGCGCCATGTGCTCCACCCGCGCCACGCGGCGCTCTACCAGCCTGCCGGGCTCCGGGCTCTCACCGAACACCTCCGCCCGGGCGGGGTCTTCGCCCTGTGGTCGAACGACCCGCCGGACAAACAGTTCACCTCCGCACTCACAGAGGTCTTTCCGCAATCAGCGGCCCACGTCGTCGACTTCGACAATCCCCTGCAAGGCGGCACCTCGACCAACACGGTCTACGTGGCCAGGACAGAACCGGGCCAGCCGTAGGCAGACAATTCGGCCGGATCCGGGCCGGTCATCGCCGTCACCGCATACGAGGGCCGCATCAGGTGGAGGTGCGGCCCGGGCAGGCCGGGGCCGTGGTCAGGGCAGTTCGGTCACTCGGTCGGTGCCGGGTGGGGTGACCGGGCTGTGGGCGGTGAGGTGGTCGGTGAGGGCCGCTATGTCGTCCCCGCCGCCGACGGGGTCGGTGCCCTCGGCGAAGGTGGTGAATCCGTCGCCGCCCGCGGCGAGGAAGGTGTTCGCGGTCACCCGGTAGGTGGCGTCCGGCTTCAGTGGTTCGCCGTTGAGCGTGATCGACGTCGGGTCGATGCGGTCGCCGACCGGGGCGCCACGCGAGAAGGAGTACGTCAGGCCCTTGGAGACGCCGAGCATGAGGGTGGGTGCCCGGGTACCGGAGTCGTTGAACTGCTCCTCCAGGATCTTCTCGATCTGGGCCCCCGTCAGGTTCACGGAGACCAGGGATCCGGCGAAGGGCTGTACGGCGTAGGCCTCCGCGTAGGTGATCTCGCCGGGCGCCTCGCCGCCCGTCGATGATGCGTGCACCAGGTCCGCCCGTACCCCGCCCGGGTTCATCAGGGCGATCTGGGCCCCGCCGCGCTCCGGTGCCGAGGTCGCGGCCAGTTGGGCGTCGGCGATCAGGTTCGCCAGGTCGGACTCGGCGTCGCGGGTCTCGGAGCGGGTGATGTCGGCGGTGACGCTGCCGACGATCCGGTTGGCCAGTGGCGCCGACAGTGCCTTCCACTTGTCGATGACGGCGGTCTGGTCGGTGTCCTTGGCGCCGGTGCGGGTGACGAGGTGGTTCATCGCGGCGACCTGGTCCCGTACGACATCTCCGGTGCGGCGATCCACCGGCAGCCGTGTCTCGGTGATCACCCGGCCGAACGACGACGCGGAGGTGACCAGGCGGGGACGGCCGGCCGGGTCGGGCAGGGAGCAGATGTACGGCTGGTGTGTGTGCCCGGTCACCACGGTGTCGATCGCCGGGTCGAGGTTCTTGGCGATGTCGACGATCGGCCCTGAGATGCCGTCGCACTGGCCGTACGACCCGGCCTGCACGCCCCCTTCGTGGAGCAGCACGACGATCGCCTCCACGCCCTGGCGGCGCAGTGCGCGGGCGGAGGCGTTGGCGGTCTGCACCTCGTCGAGGAAGCGTACGGAGGTGATGCCGGACTGGCCGGTGACCTCGGGGGTGCCCTCCAGGGTCATGCCGATGAAGCCGACCTTCACCCCGTCCACCCGCTTGACCCAGGTGGGCGCCAGGAGAGGCTTGCCGGAAGCGCGGTCGATGACGTTGGCGGCCAGCCAGGGGAACTCGGCGCCGTCGTACGGCTCGTCCTTGATGAAGCAGCCGTCCTCGGGGTGGCAGCCCCCGTGCTGCATGCGCAGCAGTTCGTCGGTGCCCTCGTCGAACTCGTGGTTGCCGACGCTGGTGACGTCCAGGTGCAGCTTCTCCATGGATTCGACGGTGGGTTCGTCGTGGAAGAGGCCGGACAGGAAGGGGCTGGCGCCGATGATGTCGCCCGCGGCGACGGTCAGCGAGGTGTCGGTGCCCTGCCTCAGCTGGCCCAGCCGGGCCGCGAGGTATTCCGCGCCGCCGACCGGCGTGGACTTCGGGTCGAGCTTCGAGCCGAGGTTGGCGTCGCGGCCGGTGGGCGGTTCCAGGTTTCCGTGGAAGTCGTTGAAGGACAGCAACTGGACGTCGACGGTGGACGGCGGTTTCTGGGTGGTGGGAAAGGCGCGGGTGTACGAGATCCACAGGCGGACGTCGGCGGCGTCCGTACGGCCGTTGCCGTCGAGGTCTCCGGCCGGGCCGGCGGTCGGGACGGCCGCCAGGTCCTTGGCGCTGACGGCGCCGTCGCCGTTGACGTCCGGTGTGCGGTGCGCCAACAGCCCCGAACGCACCGACAGCAGATGGAACTTGGTGACGCTGCCGTTGAAGCCGAAGTTGTCGTCGGCGACGAGGACGAGCGAGCGGGAGCCGTCGGGCAGTCGCGGCCCCCAGGTGATGCCCTCGACGTTGTCGGCGTCGGTGCCGGAGGTGGTGAAGTCGTACAGCAGCTTCTTCGGCATGGGCTTCTCGGTGCCGGACAGGGCGTCCTTGCCGTTGACGTCGGTCGCGCCGATGGTGCTGGTCCAGTAGAGGCGGATGGAGAAGCCGACACCGGAGGCGAAGGACCGTTCGACGGTGAGGTAGTCGGTCTCGTTGATCGCGAGGATCTCGGAGACGCCCCGGTCCGCCGAGTAGGTGCCGACCGGGGCGGGCAGGGGTGCGGTGGGCGCGTCGGAGATCGGGTCGACCTCGTAGACGTGCTCGGCCTCCGGCTTCCCTGTACGACGGTCCATCAGCAGCAGGCGGGAGGGGCTCTTGGCCGTCAGCCCGGCCGCCGGGCCGTCCTGGACGAGGGCGTTCTCGGTGATGGTGGTCACCGTGCGCCCGTCCGGGGAGAGGGTGAGCCCCTCCAGGGCCTGGTTGTTGCGCACCCCGGCGGTGAGGGTGCCCGAGGCCGATCGGACGGGGGCGTACGCCTTGGGGAGCGGCAGTTCGCGGACGTACCCACCGGACGTGGCAGCCTCGCGGACGAAGGCGGGCTGACCGGCGGAGGAGGCTCCCTCGCTGGTCCAGAGCAGGCTCTTGCCGCCCGGGGTCCAGCGGATCGCCTCGGGGTCGACCGCCTTGGGGGCGAAGGGTTCACCGGTGGTGTCGGCGAGCACGGTCAGGCCGTCGAGGGCGGGCTTGTCGTCGGCGAAGGCCGCCCCGTCGAGCGGCAGTCGGAGGGTGTAGAAGCGGGCCTTGCCGTTCTCCGAGCGGTCGTCGCTGAGGGCGACGTACTCGCCGGACCGCGGGTCGTAGTCGATGCCGGACAACCCGCCGAACGGCATGCCGAACTCGGTCGTTCCGGCGGGCACCGTGAGGGTGTCGAGGAGCCGCACGTCCTGCGGCTTTCCCGAGTAGTCCGCCCCGGATCGCGCCGCGAACCCGTTCGTGAGCCCGAGGCTGCCGAGGAGGCCGGCCGTGGCAAGGCAGCTGAGAAGCGCGCGTCTGCGGCGCGCTGGAGATCTGTGGCGCATGGGTGTCCTTCGGAAGGGGAGGCGAAGGGAGCGTGCGGGCATGGCTCGCCGCCCCGTTCGCTCGGCGAATCGCGGGTGGTGGGAGAGCTCTGTGGTTGAGGGAAGAGTTGAGGGAAGAGGGGTGTGGCCGAGGCGTCAGAGTGAGGCAGCGGCCGGCACTGCACGGCCCCGGCGCTTGCGGCGCCAGGCGTACAGCGCGAGCGCGACCAGCGTCATCACGTACGGGATCGTCGACACCAGCTGCGGCGGTACGTCGAGCGTGCCGAGCTGCACGGCCAGTGCCTCCGCCGCTCCGAAACCGAGTGCGGCGAGGAAGACACCCCACGGCCGCAGGCCGCCGAGGAACACGGCGGCGAGGGCGATGAAGCCGCGGCCGGCCGTCATGTCCCGTACGAAGAAGGAGACGTAGCCCATGCTGAGGAAGACGCCGGCAAGTCCGGCGAGTGCCCCGCTGAGGGCGAGTCCGGTGTACTGGACACGCCGTACCGCGATCCCCACGGACTCGGCTGCGTCGGGCATCTCGCCGACCGCGCGCAGGTGGAAGCCGAAGCGGGTGCGGTAGAACAGCCAGGCGACGAACGGCGCGGCCAGGAAGGCCAGCCAGGTGACCATGTTCTGGCCGCTCAGCACATCACCGAGCACCGGCACGTTCTCGATGCCCGGCAGGGTGACCGTCGGCAGGCTGCCGCTCTTCAGGCCGGAGGTGCCGCCCTTGTCGTCGAGGAGGCTGTAGACGGCGTAGGCGGTGCCGCCGGAGGCGAGGAGGTTGAGGCCGATGCCCGCGATGATCGCGTCGGCGCCCAGTTCCAGCCGCAGCGCGGCGAGCAGCACACCCAGCAGGGTCGCCATCGCGACGCCGCTGACCGCGCCCAGTGCGACGGAGCCGCTGTAGCCGGCGACCAGCGCCCCGGTGCAGGCGGCGGAGAGCATCTGGCCCTCCAGGGCGATGTTGCTGATCCCGGCGCGTTCGGCGACCAGCCCGCCGAACGCGGCGAGCAGATACGGCGTGGCGATCCGCAGCACGGCCGCCAGGAAGGCGCTGCTGAGGACGACGTCGAACACGGAACTCATCGGACACCCACCTGCCTGCGCGCGATGCGCCGCTTGAGCAGGTTCGGCAGGGCCTGGGCGGTGACCAGCAGCACGATGACCGCCTGGATGACCACCACGATCTCGGTGCCGACGTCCGTCTGCTGTTCCATGATGTCGCCCCCGGCGCGCAGGTAGGAGTAGAAGAGTCCGGCGACCACGACGACCAGCGGGTTGTTCCTGGCCAGCAACGCGACCACGATCCCTTCGAAGGCGAGGCTGCCGGCGAGCCCCGGTTCCAGTCGCCCGTACACGCCCTGGATGAGATGGGCACCGGCCAGGCCCGCGACGGCGCCGCCGATGACGAAGCTCCACTCGATGACGCGGGGCACGCGGATACCGCCGTACGCCGCGAAGTCGGGGTTGGCCCCGGTCATCCGGATGCGGTAGCCGAGCGGGGTGCGGGTGATGAGCAGCCACAGCGCGACGGCGGTCAGCAGCATCACCCCGAAACCGATGTTGGCGCGGCCCAGCGGGACGCCGAACCAGTCGCTCAGCGGAGTGAGCGCGGAGTCCTGCTGGATGGACTTCGAGTGCACGGCGCTGCTGCCCGACTCCTTCAGCGGGCCGTTGACCAGGTAGTCGTAGACACGCACGACGATGGCGTTGAGCATCAGCGTGGCCACGATCTCGTTGGCACCGAGGCGTGCCTTCATCGTGCCGGGCACCAGGCCCATTCCGGCGCCCGCGGCGGCAGCCGCGGCCATCGGCACGATCACGGCGACGACGGGCGGCAGCGGCACGAAGATCGCGACAGTCGCCGCCGCCAACGCACCGGCGTAGACCTGGCTTTCGGCGCCGAGGCTGATCTGCCGGGCGCGGAAGGGGATCGCGACCGACAGCCCGAGCAGGGTGAGCGTGGTGGCGTCCTCCAGCCAGCGGCCGACGCGGAAGGAGCGTTCCAGCGGGCCGGTGAGCATCACCTCGTAGGCCCGGATCGGGTCGTTGCCGGTGGCGAGCATGACGAGGAAGCCGATGGCCAGGGCGGCCAGGATGGTGGCCAGGGCCATGCTGAGGTCGACGGCGAAGTCGCGGCGCCGGGTCGTTCGGTACTGGCGCCGGTCTTCGGTCTCGATCGCTGTCAGGGGGGTGGTGGTCACGGGGCCTCCTCCCCCAGGTCTTCCAGGCCGGCCGTGAGCCGGTCCCGGTCGTGCTGCTCGACGCCGAGCATGTAGAGGCCGACCCGCTTCTCGGTGAGGCCGGCTGTGTCGTCGAACCGGGCGACCAGGCGGCCGTCCTTGAGGACGAGCAACCGGTCGGACAGCGCGAGGAGTTCGGTGAGGTCGGCGGAGATCAACAGGACGGCGGCGCCCGCGTCACGCGCGGCGACCAGGCGCTCGTACATGAACCGCATCGCGCCGATGTCCACCCCGCGCGTGACCTGCGAGGCGATCAACAGGCGTGGCCCGGCGGAGAGTTCGCGGGCGACGATCACCTTCTGCATGTTGCCGCCGGACAGTGCGCGCACCGGGACCGACGGGTCGGGGGTACGGATCGCGTACTGGTCGATCAGCCGCTCGGCATGGGCGCGTACGGCACCCGGGCGCAGGACGCCACGGCGGGCGAGGGGCGGTCGGTCGTGACGGTCGACGACGAGGTTGTCGGCGATCGACGCGTCGAGGGCGGCGCCGTTGTGCAGCCGGTCCTCCGGTACGTAGCCGATGCCGGCCCTGCGGTGTCCTGCCACGTCGAGACCGGCCGTGTCGGTGCCGTCGATGTGGACGGTGCCCTCGGTGCCGCGGCGCAACCCGGCCAGGATGTCGGCGAGTTCACTCTGGCCGTTGCCCTCGATGCCGGCCACGCCGACGATCTCCCCGGCGGCGACGTCGAAGGCGAGGCCGTTCAGGGACTGGCCGGTCGGGGCCTCGTAGCCGAGGCCCCGTACCCGCAGGGTGGTCTCCCCGGGTCGGGCGGGGGTGCGGTCCACGTCCAGGGACATGTCGCGGCCGACCATCATGGAGGCGAGTGAGCGTTCGGTGGCGTCGGCGGTGACGACCGTGCCCACCAGGGAGCCGGCGCGCATCACGCTCACCTTGTCGCTGATCTCCCGTACCTCGCGCAGCTTGTGCGAGATGAACAGCACGGTCATCCCGTTGTCGCGCAGCCGGCGCACGGCGCCGAACAGGTCCTCGGTCTCCTGTGGGGTGAGCACGGCGGTCGGCTCGTCGAGGATCAGCACGCGGGCCCGCCGGTGGAGTGCCTTGAGGATCTCGGTGCGCTGCCGCATCCCGACCGACACCTCGTCGACGCGCGCCCTGGGGTCGACGACAAGTCCGGACTCCTCGGCGAGCCGAGCGGTCGTCTCCACGGCCGCCTTCGGGTCGACCAGACCGCGCCGGCCCGGCTCGACGCCGAGGACGACGTTCTGGGCGACGGTGAAGGACGGCACCAGCATGAGGTTCTGGTGCACCATGCCCACGCCCAGCGCGATCGCCGAGGCCGGACCCCGCAGCACGCGGGGCCGTCCGCCGACCAGGATCTCGCCCGCGCTGGGCTGTTCGAGGCCGTAGAACATCTTCATCAGCGTGGACTTGCCCGCGCCGTTCTCACCGACGACCGCCCGGATCTCGCCCGGCGGGACCTCCAGGTCCACGGCGCGCACCGCCCGGACCCCGTTGGCGTAGGTCTTGGTGACCTGGCGGGCGGCGACGGCCGGTCCGTCCTTGCCCCATGGCTCGTTCATCGTCAAGGCCGTTCGGCTAGAGGGCGCTGGGCACCGTGACGGAGCCGGACTTGACCTCGTCGGCGGCTTCCTGGACCTCGGTACGGATCTTCTCGGGCACCAGCTCCTTGAAGTGGTCGTCGTTCACATAGCCGACGGCGTCCTCGGCGAGGCCGACGGTGGAGACCGAGCCGTACTTCAGGGAGCCCTTCTGGTCGTTCTGCGCGGCCTCGTACAGGGCGTTGCCGACGTTCTTGAGGATGGAGGTGACGACGATGTCCTTCTGCGCCTGGTCGGCGAGGGTCTGGTACTGGTCGGAGTCGACGCCGAACGCGTACCGCTGAGCGCCGACGGCCGACTCGAAAGTGCCGAGCCCGGAGAGCCCGGCGACCGGCCACACCAGCGCGGCGCCCTGGCCGTACATGGCGGTGCTGATCTCCTTGCCCTTGGCCGGGTCGCCGAACGGCTTGTCGCCTCCCACGTACTGCACGAGGACGTCGGAGTTCTTTCCGCCGGCGGCCTGGAAACCCGACTTGAATCCGACGACGAAGTCCTCGATCAACGGGATCTTCACGCCGCCCATGACGCCGACCTTCTTCAGCGATTCGGTTCCCTTGAGCGCTTTCGCAGCCACCAGCTTCTCCGCCAGGAATCCCGCGAGATAACCGCCCTCGTTCTGTTTGAACGTGACGGAGTAGACGTTCTCGCACTTGTTGGAACAGGCGCCGTTCTTGCCGCTGTAGTCGACCGGGGCGTCGAAGACCCAGAACTTCTTGTCCGGGAATTCCGGGGCGAGTTTGCCGATGTAGTCGGTGACGTCGAAGGTACCGGCGGCAAGGATGTCGTAGTCGTCGGCCGAGGCGGCGTCCTCGAAGCCGGGCTCCCACTTGGTCCGGTCGGAGCCGAGCTCCACCACCTTGAGCTCGTAGCCGAGATCCTTCTCGGCCTTCTGCAGACCCGCGTAGGCGGAGTCGAAGAACGACTTGTCACCCAGCCCGCCATTGAGCACCAATTTGATGCGCGGCTTGCCGGAGGACGACGCTCCGGAATCGTCCCCGCCCGATCCCCCGCACGCGGTCAGCACGAGCATCCCTGTCGCCACGACGGCGGCGCTTCTTCCGTATCGCATCATCGACCTCCTGATCATTGTGTTGCTGAGTGAGCGGCTGCGTTGACAGTAGAAAGTGCAAAACGTTTTGGCTACGTTGCCCGGTTTCGATTTGATTTCCAGTGCGGGAATTTCAGACATCGGTCAGCAGCGCGGTCGCGGCGATGCGCAGCGTCCGGTCGAAGTCCGTCTCGCGTTCCTCGGCGGTGAGCGCGTCACCGGTGCGGAGGTGGTCGGACACGGTCAGCACGGCGAGGGCCTCGCCGCCCTCCGCGCAGGCCACGGCGTACAGTCCGGCCGCCTCCATCTCGACCGCGAGGGTGCCCCGGCGCTCCAGGGCGTCGAAGAGGGCGGGGCGCTCGAGGTAGAAGTGGTCGCTGCTGAACACCGGTCCGATGTGCACTGCCTCACCGCCGGAGAGTTCCCGCTCGGCGGCGTCCTCGGCGGCACGCAGCATCCGGTAGGAGGGAGCGAGGGAGAGGGTCACGCCGTCCACGAGGACGCGGCTGAGGCTGGAGTCGGTGTGCGCGGCGGAGGCGATCACCACGTCCCGTACGGACACCGAGGCGGGGATCGCACCGGCCGTGCCGACCCGGACGATCCTGCGCACACCGTAGTGGCGGAACAGCTCCGTCGCGTAGATCGTCACGGACGGGATGCCCATGCCGGAGGCGAGCACCGACATCGGCACGCCCCGGTGGCTTCCGGTGTAGCCGAGGATGCCGCGTACGTCGGTGACCTGCCGCGCGTCCTGAAGGAACGTCTCGGCGATCCGCCGGGCGCGGCGCGGGTCGCCCGGCATCAGCACGAGTGGCGCGAAGTCGCCCGGCCGAGCCGCGATGTGCGGTGTGCCGGTGACGGACGTACTCACGTGCGGGGCCATCACAGCTCCGCTCCGGCGAGCCAGCGCACCAGCCGGTCCCACAGCTCGGAGTAGCCCTCCCAGGCAAGGAACGGTGGCGGCGCCCAGTGCGGTGCCACGTCGGACGTGAACGCCCCCGATCTGCCCGCGCCGTGGCCGCCGACGACGAGCAGTGGGTGCCCGGCACACTCGGCGAGCAGCGACGCGTCCGGCCGGGCCGTGACCTCGTTGAGGCCCAGCAGCGCGGGCCAGGACCGCTCAAGACCCCGTACGACCGCGTGCTCGCCCACCACTTCGGGGACGGCACCGGCCGAGAGCTCCACCCGGTCGTCGCGGTCCAGCATCGTCACCGGCAGGGCGGCGGCGAGCGGGGAGCGCCCCCATCGCGCGCGGGCGTCGATGCCGCTGAAGGTCAGATAGCCGCCGATCATCAGCACCCCGCCGCCCCGCTCCACGAAGTCGCGCACCAGCTCGGACCGGTCGGGCGCGGGGACGGAGTGGTTGAAGGTCTCTGGCGGGAGCTGGAAGCTGTTGGCGCCCACATCGCTGATGACGACGACGTCGTACGCGTCGAAGCCGTCGGCGGAGGCCGGTACCCGGGTCGGGATCTCGTGCGAGGGCACGTAGGTCACCTCGTGGCCGCGCGAGCGGAGCGCGTCCAGGAAGGCACCTCCGCCCTCGGTGTACTCGGAGGTGTGGAAGGCGTCGAAGCCTTTCTGATGGACCGTGTAGGTGAACCAGGACTCGCCCACAACGAGCACTCTGGGCATGGCGAACCGCCTTTCGAGGGAGGGGGTGTTGCCGCGCGGCACGGCAACTCCGTGCGGCGCGTGGGAAGTCGGGTCGGGTGAGGGTCAGCGGGCGGCGGGTGCCGTGCTGCCGCGGACCTTGAGTTCGACGGGAAGGGTGTGCCGGGAGGCGGGTGGGACCTCGCCGCGGGTGACGTACTGGAGGAGTTGGGCGGTGGCGGTGCGGCCGACGTCGTAGGCGGGCTGGTGGACGGTGGTCAGGGGCGGATGCGCCAGCGTGGCCGCCCGGATGTCGTCGAAGCCGACCACCGAGACGTCGTCCGGCACCGACAGTCCCGCCTCGCGGAGGGCGGTGAGGGCGCCGAACGCCATGAGGTCGTTGGCCGCGAAGACGGCCGTGCAGTCGTCGGGGAGACCGCCCTCCTGGAGGAGTTCGGCGACGAGGCCGTATCCGGAGGTCTCCTTGAAGTCGCCGACGCGTTCGACGACCTCGCCCCGGAAGGCCCGTACGAATCCGTTCGCCCGGGCGTTGCTGCTCTTCAGGGCACGCGGGCCGGTCAGCATGAGGGCGCGACGGTGGCCGAGCGCCCAGAGGTGCTCACCGACCAGCCGTCCGCCCGCCTCGTGGTCGGCGGTGGCGATGAGAGCGCCTTCGAGGCCCTCGACCTCCTCGTCGGCGAGCGCGATGGGGAACTTGCCCATCAGGGCCTCCAGTCTCCGCCGGGACGGCGGGGATCCCGAGGCGTACACCATGCCGTCGATGAACCGGCTGCGGATCATGCCGAGGTAGCGGTCCTCGCGGTCGGCGTCGAACTCGGTGTTGCACAGGATCAGGCCGTAGCCGAGGTCGTGGGCGGCGTCCTCGGCACCCTTGGCGAGTTCGGCGAAGAAGGTGTTGCTGATGTCCGGGATCAGCAGGCCGATCACCGAGGTGGAGCCGGCCTGGAGGCTGCGGGCCAGCGACGCCGGGACGTAGCCGAGCCGGTTGACGACACTTCGGACGCGGGCGGCGGTGTGCTCGTTGACCGGCCGGTTGCCGCTGAGGACATGGGAGACGGTGGTGGCGCTCACTCCGGCCGCCGCGGCCACATCTTTGATGGACGCGGGGCGCCGGACCGCCGCCCGCGCATACGGCTCAGGGGTCATAGTGCTGCACCGCCCTGCCGTGGGAGGTGTCGAGGATCCGGGCCACCCGGGCGTCGGCCTCGGCCACCAGCGCCGGCACGTCCACGGTGAGCAGCCGGCCGTCGCGCATCAGGACCCGGCCGTCCACGACGACCGTGCGTACGTCACTGGCGCGGGCGCTGTAGACCAGTGCGGCGCGCGGATCGTGCAGCGGACGGCAGTGCAGCCCCGACAGGTCGGTCAGGACGAGGTCGGCGCGCATGCCCGGCTCCAGCGCCCCGATCTCCTTCTGCAGGCCGAGGGCCCGGGCCCCGCCGCGCATGGCCAGGCGCAGGGTGTCGGAGACGGTCATCCAGGTGGCGTCCCGCACGGCCTGCTTCTGGGTGAGGGCGACCAGCCGCAGCGCCTCCCACACGTCCAGCGTGTTGTGGCCGGCGGCGCCGTCCGTGCCGACCGCGACCGCGACTCCGGCGCTGAGCAGGTCGCGGATCGGGGTGAGCGGGGACAGGGCGTGCTTGAGATACACCTTGGGGCAGCAGGCGACGGCGGCCGTGCCCGCGTACTCGGCCAGCAGCGGCAGGTCGTCCTTGACGATCCCGCAGCCGTGCGCGATCAGTGCCCCGGCGTCCAGTACGCCGGTCTCGTGCAGCACCCGGATCGGGGTGACGCCACGCCGCTCCAGGCTGGACTGCGTCTGCTCCAGGTGCTCGGCGGCGTGGATGTGCACCCGCAGGCCGAGCCGCCGGGCGTGCCCGGCGAGGGTCCGCAGGTCGCCGTCGTCGACCGTGTACGGGGCGTGCGGCCCGAGCGAGACGGTCACCCGGCCGCCGGCACGGCCGTGCCACGCTTCGGCGAACCTCACCGTGCCCTCCAGGGCTTCCTCGCCCCGGCTGCTGAAGTACGTGGGCGCGATATCGGCCCGCAGACCGGTCTCGACGACCGCCTCGGCGATCTGCTCGGGGAAGAAATAGTGGTCGGCGAAGGTGGTGACGCCGGAGCGGATCATCTCGGCGCAGGCCAGCCTGGCGCCGATCCGTACGTCGGCGGGGGTGAGGTTGGACTCCATCGGCCAGACGCGGTCGTTGAACCAGCCCTCGACCGTCACGTCCTCGGCCGCGCCGCGCATCAGGGTCATGGGGCTGTGCGTGTGCGCGTTGATCAGGCCGGGTACGGCCAGCAGTCCGCGCCCGTCGATCACGTCAGCCGCGGGGCCCGGACCGAAGGGGCCCCCGGTCGGTCGTACGTCCTCGATGAGGCCGTCCGCCACCACGATGTCCTGCGCCCGCAGGATCTCGCACTCGCCCTGCGTCGGGACACGCAGCACATCGCAGCCGCTCACCAGGAGGCGGCCGGTCGGCGGAGACGTTCTGTCGCTCATGGCGCACAAGCTAGATATCCAAAACGTTTTGCACAACCATGAGTTTTCACCGGGACGGACGGTGCAGCTCCCTGTCGGGGGTGCACGGCCGCATGGGCGCGCACGGCCGGGGCTGCGCGGATAACGGTGAGTGAGCGTTCGAGATGCTCGGTGGCGGGGGCGCTGTTTTGCTGGTGTGGCCCGCTCTTCCCCGTCACACAAGGAGTGATCATGAGCGTTGCAGGCGAGTCCGGCGGCCGTGCCAAGGAGATGCGCCAGAAGGCGCAAGAGATGGAACAGGCCGCAGAGCGTGCCACCGACCCGGACGAGCGTCAGCGGCTGAAGGAGAAGGCCCGCCAGCTCAAGGAGCAGAGCGAGCGGCAGGGCGGCACGGGCAGCAGGGACACCGACCCCATGGTGTAACAGCCCCATGCGCACCGGCCGGTGGCCGTCCCCGCGACCTTCCGCGCGCGAGGCCACCGGCCGGTCATTCATGTCTCCGTTACCGCGGCGCGGTCGGAGACCGGCGCCAGTGCGACGTGGCCCACGATCGTGCCCCGCCTGTCGGCGAGAACGCCGCACAGCACGATCGCCGCCTCCAGTTCAGCACCAGCCCCGTCGAGCGTGACGGGCCGTGGCCACACAAGGGATCGCGTCCCATGAAGTGGTGTAGCCGGGCAGGGTCCCGGAACGCGGGGGTGTCTGCCCGGGGTGTGCATCCGCTGGCGGTGCATGCTCCCTAACGCCGGCGGCGGATCGACCGGGCGTTGTTCGCCGTGGTGATGGAGGCATACGTGCACGGGGTCTCGACCCGCTCGGTCGATGACCTGGTCAGAGCACTTGGTGCGGACAGCGGGATCTCCAAGTCCGAGATCTCCCGCATCTGCGGCGAACTGGACGAGGAACTGACCGCGTTCAAGGAACGGCCGCTGGATCACACCGTCTTCCCGTACGTCTTCCTGGACGCCACCTACTGCAAGGCCCGGGTCAACCACCGGATCGCCTCGCAGGCCGTGGTCATCGCGGCCGGGATCTCCGCCACCGGGCACCGCGCCAAGCGGGTCTTCCCGATGCCCGGCTCTCCGGTGATCTCCACGACCGAGCCCCGGCCGTCGCCCAACGCGTTCACGATCCGTGCGAGTACGGCGAGTTCGGTCTCCCGCCCGACGGGGCGCTCTCCGGCAGCCGGTACTTCCACTGCGGTCATGAGCGCCGTTGCCCCTCGCAGGTGCCGTCGGGCGCGTATCCGGGGCGGCCTGGCCGCGGGGCGCCGTCACCGTTCGAATTCCTGCGGCGCAGCGGCGGGGTAGCGCCGGTCCCGGGCGCGGCGAGCCGGTCGGTGGCCTGACGAAGGTTCCCCTGGTGGATGTGGGGCCCCCAATGCTGGTTCCGTGCCCGCGCGGCACAGTCGGTCCGGCGACGACCCGGAAGAGCTCGGCTCCCGCACCTCCGGTGTCGATCGCCCTGCCCACGTCATCCTCGCCGGCCCGTGCGCGATCCTCCTGCGGGGCCCGGCCGGCTCAAGGGAGGACACCTGCCGGGGTGCGTACGGCCTGACGCAGGCGGGCGGCGTCCTGGCTGGGTGGCGCGCCGAACTGGCGGCGGTACTCCCGGCTGAACTGTGACGGGTTGTCGTAGCCGACGCGGTGGCCGACCCCGGTGACGTCGCCCGGGTGGGTGGCAAGCAGCAGCCGGGCCTCCTGGAGCCGGATCTGCTTCTGGAACTGGATGGGGCTCATCGCGGTCACCGCCTGGAAGTTGCGGTAGAAGGCGGAAACGCTCATCCCGGACAGCCGCGCCACGTCCTCGACCCGGAAGGGCTGGGCGTAGTGCTCGCGGATCCAGCGCACGGCCCGGGAGACGTGGCTGAGGCTGCTGTCGGCCAGGCCGAGCTGACGAACCGTCGCGCCTTGCTCGCCGGTGATCACACGCCACAGGATCTCGCGCTTGACCAGCGGGGCCAGGACGGCCCGGTCGCGGGGCTCGTCGAGCAGGCGCAGCAGCCGTACCCCCGCGTCGAGCAGCGCGGCCGGAGCGTTACTGACGGCGATGCCCGACGGCGCGCCTCCGCTGGTGCGGGGGATGTCTGCGGGTCCGGCCTGCAGCAGCAGTTCGGCAACGGCGGACGGTTCCAGTACGAGACCGAATCCGAGCGCCGGTTCCTCGGGGTCGGCCTGGGTGAACTGTCCGGTGACGGGCAGATCGACGGATGCGACCAGGTACTGCCCGGGCCCGTACTCGTACACCCGCTCGCCGAGGGCGAGTCGTTTGGCACCCTGCGCGATGACCGCCAGCACCGTGCCCGACATCGAGGGTGACGGCGGATCGGGCCGGTCGACCTTCGAGATGAGGACGCCGTCGATGGCGGTGGTCCAGTCGGGGCGGGCATGCCGGGCCAGCAGGGTGCGCAGCTCTTCGAGGTACATACGTCCATTGCAGCACCGCTCCACGCTGTGGCTCCCGCGTTCGCGAGGATCGTGCAAGTAGGAGCGAGCATCGTTCTAACGTTTTCGCAGGTCAGGTCGGTTGAATGGAATCACCTCACTCCATCACCGTGAAAGAGGCAGCCATGACCGTCAATTACGGTTTCAACGCCACCCTGACCGCCAAGCCCGGAATGGGCGACCAACTGGTCGACCTGCTGCTGACCGGCCTGAACGAGGGCAGCCCCGGCGCGGGCGAACACTGCGTCGTCTACCTCGTCTCCCGCTCCGCGTCCGACCCCGACATCGTCCATGTCACCGAGGGGTGGACCAGCGAGGAGGACCACCACCGGATCTTCGCCGGCGAGGCCGCCCAGACCATCGTGGCGCAGATCGACGGCCTGCTGGCCAAGGAGTCCGAGTACACCGACTACGTCCCGGTCCGCGGCAAGGCCGCCTTCTGACCCGCCGATCGCCCCGTACCCCGGCCCTCTCGGCCCTGCTGCCTCGGTGCCTCGACGCCTCCCGAGTCGGCCCTCTCCTCGCCCGACCGTCCGCCACCACCCCGCGAAAGGCCGCGACCATGACCACGGCACGACCCACCCTGGACCCCGAACTGCGTGAGCTGCTCGCCGACATGCCCCTCATGTCCCGGCTCAGCCCAGAGATCCTCGCGCAACTGCGCCGGCTCCCGTCGACGCCCGTCGAGCCCCTCCTCGCCCACCGGCAGGTCGACCGGCGCGAAGTCACCGTGCCCGCCAAGGACGGTGCCCCGATCCCTCTGTCGGTCTTCAGCCCCGCGAACACCGATCGCACCGCCGCCGCACCCTGCGTCTACTGGATGCACGGCGGCGGGATGGTCATGGGCGACCGCTTCTCGCAGATCGACATCCCCCTGGAGTGGCTCGACGAGTTCGGCGCGGTCGTCGTCTCCGTGGACTACCGGCTCGCGCCCGAGGCCACCGGCACCGCCCTGGTCGACGACTGCTACCAGGGCCTGCTGTGGGTCGCCGAACACTCCGCCGAACTGGGCATCGACCCCGCCCGGATCATCGTCGCGGGCGCCAGCGCGGGCGGCGGCCTCGCCGCCGGCGTCACCCTGCTGGCCCGCGACCTCGGCACCCCCGCGATCGCCGCGCAAATGCTGATCTGCCCCATGCTCGACCACCGCAACACCAGCACGTCCAGCCGTCAGTACTCCGGCGGGCCCGGCGTGTGGACCCGCGAGATGAACGAGTTCGGATGGCGTGCCGTCCTCGGCGAACTCACCGACCAGGAGATACCCGAGTACGTCTCACCCGCGCTGGCCGACGATCTCTCCGGCCTGCCGACCACCTACATCGACACCGGCTCCGCCGAAGTCTTCCGCGACGAGGACACCGACTACGCCACCCGCATCTGGGCGGCCGGCGGCCAGGCCGAACTCCACGTCTGGGCGGGCGGTTTCCACGGCTTCGACGCCCTGTACCCGCAGGCACGCATCTCCGCCGCAGCCCGCCGGACCCGCACCGCCTGGCTCACCCGGCTCCTGCTGCCGGACTCCGCCGCATAGCGCCACCGGCGCACCCACACACCACCCATGCACCACACGCACACCAGGAGGAACACCATGAAGGTCGCCGTCGTCACGGGCGCCAGCTCCGGCATAGGACGAAGCGCCGCGATCGAGATCGCGAAAGGCGGAAACGGAGTCATCCTCACCTACAGCAGCAACCCGCGAGGAGGGCTGGAGACGGCCGCCACCATCGAGAAGGAGGGCGGCACGGCCGTCGCACTCCCGCTGGACGTCAGCGAAGCAGGCACCTTCACGGCCTTCCGCGACACCGTGACCGACGTGCTGCACGACACCTGGCAGCGCGACACCTTCGACTACCTGGTCAACAACGCCGGTTTCGCACAGACGTCGTTGATCGAGGACACGACCGAGGAGATGTTCGACAGGCTCATGCGCGTCCTCCTGAAGGGCCCGTACTTCCTGACGCAGAAATTGCTGCCCCTGATGGCGGACGGCGGGGCCGTCGTCAATACGAGCAGCAACTCGGCGACGGCGGTGACCGGCCTGGAGCCCGGCTACTCCGCCTACGCCTCGATGAAGGGTGGACTGGATGTGCTGACCCGGTACATGGCCAAGGAATTCAGCACACGTGGCATCCGCGTCAACGCCGTCTCGCCGGGGTCGACCCGCACGCGGATCGCCGACGACGCCTTCAGCCGGTTCCCCGAGGTCGTCCCGGCCCTCGCTGCGAAGACCGCGCTCGGCCGGGTCGGCGAACCCGACGACATCGGCGCGATGATCGCCACACTGGTCTCCGACGAGAGCCGCTGGGTCACCGCTCAGAACATCGAGGTGTCGGGCGGCTACAACCTCTAGCGGAAGGCTACGGAAAGTCTTGGTGCAGGGGCGTCTGGCCGTCGGCTGGGCGCCCGTCCTCATGCGGTGTCCTCGCGAGCGGGTGACGAGGTGTTGCTGGCAGCCGCCCCACGAATACCGCAGCGGCGTCACTGGCCGTCGGAGCCACGGGCGGCCTCCTCGGTCACCGCGGTCAGCGTCTCCACCTCCGCCAGGCCCGCGGTCTCGACGCGGAGAAGCCCGTCGTCGGCGCCGGTGACTTCGAGGCGCCGGGAGATGGAGATTCCGACGGGCACGTACGTGGCCCGGTGCTCCATGATCCGAAGAGCCCGGCCGATGCGGTACGCCCGGGTGATCGTCTGGCTGAAGGTGTTGCTCGGCCGGCTATCCTCCGGCCGACCAGGACACGATGTGGTCCGGGATGATCGTGACGATGGTGCGCAGTTCCGACCAGCGGGCAACGTAGTCCTCGACGTCCTCGGGGGCGAGGTAGCGGCGGGCGATGGCCCGAATCTGCTCGACCGTGGCGGCGTCATGTGCCGTGGCGACCACGGCCTCTCCGCGCATCATGACTGCCGGGTAGGGCTCCTCGAAGGTCTGGACGGAGAAGGCGACCCTCGGGTCGCGCAGCAGGTTGCGCACCCAGACGCGTGTTTCGGTCGTCCAGATCGTCACGGCGCCCGAGTTCCACCGGAACCAGACCGGGACGGCGTGCGGTGATCCGTCACGACGCAGAGTCGCGATGACGCCGAGCGGGGTGGGGAAGGTCTGGGCGAGAAATGTTTCCAGTTCCGTCTCGTCCATGCTCATGATCCCGCACCTCGCAAGGTGCACGACAGTACCCGGGCCGAGCCCATGACCCACCTCCTGTGTAGCGACCGCTACGAATGTAGCGGTCGCTACACTCTGCCTCAACGGGGCTCGACAGGACAAGGAGGCCGCCACATGGTCCGAAACACCGCGCGCCGTGAGGAGTTGGCCGCGCTGGCGACCGACTATGTCCTCGACCACGGTCTGATCGGCCTCAGCCTGCGCCCCCTCGCCGCAGCGATCGGCACCAGCGACCGGATGCTGCTCTACCACTTCGCCGACAAGGACGACCTCGTCGCCACTGTGCTCCGGACGTCCAACGACCGGTCGGTGGAAGCCGTCCAGGCGCTGCCGAGGGCCCGGAGCGTGCGTACGGCGGTCCTGGACCTGTGGCGGGTCAACACCTCGGAGGCGTCCGACCGCTGCCACCGGGTGTACGTCGAGGCCGCCGCCCTGGGGCTGCTCGGGCGTGAGCCCTACGTGTCGGTGGTCCGCGAGGCCAACGGGCGCTGGGTGAAGGCCCTCGCCGACCACCTGGTCGCCGCGGGGTGCACGCGGGCACGGGCGGGGCGCGCGGTTGCCCTGCTGGACGCCACGTTCATGGGCCTGCAGTTGGACCTGCCGCTCGACCCGAACGAGTCCCACCACAAGCGCGTGGTCAGCGACCTCGCGGACGCGATCGCCGCGATCGCGGGAGGCTGACCGGCACGGGCCGCGTCGAAGGCCGGAGCACCCCGGTCCGCGGCCGGAAGCCGAAGCCGTTTCCGTGGCGGAATCCCTCAACTCGTCGCCGGACCCGGCCAGACAGCGGAGGCGTCGTCCCGGTCGGGGTCGGGCAGCCGGACCGGGCGGACGGGGATGGTGCGGGTGTGTCCTTCCGCCAGCGCCGTCCACGGGGCTGGGTGACCCGAGTAGCACAGGGTGGTCAGAACGAAGACGTCGTCGGCGTAGACCTCGACGTACTCGCCGATGGTGAGGATCCGCAGGGTCCTGGCCGGTTCGGTCAGGACCGTCTTGCCCAGTGGTGCGTCGGCGGGGCCGGTGATCCAGAGGTTCTTGCTGTCGCAGCCGACCAGCAAGGCGGGGCCGTCGTCCCCGGCTCGTAGGGTGATCTCGACTCGGCCGGAGACATCGAGATCGCCGACCGCGTGCAACGTCGGCTCCTCCGTCTCCCCGCCCAGCCAGCCGTCAAGGCCCGGCCACCACTCCAGGCGGGGCGGCGAATCGGCCGGTACGACGAGGGACTTGGGCTGGGCCAGCATGCCACGGCAGCGTTCACCGGCGTCGGTCAGGTCGACGCGGCGGGGCGTGGTGTGCAGGACGACACGGGAGCCGTCGGGAGCGGCGATGACGCGAGGGGCGTACGAGCCGGTCGGGCCCAGCGGACCACGGCGGGTCCACGGTCCCCTCAGGCGTGGCGCGGTCCATGCCTCGAAGCCGCGCGTCGCTCCGATCGAACCGATCAGCAACCAGCTGCCGTCGTCGAGGCGTTCGAGGACCGGGCACTCCAACTCGTCCACGTCACCGGGTGAGATGAGCGGCGGGTGGACCGTCCAGTGCTCCAGGTCGCTCGAAGTCGCCCACGCGACGCAGCCGCTGACCTCCACCGGCAGGGTCGTGTCGGCCGCGCAGACGACCATCACCCAGCCGTCCGACTCGTCGTCGCGCACGACGAACGGATCGCGCCAGCCCATGCGTTCGCCCGTGCGGTACCAGCGGGCGTCCGCCTCGGCCACGGGCACGGAGCCGTGGCGGCGCCAGCCCGTGCCGTCGGTGCGGTCGGAGTACGCGAGGCCGACCGACTGCAACGGCCAGCCGTCTTCCGTCAGTCCGCTCACGCCCGTGTAGAACATCGCCATTCCGTCGCCGTACGGGACGGGATGCATGGTCCACACCGCCTGCTGGTCGAAGCGGCCGGGCAGGCCGTTGCCGAAGGCGGTGCCCTCGGGCCGCCAGTCGACCAGGTCGGTGGAGGTGGCCCGGCCGTAGGAGGTCTCCATCCTCAGGTGGTCGAACTCGGCCGTCCACGGGCCCTGAAGGTGCAGCACCGCGTAGGTGCCGTCGGCGTCGCGGAGCAGGGCGAAGTCGTTCACGCAGAGGCCGGGCGGGGCGTATCGCATGCACAGTTCCTGTCGGCTCGCAGCGCTCAAACGCGTGCGCTGACCATTGACCTGGAAGGTCTCGCTTGAGAATCGGCCCAAGTAAAACTGAACGCAAACGCTTGCGCAACAACGAGGCCGGGTTTACGGTCTCGTCACCCCCAGATCACACCGATGTGAAACCGACGGGAGAAAAGCGCTGTGACCGTCAGCATCACCGATGTCGCCCGCGCCGCCGGAGTCTCGGCGTCCACCGTGTCCCGCGCCCTGCGCGGACAGCCGGGCGTCTCCGACGAGGTGCGCGATCGGATCACGGCCGTCGCCGCACAACTCGGCTATACGGCGTCCCGCTCGGCGTCCAGTCTGGCGAGCGGGCGCACCTTCACGATCGGGGTCGTGGTCCCGTACGTGGGCCGCTGGTTCTTCGGCACCGTGCTGGACGCCGCCGAGCACGTGTTCAGCGCCGCCGGATACGACGTACTGCTGTACAACCTGGGCTCGCCGGAGACACGCAAGCGTTTCTTCACCAAGATGCCGGTCCGCAAGCGGGTCGACGCCGTGCTGTCGCTGCTGATCCCCGACGAGGAGGAGTCCGCCGCGCTGCGGTCGCTCGGGGTGCCGCTGGCCAGCACGGTCGGCGGTGCCCGGCCCGGCTTCATCGTGGTCGGCATCGACGACCGGGCCGGCACGGAGAGCGCCGTACGGCATCTGGTGAACCTCGGCCATCGCCGGATCGGCATGATCAGCGGGTCGAGCGGGCCGCAGCACTGGACGACACCCGTCGCGCGCCGCCAGGCGTATCTGGATGTGCTGGCCGACGCCGGGATCGCGCACGATCCGGCGCTGGAGGCGGACGGCGACTACACCGTCGAGGGCGGCGAGCGGGCCATGACCGAACTGCTGGCCGCCTCCCGGCCGCCGACGGCCGTGTTCGCCCAGTCCGACGAGATGGCGATGGGCGCCCTGCGTGCCCTGCGGCGGCACCGGCTGAAGGTGCCGGACGACGTGTCCGTCGTCGGCTTCGACGACCACGAACTCGCCGACGTGATCGGGCTGACCACCGTCGCCCAGCCGGTTGCCGGGCAGGGCGCCGAGGCCGCCCGGCTGCTGCTGCGACAGCTCGACGAACCGGGCTCCGGGACACCCGGGCATGTGGAGATGCCCATCCGTCTCGTCCTGCGCGAGACGACCGCTCCGCCTCGCCCGCGCGGACCCCAGTAACCCCTCAGCCCCTCCATGGCCGTCAAGGCCCCACTCCCCCACGCCGCACACCACCAGCGCACGTCGAAACCCTCGCAACGCACGGAGGCACAGTCATGAGCTCGACCAGCAGAAGGTACCGCCGTACAGCCTGTACGGGCCTCGCCCTCGCCCTGCCCCTCGCGGCGCTGGCCGCCTGTGGCGGCGGCAGCGGCGGCAACGCCTCCGCGGAGGCGGGCAGCGGCAAGGGCACCATCAGCGTCTGGGCCCACCAGGGTCAGAAGAGCGAGGCCAGTGCGCTGCAGAACGCGGTGAAGTCCTTCAACTCCTCGCAGAGCGCGATCAAGGTCGACCTGAAGCTGATCCCCGAGGCCGACTACACCAAGACCATCACCGCGACCAGCGCCTCCGATCTGCCGGACGTGATGGAGTTCGACGGCCCGACGATGGCGAACTTCGTCTACAACAAGAAGCTCGCCCCGATCGACGACTACGTCTCCTCCAAGACCATGGGCAACGCCACCGACGCGAGCAAGGCGCAGGGCGAGATCGACGGCAAGCACTACGGCCTGGGCATGTTCGACTCCGGGCTCGGTATCTACGGCAACAAGAAGCTGCTGAACGCCGCCGGGGTGAAGTACCCCACCGGTCTGTCCGACGACTGGACGGCCGCCGAGTTCACGGCCGCGCTGAAGACGCTCGAGGCGAAGGACTCCGACGGCAAGACCCTCGACGTGCAGGAGAACAACGGCTTCGCCACCGAGTGGGGCACCTACGGCTTCGCTCCGATCGTCTGGTCGGCCGGCGGCTCGCTGCTCAAGGACGGCAAGGCGGAGGGCGTGCTCGACTCCTCAGCCGTGGTCTCGGCGCTGAAGACCTTCCAGTCGTGGAAGACGTACGTCGACCCGAACACCGACGGCAACGCCTTCGCCAAGGACAGGGTGGCGCTGAGCTGGGTCGGACACTGGATGTACCCGGCCTACAGCGAGGCCCTCGGCGACGACATGGTCGTGCTGCCGCTGCCCGACTTCGGCAACGGCCCCAAGACCGGCCAGGGTTCGTGGGCCTGGGGTATAGGCGCCGACAGCAAGAACGCGAAGGCCGCCGGCACGTTCCTGGACACCCTCCTGGACGACACCAACGTCACCGCGATGACGACGGCCAACGGAGCGGTGCCCGCGACGAAGACGGCGCTGGCGACGAGCGAGCTGTACAAGCAGGGCGGCCCGCTCCAGCTCTACGCCGACCAGCTCGCCAAGCCCTGCGGTGACAGCGAGATCACCGCGTCCTGTGTCGCCGTGACCCGTCCGGTCACCGCCGGATATCCCACGGTCACCGCCAAGTTCAGCGAAGCCCTGAACTCGATCTACGGCGGCGCCGACCCGAAGAGCGCCCTGGAGAAGGCCGCCCGCGCCATCGACCAGGACTTCTCCGACAACGCCGGTTACCAGATCCCGTAGGACCGTGTCGGCCGCGGCGGGCACGCACAGACGCTGCCCGCCGCGCCGGGAACAGGACCCGCCCGTGAGAACAGTGGAACCCGCAGAACCCGCGTCCGACGCGGCCCCCGACCGGGAGCAGAGCCCGCCCATGACCGCCGTGAAAACCGTCCGCCCGACGCGTTCCGGGCCCAGGAACCGCGACTGGTTGCACGGACTGCTGATGTCCACCCCCGCCGTCGCCGGGCTCATCGCGTTCGTCGGCATCCCGTTCGGCTACGCCGTCGTCCTCTCCTTCTACAACGTGCGCCTCGGCTCGCCCCTGGCCCCCTCCTTCTTCGGCCTGGAGCAGTACCGGCGCCTGTTCACCGACCCGGACCTGTCCGGCCCGTTCCTGCGGGCGCTGCTGAACAACCTGACCTTCGCCGTGGTCGTCGTACCGCTCCAGACAGGCCTGGCGCTGTCCCTGGCGATCCTGCTCAACCGCAAGCTGAAGGCGATCGGCCTGTTCCGGTCGCTGTTCTTCATGCCGGTCGTCTTCCCGATGACTCTGGTCGCCGTGATCTGGCGGCTCATCCTGGCCCGCAGTGACCAGGGCCTGCTCAACTCCGCGCTGGACGCGGTGAGTTTCGGCAACTGGGGTGCCTTCGACTGGCTCGGCGAGACGGCCACCGCTATGGCCTCGGTGATCGTGCTGTCGGTGTGGCAGGGCGTCGGCTTCCAGATGGTCATCCTGCTGGCCGGCCTCCAGCAGATCCCCGGCGAGCTGTACGAGGCCGCCGAGCTGGACCGCGCCACCCCCTGGCAGCAGTTCCGGCATGTCACGCTGCCCGGCATCCGCGGCACGCTCGTCTTCGTCGCCCTGCTCACCTCGGTGCTGTCCTTCCGGGTCTTCGACCAGGTGTACGTCCTCATCCACGGCGGCGGTCTCGACGAGGACGCCACCCGCACGGTCATGTACCAGGCCGTCAGCACCGCCTTCGACCAGAACAACATCGGCCAGGCGTCCGCGATCACCGTCGTCTTCTTCCTGATCGTCGTCGCCCTGACCCTCATCCAGCGCCGCGTCGTCCGGCCCGACAGCGAGGACTGACCCCCACCATGGCCACGACCCACGCGCCACACCGCCGCCTGCGCCGCTTCACCGACTACGCCGTCCTCAGTGTGCTGGCCTTCGTCTTCGTCCTGCCCGTGCTGTACCTGCTCCTGGGCAGCCTCAAGCCCTCCGACGAAGTGCTGAACGGTCTGTCCGGCTTCCTCCCCACCCACCTCTCCTTCGACAACTACGCGCACGTCCTCGACGCCCTCAACTCCGACAGCACCGGCTACTTCTGGCGCTTCATGGGCATCTCGCTGCTCGTCGCGTTCGTAGTGGTGACCGGCGGCCTGTTCGTCAACTCGATGGCCGCGTACGGCATGTCACGGCTGAAGTGGCGTGGCCGGGAAGCCGTGTTCACGCTCGTCCTGCTGCTGATGCTGGTCCCGTTCGAGTCGGTTGCCGTGCCGCTCTTCTACATGTTCAACGGCCAGCGCAACACCCTCTACATCCAGGCGGTCCCGTTCATCGCCAACGCCTTCTCGATCTACCAGTTCCACACGTTCTTCCGCTCGATCCCGCCAAGCATCGAGGAGGCGGCCCGGCTGGACGGCGCGGGCCCCTGGCGCACCTTCTTCGCGATCATCGTGCCGATGTCGAAGCCGGCGTTCGCCTCGGTCGCGATCCTCACCTTCCTCACCCAGTGGGGCTCCTTCCTCTGGCCGGTCCTGATGGTCTCCGACCCCTCCGTCCGCCCGCTCCCCCTCGAAATGAGCGTCTTCCAGGGCCAACAGCCCCCGGACTGGGGCCAGATCCTCGCCTTCGGCGTCCTCCTCGTCCTGCCCGTCCTGATCGTCTTCGCCTTCTTCCAGCGCTGGTTCGTCCAGGGCGTCGCCAGCTCCGCCGTCAAGGGCTGAGCACGGGCAGGAGCAACCACGTACCCACCCCTTGGGACTCCTGACAAAAGTGCTGGGCTCGGCCTGGTCAGCGGTCGGTGTCGGGCACGAGGCCGCCGGGTGGCAGGACGCGGTCAGCCGCGCGATCGCCCGCGACAAACCCGGCGACGCGGACGACCGTCCCCGGGATACTGGTCGCCCATGGATGAGGTCCAAGTCGTCGTCGCCCATTCCGAGCGCGCGACCCTACGCGTCGGCGATGTGTTCCTGAAGGTGGACGCCGATCAGGCGCGCCTCGACGTCGAGGTCGAGGCGATGACCCTGGCGCCGGTCCCGTCCCCGGAGGTCCTGTGGCGCAAGCCGCCCGTGCTCGCGCTCGCCGCACTCCCGGGGACGGCGCTCGGCCTCCTCGGCGAGCCGTCGACCGCGTCCCCGGCGGCGTGGGCCGCGGCGGGTGCCGCCATCCGGAAGTTGCACGACGCGCCGTTGCCGCCCTGGCCCAGCCGGGGAAGGAGCCTCGACGAGTTGGCGGCGGATCTCGACGGCGAGTGCGAGCGGCTCGTGACCAGCGGCGTCCTGCCCGGCGACCTGGTCAGCCGCAACCGCCAGGTCGCCGAGGCCGCGCTCCGGCCGTGGACTCCGGCGTTCACGCACGGCGACCTGCAGATCACTCACGTCTTCGTCGAAGGTGACGAGATCACCGGCATCATCGACTGGTCCGAGGCGGGCCCGGGTGATCCCCTGTACGACCTCGCCACCCTCACGCTCGGACACGAGGAGCACCTCGGTGACGTCGTCGCCGGCTACGGCACCGACGTCGACCTGGACGTGATCCGCGCGTGGTGGTCGCTACGAAGCCTGCTGGCGGTTCGCTGGCTGGCCGGGCACGGCTTCGATCCGTTCATGGCGGGCTGTGAGGTCGACGTGCTGAGATCCCGGATGTGAGACCGCGCGGGCCCGCTGCCACAAGAGCGCGCGCGGAGGAGATGAGGATGCGCAGCGCGTCGTGCGAGGTCGAGCCGGGTTCCGCGGTGAGGACCATGAGGCGTTGGCCGGAGCCGTCGGGGCTGTCCCAGGTGTCGCAGTCGAGGGTGAGGTCCCCGACGGCCGGGTGCCGGTAGTGCTTGGTGCCGTAGCCGGCGGAGTTCACACGGTGTTCGGCCCACCACGTACGGAAGTCGGTGTCCTGCACGGAGAGTTCGCCCACGAGCCGGGCGAGGGCAGGGTCATCGGGGTCTTTGGCTGCTTCCATGCGGAGGGCGGCGACCGCGTCACGGGCGTCGTGCTCCCACTCCAGGTGCATGCCGCGGAAGGCGGGGTCGGTGAACAGCAGGTACACGTAGTTGCGCCGTGCGGCGGGGATGCCTGCGAAGTCGGTGTAGAGCGCGGTGGCGGCGTGGTTCCAGGCAAGGATGTCCATGCGTGTGCCGAGAACGAGGACGGGGGTCTCGGTGAGCTGCTCAAGGAGGCGACCGGCAGCCGGCCGTACGCGCTGGGCGGCACGCCGGCGACGCGGTCTCGCGTCGGTCCTGCCCGCGATCTCATAGAGGTAGGTCTGCTGGTCGTCATCGAGGCGCAGCGCACGCGCGAGCGTGGCGAGCACGGATGCCGACGCCTGGACCCGACCCTGCTCCAGTCGGGTGTAGTAGTCGACACTGATCGCGGCGAGCCGGGCGACTTCCTCACGGCGCAGCCCCGCGACCTTGCGATGGCTGTCGGCTTCGGGCAGACCGACTTCGTGTGGGGTCAGCTGGGCCCGGCGAGCCTTGAGGAAGGCGCCGACCTCGCCAGGTTCGGAGGACGGAGTCATATGTCCATTCTGGACGCTGTCTCGTGCCTGCTGAGGGGGCAGACTTCTTCCCGGGCAGGATTGTGTCTCTTTTGCCCGCACGGGAGCAGGGCGACGGTGGGACCACGCCGCGGCACGGTGCCCGGCCAGAACCCCTCTCGCAGTGGGTTCTGCCCCGACAGCGCAACGGAGCTCCTCGCGATGCGAACCGACGTCACTTTCGACAGCGCCGGCATCACCCTCGCCGGCCACCTGTACACCCCGCCGTCCGCCAACGTGGGCACTCGTCCGGCGATCGTCGTCGGCCACCCCGGCAGCGGGGTCAAGGAACAGACGGCCGGGCTCTACGCGAGCCGGCTCGCCGAGCGAGGTTTCGTCACCCTTGCCTTCGATGCCGCCTACCAGGGCGAGAGCGGGGGGACCCCGCGTGGTCTGGAGGACCCGGCCCACCGCGTCGAGGACCTCAAGGCCGCCGTCTCCTACCTCACCACCCGCCCCGGGGTGGACGCCGACCGGATCGGCGCGCTCGGTATCTGTGCCTCCGGCGGCTACGTCCTGCCCGCCACGGGCAGCGACCACCGGATCAAGGCCGTCGCCACCGTGAGCGCGGTGGACATCGCCCGACAGTTCCGCCTCGGCGCCGACGGCACACAGGACCCGGCGGTGTTCCAGAGCATGCTGGACGCGGCAGCGAACGCCCGCACCACCACGGCCCGCGGTGAGAAACCGCCGACACTCACCCTGTTCCCCGAGTCGATCGAGCAGGCCCGTGCGCTGGGCGGCGAGCACGGCGCCGAGGGTTTCGCGTACTACCGCACCCCGCGCGCCCAGCACCCGCGCTCGGCGTCGTTCTTCGACTGGGCCGGCATCGACAGGATGGCCACCTTCGACGCCTTCGCGCTCATGCCGCTCATCGGTCGGCGCCCGCTGCTGATGGTCGTCGGAACTCGTGCGGTGACTGCGTGGATGAGCGTTGAGGCGTTTCAGCAGGCGGTCGGCCCCAAGGAGATCCACTGGGTGGAGGGGGCGAGCCACGTCGACCTCTACGACAAGGAGCAGTACGTCGGCCCCGTCGTGGAGAAGCTGACCGACTTCTTCGCCGCAAAACTCGGCCAGGCCGTCTGAGACTCAAGCCGCTGCTGTGCCTGCGCCGCCGTCCCCTGTTCACCGGCTCGAACCGCGCACCGCAATCCATACACACGGTCGAGAATGGCAATCTCAATCATGCCTATCATGGTTCTCGCCGACGTGCTTGGATGAGGGCGCCCGGGCGATTGTCCGTTGTTCGACGGGGAGCGAGGGCAGAGATGGCGACGTACGTCCTGGTACATGGTGGCGGACACGGCGGCTGGTGCTGGCAGCGGCTCACACCCCTGCTACGGGCGGCCGGGCACGAGGTGTACGCACCGACGCTGACCGGCCTGGGCGAGCGTGCCCATCTGCTGCACCCGGACATCGACCTGGACACCCACATCACGGACGTCGTGGGTGTCCTGCGGTACGAGAACTGCACCGATGTCGTCCTGGTGGGGCACAGCTACGGCGGGATGGTCATCACCGGAGTCGCCGACCGGGCAGCCGAGCGGATCGCTCATCTCTTCTACCTAGACGCCGCGATTCCCGAGAACGAGCAGTCTCTCGTCCAGGTGGCCGGCGAACTCATGGCCGTGGCCCGGGCCGGGTCCCGGGTGGTGGACGGTGTGGAACTGGTGCTGCGGCCCGACTCCGACGCCGTCAAGTACTACGGGATCACCGAGCCCGAGGACGTCGAGTGGATGTGGGACAGGCTCACGCCGCATCCGTGGAAGTGCTTCGAGCAGCCACTGCGGCTGAAGGACCCCGCGGCCCTGTCCCGGATCCCCCGCACCGAGGTCCACACCACGTCGTCCCTGTCCATGGCCCCGCCCGGCACCGCGGAGGCACTGGCCGGCAACGAGCGGACGTGGGTGGTCGATTCCGGTCACGACCTGATGGTGACGGCGCCGACGGCGGTGGCCGAGATCCTGTTGCGGCTCTGACGTCGTCGATCGGCGGGCGCTCAGGTGAGGAGTTCGGCGAGTTGGGCCATCTCGGTGGGCGGGTCGATCACCGGTTGGATGAGGAGTTCGTCGACGCCTGCCTGTTCCAGGGCGGTGATGCGGGTGCGGAGGTCGTCGCTGGTGCCGACGAGGGCCACGCGGTTCATCAGCGAGGGCAGGACCAGGTCCCGGTCGTGCGGTGCGATGCGTCCGAGGTAGTTGGGGTAGAGCTTGGTGTACCGGTCAGGCGCGGTGGCGGTGGTGCCACGCCGGTCGAGGAGTTGTCGCACCGCCTCGCGTTCGTCGGGGCCGAGTTGCCCGGCGAAGGCGGGTTTGTCGGCGGCGAAGCCCAGCAGCGACAGGACGACGTGACCTGTCGTGTCCCGGGCCGCGTCGCTGTCGGAGTCCTCGTTGCCGCGCAGCAGGTGGAGCGCGGTGACCACGTAGGAGTCCGCGGAGGGGTCGGGGTCGCGGAGCGTGCCGTGGGCGGCGTGACGGCGGGCGTCGTGCAGCGCGTGCCAGGCGGTGGGGTCGAGCAGGCCGAAGGAGATGAGGCCGACGCCGCGGCGGCCGGCGACGGCGGCGGCTTCGGGCCCGAGCGCGGCCACGACGAACTCGATCGGATCGGTGGTGTTCACGTGCGCCCCGGCGTGCAGGAACCGGATGTCGCGGACCCGGTCTCCTTCGCGGTACTCGGTCGAGCGCCCGGCACACAGATCCTGCAGTGCCGCGGTGAAGTTCTCCAGCTCGACCGCCGTGGTCGGCTCCATGCCCAGGGTGCGCCGGGCGGTGTTTCCGGTGCCGACCCCGCAGATGATCCGGCCCGGTGCCAGGGCATTGAGGCTCGCGAACCCGCTCGCCGCGGCGGGGGCCGAGCGCAACGCCGGTGAGGTCACGCCGATCCCGAGCCGGATGCGACGGGTGGCCTTCGCGCACAGGCTCAAGGCGACGAAGGGGTCACCGTGGACCATCGGGGTGTCGTTGACCCAGAAGCTGCGCAAGCCCAACTCCTCGGCCCGCACGGCGAGTTCCTCCACGCCGGGGTGTGCCGCGACCACGACGCCTGCACGCATCAAACCTCCACAGTACGAGGATCGGACCGACCTTGCTCATGCCGACAGGTCGGAATCCCTGGGATGGTCGTCCGACCGTCCCGCCGCAGCGTGAGCCCCTGCTCACCGCCCATGATCGAGGAGGGCCACGGTCATCCGGCGGACCGCCTCCGTGATCACCTCGGGGGAGGTCGCCAGGTTCATGCGTACGAAGCCCGCGCCTCCGGTGCCGAAGTCCGTCCCCGAGCTGAGGGCGACCCGGCCGCGCTCCAGGAAGACGGTCGCCGGGTCTCCGGACACGTCCAGCGCTCGGCAGTCCAGCCACGCCAGATACGTGCCCTGGGCCGGTTCGTAGCGCACGGCCGGGAGATGCTCGGTCAGCAGGTCGGCCAGCAGACGGCGGTTGTCGTCGAGGGCCGCGAGCAGGGCGTCGAGCCAGTCCCCTCCGTCCCGCAGGGCGGCCGTGTGGGCGATGACGCCGACATGGCTGGGGCCGTGGCTGACCTCCTCGGGAATGCGGGCCAGGTCGTCCGACGCGCCGGGGCCGGCGACGGCAACGGCGGCCTTGAGACCCGCGAGGTTCCAGCCCTTCGACGCCGACATCAGCGACAGGCCGTTCTCGGCACCCGGCACGGTCAGGTACGGGACGAACCGCACGCCTCCGGCCAGGACCGGGGCGTGGATCTCGTCCGCCACGACGCGCACACCGTACGTCCGGGCCAGTCGCGCGGCATCCGCCAGCTCGGTGGCGGTGTGCACGGTGCCGGTCGGGTTGTGGGGGCTGCAGAGCAGGTACACGGGCCGCCCATCACCCTGCACGGCACGCCCGAACGCTTCCTCCAGCGCCTCGAAGTCGATCCGGAACTCCGGGCCCAACGGGGCTTCCACGACCGGCCTGCCCATGTTCCCCACGAACTGGTAGAACGGCGGATACACAGGCGAGTTGACGATCACCGGATCGCCCGGACCCGAGACCAGCTTGAGCATCTCGACGATTCCCAGCATCACGTCGGGCACGATCGCCGTACGCTCCACCGCGAGGCCGTCCCAGCCCCACCGTTTGCCCGCGAACTCCGCGAGCGCCTCGGCGTATCCCGTGCCGGCCGGATATCCGGTGTCTCCGAGTGCCACCGCGTCCGTGATCGCCCGCGCGACCGGCTCGGCCAGCGGCACGTCCATCTCGGCCACCCACAACGGCAACACGTCGTCCGGGTAGGTACGCCACTTCATGCTCGTCCGCTTCCTCAGCTGGTCCAGGGAGAGGCGGCGCAACGGATTCGAGTCGTCGGGGACAGGAGCTTCTCGTGGAGAGGTGTCCATGCGGCCAAAATACGCGAAGAAGCCTCAATGAAATCTGCCTCTGCTGATCCCCACCCGCTCGCGCTCACGCATGCACCTCCACGTCTCCGACCGGCACGGCACAGCACAGCAGCGCCTGATCGGTGTCCAGTCGTACAGCCGGTTCGCTGAGGTGCGCGACCTCGCCGGTGATCCGCTGGCGGCAGCTTCCGCAGGCTCCCGCGCGGCAGGCCGAAGGCAACTTGAGGCCCGCGGCCTCGGCCGTGTCGAGGAGCGTGCCGCTGTCCGCGGTCCAGGTGGCGCGCGTGCCGCTCGCCGTGTAGTCCACGGTGAACGGGCCGGGCTCGGGCGGTGGCCGTTCGTCGAGGGCCACCGGGCGCGGCGACAGGAAGCGCTCGTCGGTGACGGCGTCGCCGGGGACGCCTGCGGACAGCAGTGCCGTACGCACCATGCCGACGAAGCCGGGCGGCCCGCAGAGGTACGCCTCCACCGTCCCGTCCGCCGCCAGTTCACGCAGGTCCGCGGTGGTCGGACGGCCGGGTCGCGCGCCGTACGGCAGCTCGGCCCCGGGGTCGGTGACGTGCAGCCGTGCCGTGGCGTTCGGGAGTTTCGCGAGGAGTTCGAGCACCGGTTCCCACAGCGGGGTCTCGGCGCCGGTGCGGACGACGTTCAGCACGGTGACCGGGCACTCGGGGGCGGTGTCCAGCAGGGTGCGCAGGACGGGGAGCACGGGGGTGATGCCGATGCCCGCCACCGCGAGCAGGAGCGGGCGGGCGGGGGCGGGAGAAGTCGGCTCGTCGCCGTAGGGGCCGGACAGGAGCACGCGGGAGCCGAGCTGCAGGGCGTGCAGCCAGGGTGACATGCGGCCGTCCGCGATCCGCTTGACGCTGATGCGCAGTTCGGTCTCGGCCGCCCCCGTGAGGGTGTAGCACCGCCACAACGGGCCTTCGTCGTCGGTGAGATGGAGGCGGAGGTGCTGGCCGGGGCGGCACCTGGCACCGGCGGGGTCGCGGAAGGCGAAGGTGGTGACGGTGGGGCTCTCCTCGGTCCGCCCGATCAGTTCGGCCCGCCGGGGGCGGCCGGGTTCGGCCAGCCGGGCGGCGTACCGAGGCATCGCGGGTGCGCTCCCCCGGTGCACAAGCCGGTCCCCGACCGCGATCCGGCCCCCGCGCACGACCCGGGCGTACACCCCGCAGTACAGGTGCCCGAAGCGGGAGGCCAGCAGCGCCGGGACGTTCAGGTCGCGTACCCCCGTTCCGGGGCGGACTGTGGTGGCACGGCAGCGCTCGGTGGGGAAGGTGAACTCCAGCTCCGCCGCCCCCAGTTGGACCCGTTGTCCGGGCAACTCCAGCTCGCGCCAGGCGCCGAGGCCGGAGAGGTGGAGGTTGGCCCGGAAGCGGAGGGGGTCGACCGGGACTCCGGCCGCCTGTGAAAGTGCCTCCACCGTGTCGAGGTTGATGACGGACAAGGGTGCGTCGGGCCAGTCCCACAGCCCGGCGCCGGGGCGCTCCAGGCGGACCGGCCCGAGCAGGTCACGGATCCGCTCGTCGGTCTCCCTCAGGTCGCCGCCGTCCAGGGCGATCCGCAGCTCACGGCCGGCGGGGGCGGTGAGCCGCACGGCGTCCGGCTCCGACGTCAGCCCGTAGGAGCCGAGTTCGGCATGCTTGCGCAGCCGCAGCAGGACCTCGCTGGAGATCCAGCCGTTCGCGTTGGCCTCGGCTCCCGCCGCGCCCTCGGAGAGTCCGAAGACACGGTCCAGCGGGAGTCCCTGACCTGCCGTCAGCTCGGCGTGGGGCAGCGACTGGCCCGGCAGCCCCTTCACGGGGTACTGGTACACGGCCGTCAGAAGTGCTCCCACGCCGACTCCTCCCCCGCCGTGCAGGGACCGCCGTCGTGGCAGCTCAGCCGCCCCTCCGCCAGGTCCAGCCGGACCGTGAGGAGCGTGCGCCACCGCTGGTGGAACGGCAGTCCCGGCTGCGGGTGGCAGCACACGGGGGCGCCGTCGCTCTCGTGCGCGTGCAGCAGCTCGGTCCAGCGGGCCGGGTCGGGCGAGGCGAGCAACTTCCGCCGGGCGGCGAGGTGTTCGAGCCGGGCGTAGGTCCCGGCGGCGGGCGCGGCCAGCTCCCCGGCGGCGAGGCGGGGATCGAGGAAGTGGTTGGTGTGCAGGAGGTAACCGTCGCTGTCCGGGAGGAGTACGGCGGTTCCGGCCGGGCTGAGTTCGACGCACACGGCGTCGCCGTGCCGTCCGTCGTGGGCGACGACCGTCAGCACGGTGGACGCCGAGACGTCCGCCGACCGGGCGATGTCGACGGCCTCGGCGAGGGTGGCGGCCTCGTCGAGGATCCTGCGGGCCACGATGTGCACCGGGACGCCGATGCGCGCCCCGTCGGCGGTGTGGCTGAGGATGTTGAAGTGCAGCCCGAGACCTGCCGAGTTGAGGCCGATCTTGCCGAGGATGCCGGCCTCGGTGAAGGTCCGCACCTCACCGGTCCGGCCGGTCCGGTGCCGGACCAGGTTCTTGGTGTCGGTGAACTCCTCGTGCCAGTCCCAGGTCTGGATGGTGTGCGGGGCGCCGGGGCCGCCGACGTACACGGCGGTGGTGCACTCGCCGTCGGCGGTGGCGCCGACGGTCGCGAGGATCTCGGTGCGGGAGTTGAGCATCCCGAGCTGCCACAGGTCCACGCCCGCGCCCCGGGCCAGGGCGACGAGTTCGGAGTGCAGGGCGGGCGCCCAGCGCCGTATCTCCTCGGTGGCCTGTTCACCGTACGACGGGAGGACGGCCGGATCGACCTGTACGGCCTCGAAGAGCCGCCGGTACTCGGTGATGCTCCTGCGTATGCGGGCCCGGTCGGCGGTGCCGACGGTGTGGCCGCGTTCCGCCGGGTCGGCGGTGTCGGTGAGGTGGCGGGCGATCACCGGGCGCTGCTCAGGATCGCGTCCCACATCACCTCGGCCGCGATGGCGCCCAGGCCCACGGAGTTGATGGCGTGGGCGCCGACCCGGGAGGGGGTCGTCGGCAGGTCGACCTCGTCGGTGGTGAGGGTGAAGAGGGTGTCGCCGTCGAGGTTGGTGTGGAAGGGCTGGATGCCCCGGTGCATGGAGCCGTGCACCTGTCTGCCGAACTGTTCCAGGGCCCGGTCGTCGAGCCGTACGTTGGTGATCAGCGCGGAGATGGTGGTGTTGCCGTGCGCGGTGCTGGGGCCGTCGCCGGCGAAGGCGGCCTCATAGTCGAGGTGGGGCAGGCGGCGGGTGCCGGTGGCGGGGTCGTAGTTGCCGCGGATCACGGTGCCGTCGCGGTCGACGATCACGCCGACGGCGTTGACCACGGTCACGGCGAGGATCCTGATGTCGCCGATCTGCCGGAAGGCGGCGCCCTGGCCCGAGAACTCGCAGCGGGACCAGTCGATCTTGCCGACGGAGGCGCTGATCCCGGCCCCGGCCCGGCCGACGGGGACCCGGTCCGCCGAGGCCATACGCAGGGCGGCCCGGCCGAGGACCGCGTCGGGGACCACGGCATTCCCGCGGGCCGCGAAGTCGTAGATGATCGCGCCCGACACGCATTTGAGGGCGTCCCAGCCGACCTCGTGGTCCACGCGGGCCCGCAGCTCGTCGGCGACCCCGGCGCAGGCGCCGAGCCCGTAGAGCGAGCCGCCGGACAGGCAGATGGCGTGGGCGTACTGCTTGTCGCCGTAGGAGAGGCCGATGGCGCCGCCGCGTTCGTCGATGAACATGCGGGCGCCGGCCGGGACATGGACGACGGTGGTGCCGGTGGGGCCCTCCGTGTACTGGGCGGTGCCGACCTCGACGCCCGGGAAGTCGAACTCGACGGTGCCGCGGCCGGGGCTGGGCTGCGGGACGAGGTCGAAGTCGTCGTTGCTCTTGGCCGGGCCGAAGGACGGTGGCGGGATGACCCGGGCGGCCGGTGCCGTGTGCTCGGTGAGCGTCATAGCGTCTCCAGGAGCTGTCGTGAGTAGGGGTGCTGCGGGGTGGCGTAGAAGCGGTGGGCGTCGGCGAGTTCGACGATCTCCCCGGCGCGCATCACCGCGACGCGGTGGGCGAGGTAGCGCACGGCGGCGAGGTCGTGGGAGATGAACAGGGCGCCGAAGCCGTGCTCGGTCTGGAGGTCGTGGACCAGGTTGAGGATCTGCGCCTGTACGGAGACGTCGAGGGCGCTGACGGCCTCGTCGAGGACGATGAACTTGGGGTGGGTGATCAACGCGCGGGCGATGGCGACGCGTTGGCGCTGACCGCCCGAGAGTTCGTGCGGGAGCCGTTCGGCGAAGGAGGCGGGCAGGCCGACCTGGTCGAGGATGCGCAGGACCGCCGGGTGGTGGGTGCGCAGTCGGCCGCCCTGGGCGGCGGCGAGGGGCTCGGCGACCGAATCGGCCACCGTCAGGCGGGGGTTGAGGGACCAGTGGGGGTTCTGGAGGACGGCCTGGACCTCTCCGGCGCGGGTACGGCGTCCGCCGTACGGGAAGCGGACCGTGCCGGAGGTGGGCCGCCGAAGGCCGAGGGCGACGGAGCCGGTGGTGGTCTTGCCGGAGCCGGACTCGCCGACCAGGCCGAGGGTCTCGCCGGCGGCGATACGGAAGCTGACGTCCTTCACCGCGGTGAGCCTCTTGAACACGACGGACACGGAGTCCAGTTCGAGGACCGGTTCGCTCATCGGGCCCCCTCCTTCTCCAGCGGTGCCGCGGCCGGGTGGTGGCACAGCAGCGTCCGGTCCTCGACCGTGCGGGGTGCCGGGCGGGTCGTACGGCAGTCGTCGGCGGCCGACGGACAGCGCGGGCAGAAGACGCAGCCGGGGGTGTCCTCGGTGAGGACCGGTGGGGTGCCGCCGATGGTGAGGAGCCTGGTGCCGTCCTTCGCGCGGGCGGGGTCGGCGGCGGACAGGGCTGCGGTGTACGGGTGCCGGGGTGCGGTGAGGACCTGGGCGGTGGCTCCGTCCTCGACGATGCGACCGCCGTACATGACCGCGATGCGCCCGCACCGGCGGGCGACTCCGCCGAGGTCGTGGCTGAGCCACAGCACGGTGGTGCCGTTCTCGGCGGCGAGCCCGAACAGCAGCCGCAGCACTTCCTCGCGGACCTGGGTGTCCAGGGCAGCGGTCGGTTCGTCGGCGATCAGCAGGTCCGGTTTGCGGGCCATGGCCATGGCGACGACGACGCGTTGGGCCATGCCGCCGGAGATCTCGTGCGGGTAGAGGCGCAGGACACGTTCGGGGTCGTTGATGCGGACGCCTTCGAGGAGGGCGACCGGGTCTGCCTCGGTGGCCCGCAGGGCCAGCCGCAGCTGGCGGCCGATGCGCAGGGTCGGGTCGAGGGCGCCGACGGGGTCCTGCGGGACGAAGGCCAGGCGTTCGCGGCGGAGTTGGGCGAGGCGGTCGGCGGGCAGGTCGAGCACCGACTCGCCGTCGAGCAGGACCCGGCCGCGCGGGAACTCGGTGGCCTTCGGCAGCAGGCGTCCGACGAGCAGTCCGAGGGTGGACTTGCCGGAGCCGGACTCGCCGACGATGCCGACGGTCTCGCCGCGGCCGACGGTCAGGGAGGCGCCGTCGAGGGCACGGACGACGCGTTTGCCGGTGCGGTACTCGGCGACGACGTCCTCGATCTCCAGCAACGGTGTCGTCATACCAGCGACCTCGTCTCTCGGGGTTCGAAGCGGTCGCGCAGGCTGTCCCCGATGAGGTTGACGGCCATGATGGCGGCGATCAGGACGACTCCGGGGGCGACGATCAGCCAGGGGGCGCCGACCATGTAGAGGCCGCCCTCCTGGATGAGCAACCCCAGGGAGGCGTCCGGGAGTTGGACGCCGTAGCCGAGGAAGCTGAGGCCGCCCTCGACGAGGATGCCGACGGACAGGGCGTAGGTGCCCTGGACGGCGACGGTGCCGGCGACGTTGGGCAGGATGTGCCGGAGCATGATCGTCGGAGCGCGGACGCCGCTGATCCGGGCGGCGGTGACGAACTCGCGGCGGGCGACCGCGCGGGCGGCGATGCCGACCATGCGGGTCATCAGCGGGACGGTCACCAGGACGATCGCGGCGAGGGCCGCCGTACGGCCAGGGCCGAGGACCGCGGCGACCAGGACGGCGAGGACGATGGCGGGGAAGGCGTACAGCACGTCCCCGATCCGCAGGATCACCTCGGCGGTACGGCCGCCCCGGTAGCCGGCGAGAACGCCGAGAGCCGTGCTGATGACGGCCGTGCAGGTGACGGCGAGGGCGGACAGCAGCAGGGTGGTGCCGACGCCCTGGAGCAGTCGGGGCAGCAGGGAGCGGCCGAGGTTGTCGGTGCCGAGGGGCCAACTCGCGGCCGGGGGTGACAGACGCGGGCCGACGATGGCGTCGGGGCGTCCGCCGAGGCCGGCGAGTTGTCCGATCAGGGTGACGAGGACGAGGGCGACGAGCACCCGTACGGCGGCGCGGAAGAGGCCGTCGTAGCCGCGCATGGCTGCCGCGCGGCGGATACGGCGAGGGAGGGATCCACCCGCAGCGGTCACGCCGGACTTCGGTGCGGCCGACTCGGGGTCCGGGGCCGTCGGGTCGGCGTTCGGTGCGGCCGGCTCGGCGCCCGGAGTCGCCGTCCCGGCGGTCCGCGCGGCCGGGCCGGCCTCCGGGTTCCGGGTCGGCCGGGGCCGGAGTTCCTTCCTCCTCATCCCGTCGCCCCCTTTCCGGCCGTGCCGATCCTCGGGTCGATCAGCCCGCTGACCAGGTCCACCAGCAGGTTGGTGGTGATGAACACGGTCGCCGCCAGGAGCACGCCCGCCTGGATCACCGCGTAGTCGCGGCGGTCGAGGCCGTCGACGAGGTACGAGCCGAGGCCGGGAACGTTGAAGAGGCGCTCCACGATGACCGTGCCGCCGAGGAGGTAGGCGCTGAGGGTGGCCACCAGGGTGAGGACGGGGACCGCGGCGTTGCGCAGGACGTGGTGGCGCACGATGAATCCCTTCGGTTCGCCACGGGCGACCGCCGCCGCGATGTGGGGTTCGACCAGGACGCCGAGCACCGCGTCACGGGTGGTGCGGGCGGTCGCGGCGACGCAGAACACGGCGAGGACGCAGGCGGGCAGGGTCAGGGAGCCGACGGAGCCGAGCGGATCCTGGGACCAGGGGACGTACGTCCCGACGGTCAGGCCCAGGCTGTAGCGGGTGAACAGGAACACCACGAGGCTGCCGAGGACGAACTCCGGCAGGCTCATGCCGAAGGCGCTGACCAGCCGGCCCGGCGCTCCCCCGCGTCCGCCGCCGTCCCGGGTGCCGGTGTACACGCCGAGCGGGACGCCGACGGCGACGGTGAGCAGGAGGGCGAGGACGGTGAGGGTGACGGTGACCGGCAGGCGGTCGCCGAACTCGGCGGCGACCGGGGTGCGGGCGGCGAGCGAGGTACCGAAGTCGCCCTGGACGGCGTTGCGCAGCCAGTACCCGTACTGCTCGACGACCGGCCGGTCGAGTCCGAAGCGGGCCGCGGCCTCCGCCTTCTCTGCGCGGCTCGCGAGCGGCCCGAGGACGAGGTCGGTGTAGCTGCCGGGCATGGCGCGGACCGCCGCGAAGATCAGCACCGAGGCGCCGAAGAGGGTGAGGGCGGCGGTGGCGGTACGGCCGAGGAGCCAGCGGATGTGGTCCATGGCCGGCTACTTCGCGCCCGGGAGCGTGTAGGAGGTGAGGTCGCGCAGGAAGTTGCCGTAGCCCTCGGCGGCGCGCAGGGTGGGGCTGACCTGGTCGGTGCGGTAGCCGATGACGGAGGGGCGGGTCACCAGGGGCAGCATCTGGGCGGCGGTGTCGACGCGGGCGCACAGGTCGGCGAGGGTCTTGGTGCGGGCGCTGCCGTCGGGCTGGCTCGCGGCCTTGTCGATGAGAGCGTCGAGGGTCTTGTCGTCGTTGAGGAAGGTGCCGGAGAAGCCGGCGATGACGGGGTTCCACCAGCGGGACACCATGGAGGCGTCGACGTATCCGGCGAACCAGCCGATGGCGAGGTCGAAGTCGGGCTTCGCGCCGAACACCTTGGCGCCGTAGGTGGTGTCGTCGTACTTCTGGATCCTGACGGAGACACCGGCCTCGGCGAGCTGCTGCTGGATGACCTGGGCGATCTGACCGACGGCGGGCTCGGACGTGTAGACGGCGAGGCGCAGGGTGCCGATGTTCTTCAGGGGAGCGGTGTCGCCGGTCTCGGCGGGGAGCTTCGCGGGGTCGCAGGCGCCGGGCAGGACGCTCGGGGTGACGCCGGTGGGCTGGGCCTGGCCGCCGAGGGCGACGGAGGCGATCTCCTCGCGGTTCAGGGCGCTGTCGAGGGCGAATCTGATCTTCTCGTCGGCGAGTGGTGAGTCGGGGTTCTTCGAGTTCTGGATCAGGTAATAGAAGTCGCTGTTGGTCTGGCTGACGACCTTTGCGTTCTTCGTGCCGGTCAACTGGTCCATGGAGTCGACGTTGTTGAAGTTCACGAAGGCCGCGCTGCCATTGCGCAGGGCGGCGAGCCGGGCGGCTTCCTGCGGCACGATCTCGATCTTCAGATCGCTGATGCGGACGTTTTTCGTGTCGCGGTAGGACGAGTTGCGGGTGAAGTTCCAGTACTGGTCCTGCTTGTGGTTCCTCACCACGAACGGGCCGGTGCCCAGCATTTCCTTCTGCGGGTCGAGCGAGCCGTTGTCGATCTCCTTCATGGGGAGGATCGCGGCGGGGGTGTTGGCGAGCGCGGCGAGGAACGGGGTGTAGGCCTTGGTGAGTTCGACGGTCACCTGGTCCGTGCCCGTGGCCTTCACGGACTTCACCGGGCCGAGCTGGGCGGCGTAGGCGGCCTTGGACTTCAGCAGCCGCTGGATGCTGCCGACGACGTCGGCGGGGGTGAGCGCGCGGCCGTTGGAGAAGGTCACGCCCTTGCGGAGGGTGAAGACGTAGGTGGTGGCGTCGGGCTGTCTCCAGGAGCTGGCCAGCAGGGGCTCGATGCCGAACTTGGGGTCGACGGTCACCAGGGGCTCGTAGACGAGGGACTCGATCGACCAGGAGCGGGCGGTGGCGGCGGTCTGCGGGTCGAGACCGCCGGCCTCCACGGAGTCGTAGTCGAGCTGGACGGTGAGCGGCCCGGAGCCCTTCAGGGAAGTGTCGGACTCCGCGAGGTAACCGGACTTCGACGCCTTGCCGGCGGCGTCGGCATCGGTCGTGGCGGGTGCGGAACAGGATGTCATGGCGGCCGAAAGAGCGACGGAACACCCGATGACGACAGCTGATCTTCGCATTCCCGCTCCTCCTTTCCGGAGAGTTTGCCGGATCGTTCCGGCATGTGCAGTGAAGTTAGTCCCGGCGATTATCCGCGTCAATGAATTGCGGGGAACTAAATCTGACCGAAACAAAGGCTGCCAAGCTGCAATTACAGCAGGGCAGGGGGTAATTGCCAAACACCCACTGGATGTTCGGAAATCACCTGTTCATCGAGCTATTACGGGCGCGTGGACGCCCGGACGTGCATCTCGACGGGAAGGGGACGCACGGTCCCCCGCGGTGTCTCGCCGGCGAGGATCTCGCAGAGCAGCCGGGCGCACTCGGCGCCCATGGTCCGCGGCCGTAGGTCGACCGCGGTGATCGGGGGTTCCGCCGTGCGCATGGCGGAGCTGTCGACGCAGGAGGCGAGGAGCAGGTCCTGGCCCACCGTGCGTCCGGCGGCGCGCAGTTCGGGCAGTACGGCCGCGGCGGCGCCGTCCGCGGCGCACACGATCGCGTCGATGTCCGGCGTCCGCGCGAGCAGTTGCCGTACGGCGGCTTGCAGCACGTCGGGCGGGGAGCCGAACGGCTCCTTGCTGACGAGTTCGGGCAGGCCGCGCTCGGCGCACCAGCGGGCGTGGGTCCGCTGGAGGGTGAGGGCCCAGTCGCCGGTGGTGTCCGACGCGACGAACGCCGGGCGGCGGGCGCCGGACGCGTAGAGATGGTCGAGGAGTTCGGTCATCGACGCGTCGTGGTCGGACCGTACGACCCCGGTGGGCTCACGGTCGCCGACGTACCGCTCGGCCGTGACGACCGGCAGTCCGCTGCTCATCAGCTGCTCGACGAACGGGTCCTCGGCCATCGGGTCGCACAGCACCAGGCCGTCGACCTGCGGGATCGCACCACGTCGGTGCGGGAGGTGTCCGGAGGACAGCAAGGTGACGTTGAGTCCGGCGCGGGCCGCCTGTTCGGCGACGCCGAAGACGAACGACATGTAGTACTCGGCGCTGGTCAGGAACTCGGGGATGTGCAGCGCGATGGTCTCGGTCACCGAGGTGCGCAGGCTGCGGGCGGTGCGGTTGGGCGCGTAGCCGAGCCGCTCGGCCGCCTCCAGGACCGCCCTGCGGGTGGGTCCCGACACTCGGCCGTGTCCTCGAAGCGCGTCCGACGCGGTGGTCTTGGAGACCGCCGCCTCCCGGGCCACGTCGGCGATGGTGGGCGCGTCGGGTCCGGGTGGCAGGTCAGGAATCCTGGTCGGCATGGCGGGTCACCAACCGTGGGTGAGGACGTCGTCGAGGGCGGCGGCGAACACGTCCGCGCTGTCCCGGGTCAGGCACAGCGGCGGCTTGATCTTCAGCACGCACTGCCGGTCGGAGGTCGGCTGCATGATCACGCCGAGTTCACGCAGCCGCTCGCAGATCGCGGCCGTCTCCTCGGTCGCGGGTTCCAGGGTCGTACGGTCGCGCACGAACTCCACGCCCAGGTAGAGGCCCGAGCCGTGCACGGCGCCGATCAGCGGGTGCCGGTCGGCGAGTTCGACGAGCCGTTCCTTCAAGTAGCCGCCCACGTCACGGGCGTTGGCCTGGAGGTCCTCGTCGCGAAGGACGTCGAGGACGGTCAGGCCGACGACCGAGCTGACGGGGCTGCCGCCGGAGGAGGAGAAGAAGTAGCCCTGGGTGCGGTAGGCGTCAGCGATCTCGCGTCGGGTGATCACCGCACCGAGCGGGTGTCCGTTGCCCATGGCCTTGGCCACGGTCACAACGTCCGGTACGGCGCCCTGCTGCTCGAAGCCCCAGAAGTGGGTGCCGAGCCGGCCGTAGCCGACCTGCACCTCGTCGGCGATGCAGAGGCCGCCGACGGCGCGGGTGGCTTCGTAGACCTGCTTCAGGTAGCCGTCGGGGAGGGCCATCCCACCGGCGTTGCCGTAGTACGGCTCGCACACGAAGGCAGCGGGTGCGCGGCCCTCGGCGGCGAGTTCGGTGATCCGGGCGGCGGCCTCGGGGCCGTAGCGCCAGGCCTCCTCGCCCCGGTAGCGGCCCCGGTAGGTGTTGGGCGCCGCGACCGTGTGCACCCAATCGGGGCGTGAGGAAAGGGCGCCCGGGTTGTCGGCGACGGACGTCGAGACGGCGTCGCTCGCGAAGGTCCAGCCATGGTAGGCCTCCTCCACGGCGACGACGTCCTGCCGTCCGGTGGTCGCCCAGGCGAGCCTGAGCGCGAGGTCGACCGCCTCGGAGCCGCTGTTCACCAGGAACACGGTGTCGAGTTCGGCGGGGAGCAGTTCGGTGAGCCGTTCGGAGAGTTCGACCACCGAGGCGTAGTGGAAGCGGGAGTTGGTGTTGAGCCGTTGCCACTGGCGGTGGACGGCGTCGCTCAGGGCGGGGTGGCCGTGGCCGAGGACGGTCACGTTGTTGAGCATGTCGAGGTAGCCGCGGGCCTCAGTGTCGACCAGGTACTGGCGCCAGCCGCGCTCGATGCGGGGCGGTGCCTCGTAGTAGTGCTCCTGGACGGTGGCGAGGGAGTTGTTGCGGCGCTCCAGCAACTCCGGTTCTTCGCTTGATGGTTCGGGAGCGGCGGTGAACAGGAGTGCGGTGGGGTCCGGGCAGACATCGAGCCAACCGGCGGCGAGGTCGGGGGTGGCGAAGCGGGGCGGGCGCAGGCCGGGAAGCCGGGAGAGTTGGACGTGCAACCGGTGGCCGCCGTCGTCGGCGGCGATCGTGCCGAGCAACTGGCCGGGCTTGACGGGACCGGAGGGCAGGGGGCCGGTGTCGAGGCCGTCCAGGATCAGGTCCGGGCCGATATCCTGACGGAGTGTCACCACCCGGTCGGCGTCCCGGGTGAGCGTGCCCTCCCAGGGCGCGCAGACCTCCAGCGGGCCGGTGACGTACAGCTCCACGCCGAGTGCGCAGGTCCCGGGCAGGGTCCCGGTGTCGACGGTCGTGCGGGTCAGCCGGTACTCGCCGTGCCGGGTCCGTACGGCCTGATGGTCCGTCAACATCGCGGAGGCGAGGGCGTGTTCGACGTCGGCGTCCTGCCAGCGGCCGGTGTGCAGCTCGTCGGCGAGCACCGAGAGGTCGAGGGCGGGTACGGCGTCGGGGAGGGCGGGCAGCAGGCGGTCGCCGGTGAGCGGTGCGGAGGTCGCCGACAGGCCCAGCGCGTCCCGGAGTTGTGCCGTCATCACCTGCGCCGGGACGTCGGTCGCGACCTCGAACATCGTCCACTCGCGGTCCAGCGCGGCCGAGGCGTAGCCGTTGTCCGGGTCGAGCCTCACGTCGTACTGGCCGCTGACCACCAGGACTGCCGCGCGCAGCACGATCAGCGGCCAGAGCACGGCGATCTCGTCGTCGCCGAGCGGGCGTTCCATGTGAAAAGCGCGTACGGCGGGCAGTACGGACGCCGGGCCCGCCCCGTGGTGGTGCAGGACAGAGGTGCAGGCGACGGCCAGTTCCGCGACTGTCCAGCCGAGGCCCAGGTCACCGAAGTCGATCACGCCGACGGGCAGGGGGCGGCCGTCGGGGGCGGTCTCGCAGACCACGTTGTTGTCGGTGATGTCGCCGTGGACGACCTGGGTCGGCAGTCGGTCGGCGTACGGCTCGACCAGGGCGTGCGCGGCGCGTGCGGCTCGGAGCACCCGCTGGGCGCGGAGTTGGTCGGGCAGGTGCGGGGCGAGGGTCTCGACCACCGGGAGCGCGTTGCGCAGGTCCCACAGCCGGACCCGGTCCGGTTCGGCGGCGTCGAGACCGGCCAGGGCGGCGGCGACCTGTCCGGCGATGCCACCCAGCCGGGCGACGACCGACGGGGCGAGGTAGCGGCTGTCCATGATCGGCTCGCCGGGGACGAAGTCCAGGAGCAGACAGGCGAGTTCGGAGCCGTCGGCGCTGAGCGACTGGAGCTGGTCACCGTCCACCCCGGGCCGGGCCCGCGGGAGCCTCAACTCCGGGAGCGCCGTAGCCAGTTCGTCGATGGCCACGCACTGTGCGCGCAGCGCGGCGGGGGCGGTGGCCGGGTTGGCGATCTTCAGGACGTGTTCACCGGTGGCGGTGCGCACCCGGTAGTTCTGGTCCTGCTGGCTGCCCAGCGGCTGGAGCGTGCCCCGCACCCCGAACCGCTCGGCGAGCAGCGCGAGCACGTCGGCCTCGTCGACCTGGGCGATCGGCTCGACGAGCCAGTCGGCGGAGGGAAGACCCATGGGTGGCACCGCTTCTCCTGCGTATGTCTCTTGCCTGCGGCTCTATGCCTTGCGCGTCTCCGGCATGCCGGAACGTTCCGGCAAACGTAGATCCGACATCCCGGCGCGTCAATGGCATCGGAGACATTTCAAAAAAATTGAAAGTTCGGGGTTGGTAAGGCTACCCTCACCTCGCCCCCGCCGCTCAGCGGCCACTCGTACCTCCTGGATGGCGTCATGAGAGTCCCCTCCCTCAGAAGAACCCTGGCTGCCTGCACAGCCTCCGCCCTGCTCGTACTGACGGGCTGTGCGGACTCCGACTCCGACTCCGCCGGTTCGTCGGAGTCCTCCTCCTCGGCGTCCGCCGCCGCCTTCCCCGTGAGCATCGAGCACGCCTTCGGTACGACGGTGATCGAGAAGAAGCCGGCGCGCGTCGCCACGATCGTGTGGAGCAACCACGACGCCGCGCTCGCTCTGGGCGTCGTCCCCGTCGGCATACCGAAGCAGACGTACGGCGACCAGGACGGCGACGGCGTCCTGTCGTGGACCACGAAGAAGCTCACGGAGCTGAAGGCCGACACCCCGGTGTTGTTCGACGAGTCCGACGGCCTGGACTTCGAGGCGATAGCCGACACCCGCCCGGACGTGATCCTCGCCGCCCACTCCGGCCTCTCCAAGGCCGACTACACCACCCTCAGCGAGATCGCCCCGACCGTCTCCTACCCCGACACCGCGTACGGCACGACCTGGCGGGACACCGTCCGGCTCGACGCCGAGGCGCTGGGCCTCGCCTCGGAGGGCGACGCGCTCGTCGCGAGCCTGGAGAAGTCGATCGACGAGGCGGCCGCGAGCCACCCCACGATCGCGGGCCGTACCGCGCTGGTCGGCTATGTCGACCCCAAGGACTTCAGCAGCGTCGGCTATTACACCACCCACGACGCCCGGAACCAGTTCTCCGTCGACCTCGGCATGAAGTACCCGGACAGCCTGACGGAACTGTCCGCGAAGACCGACGAGTTCTACGCCACCCTCAGCGCGGAGAAGGCCGACGTCTTCGACGACGTCGACATCTTCGTCACCTACGGCGACGACAAGCTCCTGGGCAGGCTCCAGAAGGACCCGCTGCTCGGCAAGATCCCGGCGATCGCCAAGGGCGCCGTCGTCATCCTGGAGGACAACTCCGAGCTGGCCGCCGCACTCTCCCCGCCCACCGCGCTCACCATCCCGGCCACCACCGACGAGTACGCCGGTCTGCTCGCCTACGCGGCGGCCAACCTCAAGTGAGAGAACGCCCGTCGCTGTGGCTGCCGGCCTGTGTGCTGCTGGTCGCCGTGGCCGCCGTGCTGTCCGTCATGTTCGGCGCCCGGACGGTCTCCCCCGGCGACGCGCTGTCCGCCCTCGTGCACGGCGACGACGGCTCCCTCGCCCGGGCCGCCGTCCGGCAGCGTGTCCCCCGTACGGGGCTCGCGCTGCTGGTCGGGGCGGCGCTGGGCACGGCCGGCGCGGTGATGCAGAGCCTGACCCGCAATCCGCTGGCCGACCCGGGGATCCTCGGCGTCAACGCCGGTGCCGCGCTGGCGGTCGTCTGCGGCATCGCGTACCTCGGCATCAGCGCACCGGAGCAGTACGTGTGGCTGGCGGTCGGCGGGGCGGGGGCGGCAGCCGTGCTCGTGTACGTCATCGGCTCGCGTGGGCGGGGCGGTGCGACGCCGGTCAAGCTGGCGCTGGTCGGGACGATGGTCACGGCCGCGCTGTCCTCACTGGTCAGCGCGGTGCTGCTGCCACGTCTCGACGTGGTGGACACCTTCCGGTTCTGGCAGATCGGCGGGGTGGGCGGCGCGTCGGCGGACGGCATCCTCCAGGTGCTGCCGCTGCTGGGCGTCGGTTTCGTCCTCAGCCTCGCTTCCGCGCGCGGCCTCAACGCGCTCGCCCTCGGCGACGACCTGGCCACCGGCCTGGGTCAACACGTCGCCCGTACCCGCCTGTTGGCGGCCCTCGGGGCGGTCCTGCTGTGCGGGGCGGCGACCGCGGCGGCGGGCCCCATCGGCTTCGTCGGGCTGGTCGTCCCGCACATGGTCCGGCTGCTGACCGGCCCCGACAACCGCTGGGTCCTGCCCCTGTCCGCCCTCACCGGTGCGGCCCTGGTGACCCTCGCCGATGTGACGGGCCGTCTGGTGGCCCGGCCCCAGGACATGGAGGTCGGCATCGTGACGGCGGTCATCGGGGCGCCGGTGTTCATCGCCGTCGCCCGACGGCAGAAGGTACGGGAGCTGTGAGCGAGACCATCAAGGCCGCCTCCGTCGAGGTGATCCGTCGCGGCCGACGGCGCCGGGTCCGCCGTAGACGAACGGTCGTCGTGTGCCTGGCCGCGGTGCTCGCCGCACTGTTCCTCACCAGCCTGTGCGTCGGTCACACCGTCTACTCCCCCTACGACGCCCTGCGCGTCGTCCTCGGCGAGACCGTGCCCGGCGCCTCCTTCACGGTGGGGCGGCTGCGGCTGCCGCGGGCGCTCACCGGGGCGCTGGCCGGGTTCGCGTTCGGGCTGGCCGGGGCGACCTTCCAGACACTGCTGCGGAACATGCTGGCCAGTCCCGACGTCATCGGCATCACGTCGGGGGCGAGTGCCGCGGCCGTTTTCGCGATCATCGTGCTGGGGCTCGGCGGCACGGCGGTTTTCGTGGTCGCCGTACCGGCGGGAGTCCTGGTCGCCCTCGTCATCTACCTGCTCACCTACCGTCAAGGGGTGCTCGGCGCGCGGCTCGTGCTCGTGGGCATCGGGATGGGCGCGCTCCTCAACAGCGTGACCTCGTATCTGCTGCTGCGGGCGCCGGCCTGGGACGTGCAGGAGGCGATGCGCTGGCTGACCGGGAGCCTCGGCTCGGCGTTCTGGGACGGGGTGGGCCCGCTGGCCGCAGGAGTGGTGCCGCTGACGGCCGTACTGCTGGCGCTGGAGCGCCCGCTGACGGCGCTTCAGCTCGGTGACGACAGCGCCCGCGCGCTCGGCACCCGGGTGGAGACCGTACGGCTGGCCCTCGTGCTCGGCGCGGTCGGGCTGACCGCGCTCGCCACCGCGGCGACCGGCCCCATCGCGTTCGTCGCCTTCCTCTCCGGGCCCGTCGCCCAACGGCTGACCGGCGGCAACGGCTCACCGCTGCTGCCGGCCGCACTCACCGGCGCGGTCCTCGTCCTGGCCGCCGACCTCGTCGGCCAGTTCGCCTTCGACACCCGCTTCCCCGTCGGTGTCGTCACCGGAGCCCTGGGCGCGCCCTGCCTGCTGTGGCTGCTGGCCCGGCCGGGCCGTACACGTCTCGCTCGTCGTGCCGAAGGAGTCCTGTGAGCGCCACCCGTACCCTCACCGTCGAGGCCGCCCGCTTCGGCTACGCCGGACGGATCGTCGTCGACGGCCTCGACCTGCGGATCCCGCCGGGCGCGGTGACCGTGATCGTCGGCGCGAACGCCTGCGGCAAGTCCACGCTGCTGCGCGGGATGGCCCGGCTGCTGGCCCCCGAGCGCGGGTCGGTGCTGCTCGACGGCAAGGACATCCATCGCACGCCCACCCGCCAGGTGGCCCGTGCGCTGGGTCTGCTCCCCCAGTCCCCCACGGCGCCCGAGGGCATCGCGGTGGCCGACCTGGTGGCGCGTGGCCGCACCCCGCACCACGGACTGCTGGGCCGCTGGACACCGGCCGACGACGAGGCGGTGGCGCGCGCCCTGACGGCGACGGGTGTGCTGGACCTCGCCGACCGTCCCGTCGACGAGCTCTCCGGCGGACAGCGCCAACGGGTGTGGATCGCGACCGCCCTCGCCCAGGAGACCGACGTCCTGCTGCTCGACGAGCCGACCACCTACCTCGACGTCACCCACCAGGTGGAGGTCCTCGACCTGCTCACCGACCTCAACCGGGACCGGGGCACGACCGTCGTCATGGTCCTGCACGACCTCAACCTCGCCGCCCGGTACGCCGATCACCTCGTCGCCGTGAAGGACGGCGCCCTGTACGCGACGGGCGCCGCGACCGAGGTGGTGACCCCGCGGACCGTGGCGGACGTGTTCGGCCTGCGCGCCGAGGTCATCGAGGATCCGGTGTCGGGCGCCCCACTGGTCCTGCCCGTGGGCAGGCACCACACGCGGGGCGCCTAACTCTCCTTCTCCTGGCCGTCCCGCTCCGCCTTGTACCTGCGCCAGGCGGCGGGCAGTTGCTGTACCTCCAGCAGCCAGCCCAGATAGTCCCGCATGTTGCGGATGCGCTGGTGGGCGGGACCGCCGGGGGCGGTCCCGGCCAGTGCTCGCGCGGCGAGGTCGCGCTGACTGCGGAGATAACCCTGTTCCTTGTCCAGGAAGCCGCCCCAGACGTCCTCGTCCATGACGTAGTAGTGGGCACGGTCGTCGGGGCGCCGCACCCGGCGGACGAATCCCGCCGCGATGAGACTGCGGGTGTACGTCGACACCGAACCGCGGCTGGCTCCGGCCACCTCGGCCAGCTCCTCCGCCGACACGCCCTCGGCCGCGTCACTGACCATCAGATACGCGGCGATACGCCCTTCGATGCGCGAGGACCCCATGCTCTGCCAGTAGTCCGCGAAGCTCTCGATGAACCAGTCCGGGAACGTCTCCCCGGTCCGCTCGTCCATCTCGCCCTTCGGCCCGCCGTCCTGCGGTTCCACTGCTCTGCCTCCCCGGCGCATGATCTTCCGGGGAGCCTAGGGAACATGCCACGACGGAGCAAACGTCGGACGGACCGCCGACGGCCGTCACGGATGCCGAAGCCCTCGCCGGCCTGCCTCTGACGTACCACGGCCGGTGGCGCCGAGTCCGAGCAGCGCCGCCACCTCCGCGTCGGCGAGGGTCAGGGCGGCCCGGTGGGCCTGTGCGGCGGTCGGTGCGGACAGGGCCGCCTCGGCGATCGCCCGGCACCGGACGACGGTGTGGTGACGGAGAGCCATTCCCCGCACACCTCGACCGGCTTGCGCGCGGCGGCCCCGGCGCAGGCGGTCGCCACGACGAGGTCCGGCACTGCGGGCTGCCAGGGGTCCAGCAGATCCGCTGGTTCGCCGCTGACGCGGTCGGCCGCCATCGTGTACTGGGCCAGGTCGTTGGTACCGATGGAGACGAAGTCCACCTCGGCGAGGATCGAGGAGGCCCGGAGCGCGGCGGCCGGTACCTCGAGCATCGCTCCGACGGTCTGCTACACCGTGGGCGCGGGCGAGGCGGGCAAAAGTGCGGGCCGCGTCGCCGGTGGAGATCATCGCAGCCATCACCCAGACGCGGGGGCGGTCCCCCGGCGGCAGCGGGCGGGTGGCCTCGCCCAGGGCCGCGAGCTGCTCTTCGAGGAGTTCGGGCAGCGTACGGACGAGCCGGTGGCCGCGTACGGGGACCCATGCCGGCGCCTAGCGGCAAGCAGGACGCGGGCGCGATTCTTCGTGGCGTCGGGGGCCGGGAGAACGTCAGTCGGCTGACGCACTGCTTCGTCCGGCTTCGATTCCGGCTTCGTGATCCGGCAGCCGCCGACCTCGATGCTCTCCGAGCCCATCCCCTGGTCGCCTTCGCCGTGTGGCAGGCGGACGAGTTGCACGTCTCGCCCCGGCGTGAACTCTTCCGGCTGTTCGCGGAACTCAGCGACGAACTCGGCGACACCGGCACCCCCTGAAGCGATGCCCGGCCGGGCGGGCCGGGTGTCCCCGGCAACGCACCCCGCGCGCACTTGTCGACTGGAGCTACGACCTGTGCCCCCGGCCGAGGTCGTCCACACGGACGCCAGCCGATCCGCTGACGACGCGGATGTCTCCGATGCCACCGCGGAGGGAATCGCGGACGACTGGTACGGACCCGACCAGGAGGAAGGCCTGGCCCGGTTGCGCGCCGAACACGGCAACCTGCGTGCGGCACTTGAGCACAGCGACCCACAGACCACGCGGCCCCTGGACCACGCTGTTCCAGGGCGACCGTCCGGCGGCGAGGCCGAGGTGTCGGCCCGCGCACCACTCGCCGCTGACCGGAGCCCGTCCGCAGGACCGCGATCCATCGTGACGGGTCAGGGCCGTCCTGTTGCGATGCGGTCGTTCGCCTTTTCCTGGGACTGGCAGACCCACCCTCACGAGTCGCGTCGGCGGCATACTGGCGCCGTGACCGACACCCCCCTCGCCATGAGCGACGATCCCCGCCGCGAACTCGCCGAGTTCCTGCGAACCCGCCGAACCCGACTGCGTCCGCAGGACGTCGGCCTGGAGCCGGGCCCGAGGCGGCGCGTCGCCGGGCTGCGGCGGGAGGAGTTGGCCCTGCTGGCCGGGGTGAGTTCGGACTACTACCAGCGCATGGAGCAGGGACGCGACGTACGGCCCTCCGAGCAGGTTCTCGACGCCCTCGCGCGGGCCCTCAACTTCTCCGCCGAGGAGTCCCGGCACCTGCACGGCCTCGCCGCCGCCGCGCGTACCCCGGACCGCCGCCCGCGTCCGTACGAGCCGGAGGAGGTGCCCGACACCACGCTGCGACTGCTGCGCACCATGACCTCGCCCGCCCTGGTGGTCGGCCGTTTCCTGGACGTGCTGGCCTGGAGCCCGCTGGCCGGTGCCCTGCTGGGCGAGTTCACCCAGCAGTCCCAGGAGCAGCGCAACCTGCTGTCGCTGCTCCTGCACCCCGAGGCCGACCAGGCCTGTCCGGAGCGGGCGGCCACGGTCGCAGAACTGATCGGGATGCTGCGGACGCAGGTCGCCGCCGATCCGGGTCACCCGCGCGCCGTCGAACTGGTGGGTGAACTCGCGGTCGGCAGCGACGAGTTCGCTGCCCTGTGGGCCCGCCACGACGTGGAGGAACCGACCCGCGGCCGGATGCGCGTCAACCACCCCCTGGTCGGCGAACTCAACCTGGACTGGGACGCCTACCCGCTGCCGGGCGCTCCCGGCCCCGTCCTCATCATCTGCACCGCCGCCGAACACAGCCCCGACGCCGAGCGACTCCAACTGCTCGCCGGCCTGCTGGGCGCCCGCTGACCCAAGACGGGCCGATGAATGGCGCTGTTTCCCGGCGCCCTGGCCTGCCGTGGACCCACGGGGCTGATCTTGAAGTATCAAGGTTTACTCGGCAGTTGGGACAAATGACTCTGGTGCCGGAAGTGCGCCTCCTCCGAGTATGTGGCCTGTGGGGTTGCTGTGGTCCGAGAGGCTGGTGCAACAAGGCCTGTACACGTCCCCTACCTCTCCAGGGTCCAGTCGGAGGCAATTCCCACGGTCAAAAGGATCACGATCCAGGGAGCAGGCAATGGAAATGACCCCACCCCTCGGCGCTGGACGGGCGTCCGGCGTACGTGCGCACAAGCGCCGTTCCCGATGGCTCAGCGGGAAGTTCCTGGCGCTCTTCCTCGCCGTGGCGACACTGCTGGGCGGCGGAACGTGGTTTGTCTCGTCCCAGGGGCAGCGGGCGAGCGCCGCCGTCGACGACGGCAAGTCCTTCCAGTTCCCGACGGAGAAACTGGATACCGCGATCGCCTACTGGATGAGCCGGGGCTTCCCCTTCGGCAGGCGGACCGACCGCATCGACATGACCGACCCCAACGACCCCACGAACTCGGCAACGAACAGGGTCGGCTTCATCATGCGCGGAGGTTTCTTCCTCGACGCGGCCTCCGGAGATCTGACCGAGTTCATCCGGAACACCCCCGGGACGCAGGAGCCGCAGCTCCTTGAGTACGACATCGACATCCGGCCGACCCGGGGCACGAATCGCGGTGACGAGCGGATCGTCCGGGACAACGTCAACGGCTTCATTTTCTACACCCCCAACCACTACACGGATTTCCACCTCTACCAGTACCTGGAGGGCCCCAACGCATCGGACGTGACCATGCCCGTGCCCGCCCCCGTGTGCCGGGAGAGTGGAGGGGCCATCACCTGCCCCAACCCCACGGCGGGCGCCGCCGATCTGCAGGTCACGGAGGAGACGCCCACCGCCGAGGAACTGGCCGACCAGCCCGCCGAAGGGCCGACGACCCCCGGTCCCGACAGCAACGACGCCCCCGTCAACAATCCGGAGTTCGAATCAACGAACAGTGACCTCCTGGGGATAGCGCAGCAGAGGGGCGACAACCAGGCGTCGGAGTGGGCGGTCCTCATCACCGCCCTCTGGAAGCTGTTCCTGGACCCCAGTAACAGCAGCCCCAAGACCGAGCTGTGAGCCCCGGCCCGATCGTTTCACCCGGGCCTTTGGGCCCGGAGACCGAGGTGCCGACCGACTTCCACCTCACCCACCTGGCCGGCCGGGCAGCCCGGCGGGCGCATCACCCCCTCAGAAAGCTGTGGGATCAGGCATCCCGCCTGCGCAAGGCCATGGCGGCCGGCACGAGCAACGCCGTCGTGCAGCCCGCGACGAGCAGCAGGGACGGCCAGGGGCCGAGGCTGCCGACGGTCTCCGGGGTCGCGTCCGAGGTCTGGGTGAGTTTCTGCAGGGCGGCCGTCGGTGAGAGGCCCGCGACCCAGCGCTGGGCGTCGCCGAAGAGCGGCCCGAGGAGGGACGGGAGGAGCAGCAGGCCGATGACGGCGGTGACGGCGCCCGCCGAGTGGCGTACGAGGGTGCCGACCGCCAGACCGAGCAGCGCGGCCACCGCGAAGGAGGCGGCGACGCCGAACAGGGCGGGCAGCGGCTCCCCTTGGGCGTACGTGCCGTCTTCGAGCATCGCGTCGCCGACGAGGTAGGCGAGTGTGCAGGAGGCCAGTGCCAGGACGTAGGTCAGGCCCGTGAGCAGCGTCGCCTTCGCGGCCAGCACGGTGGCGCGGCGCGGGGTGGCGGCGAAGGTGGTGCGGATGCTGCCGCTGCCGTACTCGCCGGTGATCAGCAGTGCGCCGACGACCGCGGCGAGCACCTGGGCGATGACCGAGAGGGTCAGGCCGGCGCCGAGCACCGTGTCGTCCGGCCGCAGGCTCCCCGTCACCGCGACGAACACCGCGCCCAGCACGGGAACGACGGCGGTGGCGACGGTCGTCCAGACCAGGGAGCGCACGCTGCGGAACTTGATCCACTCGTGCGCGAGCGCCTGCGGAAGACCGGCCCGTGTCTGCATGGGGATGGGGGTGGGGGTGGCAATGGGGGTGGTCATCGGACAGCCTCCTGCTGTGTCCGGTACTCGGTCGAGTCGCGGGAGAGGGTCGTGTAGACCTCCTCCAAGGAGGAGTGCGCGGGGGCGAGTTCGTGAACGGCGAGGCTGTGATCGCGAGCCAGGTCGCCGATGGCGGCGGCGTCGAGGCCGTCCACGCGCCAGCCGCCCCGGGCGTCGGGGCGTACGGTCGCACCCCTGGCCTCCATCAGGTCCCGGAGCCGTCCCGGTTCCGGGGAGCGGACGAGCACGTGAGCGCGGGAGTTGGCCTCGATGAAGTCCCGCACACTCGTGTCGGCCAGGAGTCGGCCCCGGCCGATCACGATCAGGTGGTCGGCGGTCAGCTCCATCTCGCTCATCAGATGGCTGGAGAGGAAGACCGTACGGCCTTGTGCGGAAAGGGACTTCAGCAGCGTGCGGATCCAGCGGACGCCCTCGGTGTCGAGGCCGTTGACGGGCTCGTCGAGGATCAGCACCTCCGGGTCGCCGAGCAGTGCGGCGGCGATGCCGAGCCGCTGGCCCATCCCGAGCGAGAAGCCCTTGACCCGCCGCCCGGCCACCTCGGTCAGACCGGTCAGGTCCAGGACCTCGGCGACCCGGCGGCGCGGGATGCGGTTGCTCGCCGCCAGTCCGGTCAGGTGCTGGTGAGCCGTGCGTCCGCCGTGCACGCCCTTGGCGTCCAGCAGCGCGCCGACCGTGCGCAGGGGCGCGGGCAGTTCGGCGTACCGTCGGCCCGCCACGGTCACGGTGCCCGCGGTGGGCGCGTCGAGGCCGAGGACGAGGCGCAGGGTGGTGGACTTTCCGGCGCCGTTCGGGCCGAGGAAGCCGGTCACCCGGCCGGGCCGGACGGTGAATGTCAGTCGGTCGACGGCGGTCCGGCCGCCGTAACGTTTCGTGAGGTCGCGTGCTTCGATCATGCCGACGACGATAGGAAGCCCGGACGATCCGGACATCCACCGCCGGGAGTCGGCCGCTACTCCCACGGGAGTAGCCATCGTCGGCCCCGGTCGAAGGACGCCGAGGGGCCGCGCTCACCCGCTCAGCCTTCCCCCGGCCTGACCAGTCCCGTCTCGTACGCCAGTACCACCAGCTGCGCCCGGTCCCGTGCCCGGAGCTTGGTCATCGCGCGGCTCACATGGGTTTTCGCGGTGAGCGGGCTCATCAGCAGCTCCCGGCCGATCTCCTCGTTGCTCAGTCCGGCCGCGACCAGCGCCATCACCTCGCGCTCCCGGTCGGTGAGCACGGCCAGCCGCTCGGCACCCGCCGCCTCGGGGCCCTTCAGCCGGGCGAACTCCTCGACCACCGAGCGGGTCACGGCCGGGGCGAGGAGGCTCTGTCCGGCGGCGACCGTACGGATCGCCGCCCGCAGTTCGTCCGGCTCGATGTCCTTCAGCAGAAACCCGGCCGCCCCGTACCGCAGCGCCTCGAAGACGTAACCGTCGACCTGGTACGTGGTGAGCATGACCACGCGTACGCCGTCCAGGGCGGGGTCGGCGGCGATGCGACGCGTGGCCTCGATGCCGTCGACGCCGGGCATGCGGATGTCCATCAGGACGACGTCGGGCCGGGTCAGCCGCACCGCTTCCACGGCCTGCCGCCCGTCGGCCGCCTCCGCGACCACCACCAGGTCGTCGGTCAGGTCGAGCAGAGCGCGGAAGCCCGCCCGTACGACGGTCTGGTCATCCGCAAGCACCACCCGCACCTTCATGATCGCTCCCCTCCGTCGCCGCCGCTGGCCGGCAGTTCGGCCCGCACCCGGAACCCGCCGCCGGGCACCGACCCGTAGTCGATCGTGCCTCCGGCTGCCGCTGCCCGCTCCCGCATCCCCACCAGCCCGAAGCCACCGCCGGTCGGTGACGGTGACGGTGACGGCGGGCCGTCGTCGACGACCTCCACCATCAGCCGGCCGTCCCGCCGGACGACGGACACCGTCGCGTGCCGGGCACCGGAATGCTTGACCACGTTCGTCAGCGCCTCCTGCACGATCCGGTACACCGCCAGCCCCACCACCGACGGCACCCCGTCCGGCTCTCCCTCCCGCCGGAGCGTGATCTCCACATCGCCGCCGGCGAACCGGTCGATCAGCTCGGCGAGCCGCTCGAGCCCCGGCGCCGGTTCCACCGGGTCATCCTCCGGCGCGCGCAACACGGTGAGGGTGGCCCGTAGCTCCCGTACCGCCTCCTTGCCCGCCTCCCGTACCTGCCGCATCGCCGCCCGGGCCACCTCGGGCCGCACGTCGAACGCGTCCAGCGCGACGCCCGCCTGCACGGTCATCGCCGTGACCGTGTGCGCGACGACGTCGTGCAGCTCGCGGGCGATCCGCACCCGCTCCTCGTGCACCCGGCGGGCCGCCTCCCGCTCCCGGTCCTCCTCCGCGCGGGCGGCCCGGGCGGCGTACTCGTCCTGCAACTGCCGCCGCGTACGCACCACTTCACCCAGGAGCAACGGCACCAACGGCCACAGCATCTCCAGCACCGCCAGACCCTGCGGGTTGACCACGTCGTTGCCCACCCAGAGCGCGACCGCGCCCGACGTGAGGGAGGCGATCAGCCCGGTCCGCACCGTTCGGCGACGGTCGCCCCGTACCGCGACCGAGTACAGCGCCACGATCACCGGCAGGTTCAGCAACTCCCCGATGTGCCCGTACAGCGCCCAGCCGGCGCAGGCCGCACCCGTCACCACCGCGACCGCCACCGGCCACCGCCGCCGCCACACCAGGGCAATGAGCGAGACCGCCAGCAGCAGCCAGGTGAACCAGTCCGCCTGGCGGTACTCCGGGTCGTTCGACCACGCGTCCAGCCCGGTGAACCAGGCGACCACGGCCACCACGAGCAGATCCACGGACCTGGGCGAAAGGTCCCGCATCCGGGCGGCGAGGCGGTCGAAGGACGTCACCTGCACACCGTACGAGCGGCAGTGCCCGAGCGCGTACGACAGCGGGAGTACCCGCGTCCAGGGGATTCCGCGAGTCGCGATGAGTTCTGCGGCGCCGGGCGGTCGTACTGTCGAACCCGTTACCGAGGAGGACCTCTGATGCGCAGCGTGACCTATTCGATGAGCGTTTCACTTGACGGCTACATCGTCGGGCCGGACGGCGGCTTCGACTGGGCGATGCCCGACAAGGAGGTCTTTCGCTTCTGGATCGACGAGATCCGAGACGTCGGCGTCCACCTGATGGGACGACGGCTGTACGAGACGATGCTGTACTGGGAGACCGCCGACCAGGATCCCTCGCTCGGCGAGGCGGAACTCGAGTGGATCGCGCTCTGGAATCCGCTCCCGAAGGTGGTGTTCTCCACCACGCTGTCGGCGGTGCAGGGAAACGCACGCCTGGCCTCCGGCAGCGTCGCGGAGGAGATCGCGCGGTTGCGGGCCGAGCCGGGGGAGGGCGAGATCGCGATCGGCGGGGCGACTCTCGCCGCGGAGGCTGCCGCGTCGGGTCTGATCGACGAGTACCGGACCATGGTCTACCCGGTCCTGGTCGGCGGCGGCATTCCCTACTTTCCCCGGCACGAGCGCCGGGTGGACCTCGAACTCGTCGAGACCCGCACCTTCAACTCGAAAGTCGTCTATCTCCGCCACCGCGTGACGCGCTAGGTGAAGTGGTTACCGGGATGACGGTCAGGTAGGCGGGGCGTGCGGCGGGATCCGTCTCCGGATCCCGCCGTGTCTCAGAGTTCGACCGCCACGTACTCCTTGCCCCGGTCGTTCTCGACCACGACCTTCGCGACGTCGTCGACCCGTACGGCCGCGGAGCCGTCGAGGTTGGCGCCCTTGGCCTCGTCGGCGACGAGCCAGCTGCCGGCGACTTCGCGGGTGCCGTCCTTGGCCACCACGATCAGGCGGCACCGCTCCCCCGCCGGGATGCCCTTGACGGAGGCGTTGACCCTGACCCAGGCGGCGGCCGGGGTCACCCGCACCGTCATCCGGCTCCCGGTGGCGGCGCTGGTCGCCGAGCCCACCTCGGTACCGGCGGGCGGTGCGGCCGGGACGGAGGCCGAAGGCGGAGCCGGCACCGCCTCCGAAGTCGTCCCGCCGCCGAGGGACTGGCCGATCAGTACGCCGCCACCCAGCACGGCCGCCGCCGCGACGGCCGCCACCGCGGACAGCACCACCCGTCGTCGCCGCTCCACACCCGTGCGTTCACTGCGAGCCTGTCGCAGCGTGCGCTGCAGCAACAGGTCCCCGCCCTCCGGCGGACCGTCGAGGAACGCCTCCGGCGGCACCTCACCCAGCGCGGCCTGCATCTCACGCAACCCGTCCAGTTCGTCCCCGCAACGCGGGCACGACTCCACATGCTCGTCGATGGCCCGCACCTCCCGCTCGTCGAGCGTGCCGAGGACGTAGGCACCGAGCAATTCGCTGTCGTGCTGCCGAACGCTCATACCGCCACCTCCTTCAGTGCGACGAGCTTCGCTGTTCTTGGTTTGTCCCTGTACATGTCCCGTAATGCTTTCAGGGCGTAGTGCGACCGGGACTTGACGGTCCCGGGCGGTATCCCCAGAGTCTCGGCCGCCTCGTTGACGCTCCTGCCCTGGAAGTAGATCTCCCTCAGCACGTCCTGGTGATCCGGTGAGAGCCGGTCGAGGGCTTCCATGACGAGCATCGAGTTCACCACGGCCTCCGCGTGGTCCTCCTCAACCGGCGTGGTGGTGACGGACTCGGCGACCTCCGTCGGGCGCGAGGCCTTCGCCCGGTGCCGGTCCGTGACGATGTTGCGGGCCACGGTGAGCAGCCAGCCGCGCACCGAGCCCTTGCCGTTGACCAGCACGTCCGGATGCTTCCACGCCCGGATCAGCGTCTCCTGGACCACGTCCTCCGCTGCCGCGTGATCGCCGGTCAAGCGTTGCGCGTAGGCGAGGAGGGCTCTGCCGTGTTCCTCGTACAGCGCCCGGATCAGTGCCTCGTCACTTGCTCTCTGCTTGTTCCGAGTGCGGGACCACAGTGCCGCCGCCATCCACTTACTCCCGTCCTCTCCCTGACTGACACGTCCAACACGCATCCCCGAGGAGGTTGGTTCAATGTGGTCTGCGTCACTCGGGCCGGCAGTGGCGGCCCTCGTTGACGCAGGACACGAGCTGCTCCATCCGACGGTCCGTCATGACGTTGACGAACAGACCGTGGTCGGTGACCGGATCGCGCTTCTGCTCGGGGAAGGAGTCCACGGCGTAGCGCACATCGTGCGGGACGTCGTACGTGAGGGTGATCCTCAGCTGCGGTACGGCGAACGTGGCCCGTGGGCAGACACCGTTGGCGGCGGGGAACACCACGTGCGAGCGGTGGTCGGCGCTGTCGGTGGACAGGCCGTCCCAGCAGCTCGGGAAGTCCAGCGTGCGGGTCGGTCCGCTGCCCTCGGGGCACAGCGTGTACTGCACGGTGAAACGCTCCGCGTAGCCGGAGCAGCCCCACTGCGCATGCACGCGGCCGGGTTCGTTCACGGTCGCCGCCACCGGGTCCCCGGTCACCATCCGCAGGAACCGGGGCATGGCGACCACCTTGCTCGTCGGGCTGCCGCGGAACTCCACCCGGACCGAGGACGCCAGCAGGATCTCGCCGGTATTCCCGTCGATCCCGCCCCCTACGGCGTGCGCGTCGTCTCCGGTCCGGTCCAGCCGTCGCAGAACCGGCCAGTAGTACGTGGACCGGTCACCGCCCGCACAGGTGGTGGAGGCCGCGGCCAGACCCTCGTTGGTCGACAGGGCGTCGGTCACCACGTTCCCGACGTAGTCGTGCACGTGGTGGGCTCCGCCCGTCAGTCCCGGGGAGATCACGAGGTTGTCGGCGTTGCGATGACCGTTCTCGTTGCGTCCGCAGTCCTCGGTGAAGGATCCCTCGGAGGCGTCCGGTCCGTCGGCCGGGACGGCGGTGGCAGGAACCGCCTCGATGTCCACGTACCGGTCGGCCGACGGTGACGCGGGTGCCGACGCGGTGTGGCCGCCGGGGCCGAAGACCCCCACGGCCAGAGCCACGCACACACCGAGCACCACAGGCACAACTACCTGTAAGAACCGGCCTCTTGAGCGGAGGAATCGAATCCACACGCGATGAGCGTCCCAGCAACGTCCAGACCAATCAAGCCTGCCCTTGAGCCGTGAGGTCTTGTTGGCGGTTCCGGTTCCTGACCGGTCGTCAGGAGCCGGCGGTCAGTGGAAGAGCTGGCCGCGCACCGCCCCGTCGGGGAACTCGGCGGTGTGCAGATTGGCGTAGAACCCGGTCGGGCGCTTCTTGAGCTGCTTGAGGACCGCGGTGTCCGCCACCGTGACGGAGCCCGAGAGGGCGAAGATGTTCTGCGGCACGGGTGTCGTGAACAGCGGCACCTTCACGGCGCCGTTCTTCCCCAGCACGCCTTCGTGGATGTGGCCCGCGACCGGAGCCGCGATGTTCACCCAGGCCAGGGAGTAGCCCACCGAGCGACGTCCGGGGTGCAGGAACGCCACCGCGTGACCGTCCCGGTCGCCCACCGCCTTCGGGTCCTCGGCCGGGACCTCCTGGCTGCCGTCGGCGAGGGCGCGCAGGCTGCCGCCCCTGATGATGGCGAGCGGGTTGATCGCCCGGCCCGTCGGCTTCAGCTGGCCGCGCACCGCTCCGCCGGGGAACTCCGCGCTGTGCAGGTTGACGTAGAAGCTGCCCGGGTCGGTGCGCAGCCGCTCGGCCAGCGCGGCGTCGTCGACGGAGGTCTGGCCCGCCGCCGAGTCCACCCCGGCGGGCATGGCGGTGGTGAACAGTCCCGTCCTGACGGCCCCGTTGACGCCGGCCCCGCCCTCGTGGACGTGACCGAGCGTCGGCGCGCCGATGCCCTGCCAGCTCAGCGCGAAGGTGACCCGGTCGCCCTTGACCTTGACGAGGGCGACGGCCTGACCGTCCTGGTCGCCGACCGCCGGGCCACCCTGCGTGGGCACTTCCTGTGCGCCGTCCAGCCGCGCCACCAGCGATACGGTCCGGGCCTTCGCCGAGACCGCCGACAGGGTTTTCGTGGCCGGGGTGGAGGCGGAGCCGGTGTGCCCGGTATGACCCGTGTGGCTGTCGTGTGCGGCGGCCGGGACGGTGGCGGCACCGGCGAGCGTACCCGCGGCCAGTACGACGGCCGAGGCGGCCGAGACGAGGGCGGAATTCCTGCGCATTTTCTTGGACCTTTCCGAGTGCGGGTGTTGCTTCGAGCACCCAGCACACGGCCACGGCGGTACGGAGGTTCAGAGAAATTCCGATTGAACCCGTCACGCCGGATGCACGTGTGGGAATCCGCGACGCCCTTTCACGGGGCAGCCACGACGACGACAAGGACGGTCGACATCATGCGCGCACGGATCACTCTGGCGGCGATTCCCCTGACCCTGCTGGCCCTGACCGCCTGCGGCGGAAACACGGAGGGCGCGGCGTCGGACACGCCCGCGAGCCCCTCCCCCCAGGGTTCCGGGCAGACCGTGAAGGTGACCGGCTCCGACCTCGGCGACATCCTGGTCGACCAGGACGGCCGTACGCTCTACGCCTTCACCAAGGACAAGGCGGGCACCAGCAACTGCGACGCCGACTGCATCGCCGTCTGGCCCGCGCTGACGGGCTCGGCCAAGGTGGCCGCAGGTCCCGGCGCCGACACGAAGCTGCTGGCCACGGCCGCCAGCGCCGGTGGCGCGGTGCAGGCCAGCTACGGCGAATGGCCGCTCTACTACTACGTCGGCGACGCCTCCCCCGGTGACGTCAACGGGCAGGGCCTGGACAGTGAGTGGTTCGTGCTGGGCGCGGACGGCAAGCTCGTCCGTGAGGGCGCCGGGCAGTAGGAGCAGGGCCGCGCCTGGTGCGCGGCGGCTGAAAAAATCTTCGAGAGAACCTTCAGGGGATTGAACCCCCTTCCCGCACAGGCCGTGTTGACGGCAGCAGCGGAAGACCGACTGACCGACCGCGCCGGATGCGCCGTCGGAATTGCACCGCTGAAGCGGATGTCCGTCGACGGGGCGGATGTTCCGCAATTCGCGGAAACCCACGAAAACGGGAGCGCGCTCCGCCGCGCCGAAATTCAGAAACGGAAGAGGGAAACAGTCATGCGCAAGTGGCAGGGAATTTCGGTGGCGGTGACGGTGTCGGCGGCGGCGATCGTGTTCACGGCCGGCTGCGGGCCCCAGCAGGACGACGCGGCCAAGCCCGCGGCTGCCGCGCTGAGCGCCTCCCCGAGCACAGGCGCGAAGGCTCCAGCGGGGGCGGCCGACGGCCTGGCGCAGCTGCAGGCTTCGGCGCCGGGCAAGCTCGGCATCTTGGACAACGACACGTTGGGCCAGGTTCTCACCGACAGTGCGGGCTTCACCTTCTACCGCTTCGACAACGACACGGCCAAGCCCTCGCGGTCCACGTGCGACGGGGACTGCGCCAAGACCTGGCCGCCGGTCCCGGCAGGCGACGCCTCGGCGGCCGAGGGCATGGACCCGGCGCTGCTGGGCGAGGTCACCCGCACCGACGGAACCAAGCAACTCACCGTCGCGGGCTGGCCGATGTACCGGTACGTCAAGGACACCCAACCGCGCCAGGCCAACGGCCAGGGCGTGGGCGGCACTTGGTTCGCCGCGGCTCCCGACGGCACGAAGGCTGCCGCCGCGGGCGCGGATGCGGATGCGGATGCGGGTACGGGCACGGGCACGGGCACGGGGGATGGCTACGGCAGTGGCGCCGGTGCCGAGCAGACCGAGGCGCTCCCGCCGCTGTCCACCGTCGGCAACGCCGAGTTGGGCGACATCGTCCGCGACGGCAAGGGCCGTACCCTGTACCGCTTCACCAAGGACACCGACTGGCCGATGAAGTCCAACTGCGTCGACGCCTGCCTGGACAAGTGGAAGCCCGCCAAGCCGGTCGACGTCAACTCCGTCGAGGGCATCGACCCCAAGCTCCTGAGCACGTACACCCGCCCCGACGGAGGAACCAAGCAGCTGGCCCTCGACTGCTGGCCGCTGTACTGGTTCACCGGCGACCAGACCCCCGGTGACACCAACGGCCAGGGCGTGGGCGGCACTTGGTTCGCGGTCAAGGCGGACGGCAGCCTCGCGAAGTAGCGGTACCCGCATCGGACGACAAGGGGTGGTTCCCACCGGGAGCCACCCCCAGCCGTGCCCCCTCGCGGCGCGGCGGCTACACGAGCGTGGTGCAGGCCGGCGCGCCGGTGTCATGGCCGGGGCCGATCCGGTCGTCCCGGTCCACGCCGACGAGCGCGATCCAGGCCCGGCCGTCATGGACGACGCACCAGCACTGGTGGCGCTACGCTGCTGTGTCGTGCAGGAGACGCGTCTCGACACCGCTCGGATCCGGGCGGCCCGCCGGCTGATCGACCCGGTCTTTCTCAACACTCCGTTCTACCGCTGCGAGGCGCTGGAGCCCGACCTCGGGTGCGCGGTCAGCATCAAGCTCGAAACGGCGAACCCGGTCCGCAGCTTCAAGGCCCGTGGCACCGAGGTGATCGCGAGCCTGCTTGCCGACAAGGGCTCGCGAGCCGTGGTGTGCGCGAGCGCGGGCAATCTTGGGCAGGCCCTCGCGTGGTCCGGTCGCGGCCGGGGGCTCGATGTCACCGTCGTGGCATCCCGTTTCGCGACCCGGGCCAAGCTTGACCGTATCCGCGCGTTGGGCGCCGGGCTGGAGTTGGTGGACGGCGACCACGAGCTGGCTCGCGAGCGGGCGGCGGCGATCGCACGGCACGAGGGCATCCGGCTGGTCGAGGACAGCCTGGACATCGAGACCTGCGAAGGTGCGGCGACCATCGGCCTGGAACTGGTGGACCCAGTGGGCATGGCGCCGACGTTCGACACCGTCCTGATCGCTCTCGGCGGCGGGGCACTGGCCACCGGCGTGGGTCATGTGGTGAAGGCCCTGGCACCCGAGGTCGAGGTGATCTGCGTCCAGCCGCTGGGCGCACCGGCACTGACACACTCGTGGCACCAGCGCCGTGTCGTCACCACCGACTCGACCGACACGATCGCCGACGGCGTCGCCGGCCGGTATCCCATCCCGGCCGTCCTGGACGACCTCCTGCTGGTCGCCGACGACGCCGTCCTGGTCCAGGAGGCGTCGATCATCGCCGGAATGCGGATGCTCCTCGACCACACCGGCCTCGTCGTCGAACCCTCGGCCGCGCTCGGCATCGCGGCGGTCCTCGAAGACCGTGACCGCTTCGCCGGCCGACACGTCGCCACCGTCGTGTGCGGCAGCAACGTCGACCTGGACGCCTACCAGCGCTGGATCGGCACGGCCCCCGTCCACAGGCCCTGACAACGACTCGCCGCCGACGCCGTCCTCCGCTCGCCGGGGCTCTGCCACCCATATCCTGCCCCGCTCGCGAGGACACGTGACGACCGGATCGCCGGACCGGCACGCTGGTAGCGGGGCGTTTCCAGAAGCTGGAGAGCGTCGGCCGGCGCTACGACGAGGTTCCTCGCGCCTGCCCGCTGCCCCACGTACCCCTGATCGCTGGAGCCGCCCCGGCGCCGTTCCGCGAGCGATCCAGGATCTGCTCGACACCTGACGGGCAGGCGTCGGAGCGCTGGAGGCCGATTCGTACCCGCCCGTCAAGCCCGACCAGTCCACCGCAGGCGAAGGCGCATCCACATGGAGCGTGCGGGGCAGCAGCTCGTGCCGCATCGCCATCACCATCTTGATCACACCCGCCACACCTGCAGCCGCCTGCGTATGCCCCAGATTCGACTTCACCGCCCCCAACCACAACGCACGCCCATCCCAGGGAGATTGCGCCCCGCCCGGAGACGAACAGGGCGCTCGGCCCCCGCAGTCCGTGCCGCTCGAATCTGCGGAACAGCTCGAAAGCGACGACCGCACCCATGCTGTGGCCGAACACGGCCAGTGGTGCATCGTCGGCGGCCGTGGGGCGCAGTGCCTCGAAGACATGGTCCGTGAGCAGGTTGAGATCGGTCATCGCCGGTTCCCGCAACCGGTCCTGGCGGCCGGGGTACCGCACCCCCACCACCTCGATGTCGGGACTCAGCAGAGCCTGCAGCGGCCGGATATACCCGGCGGCGATGGTGTCCCGCCGAGTGGTGTAGTCACTGGCCGAGCTGATCCGGTTGCTGTTCTGGAGGTAGCCGGCGTTCGCTGTCGGCCGGTTTGGTGGTGAGGAGTTCGGCCATGGAAGCTTCGGAGAGGTAGCGGCGGTCGAAGACCTGCCATTCGTCGTGGAGTTCGGCCAGGACCGCGGCGGCGAGACGGTCCAATGCGGCGGGGTTGGGGAAGACCTGGACGACGCGGCCCTGCGTTTGACCTCCCGGTTCAGCCGTTCCAGGGGGTTGGTGGACCAGATCTTCTTCCAGTGCGCCGGCGGGAAGTCCGCGAACGCGGTGATATCTGTCGCGGCGTCCAGCAGCATGTGCTTGACCTGGGGAAATTGGCGTCCGAGCATGTCGGCGACCACGTTCAGCTGGGTGCGGACGGCTTCGCCGGTGGTCTGCGCGAAGATGGTGCGGATGGTGGCTGCGACCATCTCTCCCGAAGCCTTTTCGATCACGCCGAAGACGTCTCGGACGAAGTGAACTCGACACCTTTGCCAGGCCGAGCCGAGGAAGACGGTGCGGATCGCGGCCACCAGTCCGCTGTGGCTGTCGGAGATGACCAGTTGGACGTTGTCCAGGCCGCGGGCTCGCAGCGAGCGCAGGAACTTTGTCCAGAACGGCTTCGATTCGCTGTCGCCGACCATCACTCCGAGGATCTCGCGGTGTCCGGTGGCGGAGATGCCGGTCGCGATGACCACGGCCTGCGAGACGATCCGGTGGTTGACGCGGGCCCGGTGTCGGCGCCGAGTGCGTTGACCAGGTCGTCGACCGAGCGGGTGGAGACGCCGTGCACGTATGCCTCCATCACCACGGCGAACAGGGCCCGGTCGATGCGCCGGCGCCGCTCCAGCAGCGAGGGGAAGGACGACCCGGTCCGCACTTTGGGGATCTTCAGGTCGAGGTCGCCTGCCTGGGTGGTCAGCAGCCGCTCGCGGTGCCCGTTGCGCCAGGTGGTGCGCGTCTCGGAGTGCTCGCCCCGGGCGGTACCGATGGCTTCGGTCGCCTCGGCCTCGATGAGTTCTTGCAGGATGCGCTCGCACAGCATCCTGATCGTCTCAACTCCGTCGGCCGTACGTAGTGACTGAAGCAGCTGCATCAGGCCAGACTGGGACAAGGCCATCGTGCGCTCCTCCGGTTGAACTGCCCGTTCACCAGGGAGACTTGCGCGATGGCCTGCTCTTGTTCAGGGAGCACTCACCCACAGCCGATGCACGCCCCGGGCGGACACCCGCGCGTTCACGACCCTTGACGGACTGCACCACTCGGCGGGACACCATCCCGGCGGCCCCGCCCACGAACGGCAGACACACCAACCTGACCCGGCATCGCCCATACCCACGGCATCCCGTTCACCGCGAGCGTCACGTCGTGGGTGTCCTGACGCCACTCAGAACGAAACAGCACCCCCTACAGGTGGTCACGCCAGGGGGTCGGTATCGTCCGCCCCTATGCCCCTGGTCCGCAGCTCAGCGGACGGCACGGAGGAGGAGCACCATGGCCGGTCGACGGCAGGGAACCGAGTCGGACGACGGATCCGCGCCGCGGGCACCGGAGACCCGTCCGACGAGCACGCACGACTCGGTGCGCCTCGCGGTGATCATCGGTGCTCTCGGTGTGGTCTTCGGCGACATCGGCACCAGCCCGATCTACACCCTGCAGACGGTGTTCAACCCCGACGACCCGCACCCCGTCCCAGTCACCACGGACAACGTGTACGGGGTGGTGTCGCTGGTGTTCTGGTCGGTGATGATCATCGTCACGGTCACCTATGTGCTGCTGGCGATGCGCGCCGACAACGACGGTGAGGGCGGCATCATGGCGCTGATCACCCTGTTGCGGCGGTGGAGTTCACAGCGTGGGCGTCGAGGCGCCGTCGTCCTGACCGCGCTCGGCATCTTCGGCGCGTCCCTGTTCTTCGGTGACAGCATGATCACCCCGGCGATCTCGGTGCTGTCCGCGGTGGAAGGACTCAAGATCGTCGAGCCGTCACTGGACAGCGCGGTCGTGCCGATCACCGCGGTGATCATCGTGGGGCTGTTCCTGGTGCAGCGCCGGGGAACCGCGGCGGTGGGCAGGGTGTTCGGGCCGGTCATGATCGTCTGGTTCGTGGCCATCGGCGCGTGCGGTGTCGCCGGCATCGCCGACCGTCCGGGCATCCTCAGGGCACTGTCACCGACGTACGCGCTGAGCTTCCTGTTCGGCCATTGGGGCACCGCCTTCTTCGCCCTGGCCGCGATCGTGCTCGCGGTCACCGGCGCCGAGGCGCTCTACGCCGACATGGGGCACTTCGGCCGCCGGGCGATCACCCGGGGCTGGCTGTTCCTCGTACTGCCCGCCTGCGTTCTGAGCTACCTGGGCCAGGGCGCGCTGATTCTCGACGATCCGGACAACGTCAGCAGCCCGTTCTTCCTGCTCGTGCACGGCTGGGGGCGCTGGCCGATGGTCATCCTGGCGACGGCGGCGACCGTGATCGCCTCCCAGGCGGTGATCACCGGCGCGTACTCGGTCGCCTCCCAGGCGGCCCAGCTCGGCTATCTGCCGAGGCTGCGCATCGCGCACACCTCCGAGTCCACCATCGGTCAGATCTACGTCCCCTGGATCAACTGGCTGCTGATGGTCTCGGTGCTCACCCTGGTCTTCGCCTTCCGCACCTCCGCCGCGCTGGCCTACGCGTTCGGCATGGCGGTCACCGGGACCATCACCATCACCACCCTGCTGTTCTTCTATGTCGCCCGTGCCAAGTGGGGTACACCCCGGTGGCTGCTCGTCGTCGGCGGTGGCGTGCTCCTCCTGGTGGACCTGCTGTTCGTGGCGGCCAACATGACCAAGCTCGTCCACGGCGCGTGGCTGCCGCTGCTGATCGGCGTCACCGCGTTCACCGTCATGACGACCTGGCAGCGCGGCCGCGACATCGTCACCGCGGAACGAGCGCGCCAGGAGGGCCCGCTGCCCGAGTTCATCGACCATCTCCGCGCGGGGCAGGAGCCGACGCTCCGGGCGCCCGGCACGGCCGTCTTCCTGAACCGGGACAAGGAGACCGCACCGCTGGCCATGCGGGCCAACGCCAAGCACAACCACGTGCGGCACGACCAGGTCGTGATCCTGTCCATCGGGACCGAGCCGGTGCCCCGCGTCCCGGCCGAGGAGCGGATCGTCGTCGACGACCTCGGGTGCGCCGACGACGGGATCATCCACGTCACCGCTCGGTTCGGCTACATGGAGATCCCGGACGTGCCCGGCACACTGGCCATGCTCGACCCGGCCCAGACCGAGGGGCCGCTGCAACTCGACCAGGCGTCCTACTTCCTGTCGAAGATCGAGCTGCGTCGCGGGAAGGCCCCGACGATGGCGCCCTGGCGCAAGCGGCTGTTCATCGCCACCTCCTACATCACGGCCGACGCCGCCGAGTACTTCAGCCTGCCCCGCGACCGCACGGTCATCATGGGCTCGCACATCGAGGTGTAGGCGCACCGGACACCGAGGGGCGGGTACGAAGTCGGACGACACCCGCACCCAAAGCACCTCCGTCGGCAGCGGGCCCGTTCGGTGTGCGTGGACGGTCAGTCGCAGCCGGGGCCGCAGCCGCCCGCCCCGCTGCCGACGGCTGCGGTCGTGGCGGGCGGGGCACAGCAGCCCTTGCCCTGCCAGGCGTCGCGGCCTTCTCCCGGAGACCTGATCAGAGCTTCAGCGGCCCGTATGTGCCGTCCTGGAAGGTGAAGATCGTCGGCTCGGCGTCGCACTCTTCGCGAAAGTATCCGCCGAAACCGGGTTCTTCGACGTGGGGTGCGAGCAGATCCAGGATGGTGACGAGCTCTCCCATCTCGTCATCGAGCCAGTAGTTGCGGCTGAACAGTCCCCATACGTGGATTTCGCCGCCCGCCACGAAGCCTCGGGACTGGCGCCGCAGGGAGGCGAAGTCTCCTCCGGGCAGGCGGCCGTCCGGGTCCGGAGCGAGCAATGGACAGGTGTGCTCCTCGGCGCCAAGCCCCGCCGGGCGCTCGGGGGCCAGCCCGAGGTGCCATCGCAGGGCTTCCAGGACTGTGTCGGGCGTGTCGTCCCGAAGAAAGCACGTGAAGACAACTTCGAAGTGCAGGCTCACGGGGCCGTATTCTGCCCGGTGCCACTGACAGGCCCGGGATCGCTTCGTTGTGGTCTTGCTTGGTCGCGTTCGGCGATGGTCTCGGATCGTCTGACGGTTTTGCCCACGTCGTTGTGGTTGGCGGGGCGCTTGCTCTTCGAGCCGCCGGGCGGCCTACCCGGGCCGGGCTTGGTGGGTTTGGGCGCATGGACAGGACAGGCAGGTGAGGGCGGAGGTTCCTGAACCCTCGGCGGACCCGGCGGGGGTGAGTCGGCCGACCTCGGCACCGTAAGGAACACGCTTAGTTCCTGTGCTGAAAACCCTTGCTGCTCGTCGGCACGTCGGCCGGGGCTCCCAGTCGACACACCGGACGTACTCCTCGGCCAGCACCCGGGCGGACCGCAGGAGATCGGCACGGCTCCCCGGCACCACCGGGCTCTTGAGGAGCAGATGGTCGACGCAGAAGGCGAGGTCGAAGGCCGGGTCGCCGTACCAGGCGCACTCGGCGTCCAGCAGCACCGGCCCGGACCGTCCGACGAGGATGTTCTTGGGACTGACGTCACCGTGCACCAGGGCCAGGTGTGTCGTGGCCGTGCGGGCGGCCAGGCCCTGGAGGGTGGTGCTCAGTCCGGGGTGCGCGGCAGCGGTGGCCAGCAGGTACGGCTCGATGCGCAGCGCGTGGAAGTTGTCGTCGGTGGCGAACTCCGCGGCAAGGGCGGGTTCGCCCGCGCTCGCCGCGTGCAGGATGCAGAGCAGCTCCCCAACGGCCGCCGCGGTCTCCACCCGCCCCTCGCCGTCCAGCAACCGCGCCTTCCACACGGGGTAGTGCTCGGGCGGCAGGAACGCCATCGCGAAGACGCCGGCTCGGGGTCGTGGGCCAGGATCCGGCAGTCGAACGCGCCGAGCTTGCGCACGGTGGCGCGTCCGATGCGGCCGTGTCCGACGACGCCGCAGGTCAGCGTCGACAGGCGGCGCAGCCGGGCGCCGGCGGGGTTCCAACGGCCAGCGCGGACTTCCCGGTCGGACACGGCCAGCCCCCACGTCCAGGCCAGCACCATGCCGACGGTGTGGTCGGAGACCTCCTCGACGCAGGAGTCCGGCACGTTGGTCGCCCACACACCACGCTCGGTGGCGGTGACCACGAGGGCGATCCGGCGCAGCCGCCGATCAGCGGCCCCCGCCGGCCGAGGTTGTCGCTGACGGGCCGATGACGATCTGGCCGACGACCACGCCCACCGGGAAGGCCGTGAGCGTCGGCTGAATGGCGGGGCTGCTGGTGTGCAGCGCGCGGCTCATCGCCGGGAAACCGGGTATGTACATGTCGATGGCGAGCGGGCCCACGGCCGTCAGGCAGGCGAGCACCGCGAGGAGACCCCGTGCACGCCGGGCCTGCCGAGGTGTGGATCGGGCATGGTTTCCCGCCGGGTCGGCCACGGACGCGGAACCCGTGGCGCCGCGAGGGAGGATCTTCCGGATGGTCATGCGTGGCCACATCGCTTCCGCTCACCGCTCCCGAAGCGGCCCGCCGGGACGAGCCGGTGCTCACGGGCATAGCCCTCCAGCAGCGAGCGCAACCGACCGCGCCCCCGGTGCAGCCGGGACAGCACGGTGCCGACGGGGGTCCGCATGATGTCGGCGATCTCCCGAACGGTGAAGCCCTCGACGTCGAAGAGGTACACGACGATGCGGAAGTTCTCGGGGATGGCCCTCAGCGCTACCTCGACGTCCGCGTCGGGAAGGTGGTCGAGCGCCTCGGATTCGGCCGTACGCAGGCCGGTGGAGGTGTGCGACTCGGCACGGGCCAGCTGCCAGTCCGCTGGCTCCGCCGTGCCGTCGTACTGCGGCCGACGCCGTTGGCTGCGACGGGAGTTGAGGAAGGTGGTCGTGAGGATGCGGTACAGCCACGCCTTGAGATTCGTGCCCTCGCGGAACTGGTGGAACGAGGTGTAGGCCTTGGCGTACGTCTCCTGGACGAGGTCCTCGGCGTCGGCCGGATGGCCGGTCATGCGCAGGGCGGCCGAATAGAGCCCGCCGAGGAACGCGAGGGCGGGTTCAAAGCGGGCCTGGTGCTCCGCATCGGAGCGCGTCGGGACCTGTGCCCCTCGGACAGTGTTCTGGGCGGCTCCGGAGAGGGCTCGGATTGTGGTCATGACGCCTCCTGGGAGGTGTGGTCGAGCGGCAGCCGGGTCAGGTGTCCGGTCGGCTCGATGCAGGCCGGTATGTCGTGCAGGGCGAGGACGACGGTGGTGTCGGGCAGGTTCGTGAGGATGCCGAGTACATGTCGGGCGGTCCGGTCGTCCAGGCCCGTGGTGGGTTCGTCGACGATCAGTACGTGCGGGTGGCGGGCCAGGGCCCGGCCCAGGTAGACCCGGCGCAGCTCCCCGCCCGAGAGCTGTCTCCCACCAGGTCCGACGGGAGTTGTGGCGGTCAGTCCGCTGTCGTTCAGCCGCAGTTCGGCGAGGCGTTCGTCGATCTCGTCGTCGGTCAGGGCGGCGTCGGCGAGGCGCCAGTTGGATCCGAGGCTGCCGGTGAAGAGGTGGTCGTCCGCGGCGACGGCCACGACGGCGGGCCTGCCGTCGCGGCCTTCGGTCGCTTGCCGCAGCGATGAGGCGAGGGCTCGGAGCAGAGTGCTCTTGCCGCTGCCGGAGCGGCCGGTGACGACGAGCATCGCGCCCCGGGGCACGGTGGCGCCGAGGACACGCCCGGGCCGGAGAGCCATCGGCGGAAGAGGGTAGCCCGCGAAGCCGATGCCGTCCTCGGTGGACCATGACCGCATCTCCGGAACGGCGGTGTCGCTCGCGCTGTTCGGCGCGCTTGCCGTGAGCCTGTGGTGTGCGGCCTTCGCGGTGGCTCGGGCTTCGGTGGCGGTCGCCAGTTGCTCGGCCTGGACCAGCACGCCGAGGGACAGCAGGGCAACGAACACGAACGTGGGGGCGTCCGGTGCGCTGCCGGCGGCGGCCGTGGCGGTCAACGTGGCCGTGCCGATCAGGCCGGTGGCCAGCGTGGTCCGGTGCCTGCGCCTGCCGGAGACTTCCCGCGCGATGTCGAGTCGGGTGAACCTCGCCGTCGTACGCGCCGCCAACTGCTCGGCGGCGCCGAGCGATGCCAGCTCCGTCCAGGCGTCGACGGCGGTGACGAGTTCGGCGCGCAGCGCCTTGCGGGTGTGCTGCTCGACTTCACGCGCGGTGCCGGGCGTACGGTGGGCGATCACCGCCATGACGACGACACCGGCCGCGAGTACGGCGGCCGGCACGACGGACATGGACACCGCGACGGCGAGGACGGTGCCGGCGGTCAGTGCGGTGGTGACGGCGACGGGGGTCGTGACCTCGATCAGTGCCATCCCGGCGCTGTCGGCGTCAGCCATGCTGCGGTCGAGCAGTTCTCCCGACCACAGGCCATCCGCCTGTGCCCGGTCGGCGCCTGCGGCACGGTCGAAGAGGCCGGCCCGAGCGGTGGCGACCCGGCGCAGAGCGGCGGCGTGCAGGACCAGGCGCTTGCTGTAGTTGCCGGCGACGCGGGCCAGGGCGAACGCGCGCACACCGCCGCTGGGAGCGATGTAGGAGAAGGAGCTGACGGTGGCCGCCCCGGCGACGGCGCAGGCGCTGATGAACCAGCCCGAGAGCCCGAGCAGTCCGACGGAGGACAGTTCGGCGACGACCGCGAGCACCAACCCGCCCGCCGCAAGGGAACGCGCCCTCCCACCACGGTTGTTCGGGCTACGGCTGCTGCTGCTCATCGCGCGATCACCGGCCTCGCGTCGTGCAGGAGGCCGTCGTCGATCGCGAGCACGGTGTCGGCCGCTGCGGCCAGCGGGAAGGAGTGCGTGGCGATGACGACGGTGCAGCCGTCGGTGGCACGTCGCAGGGCCTCGACGACCTCGCGTTCGCTGTCCGCGTCGAGGTGGGCGGTCGGCTCGTCGAGCAGCCAGAGCCGGGCTCCGCGCAGAAAGGCGCGGGCGATGGCGATCCGGCGGGCCTCACCCGTCGACACACCCCAACCGCCCTCACCAAGACGGGTGTTCAGCCCCTCGGGGAGGCCCTCGACCACGGCGCCCAGTCCGGTGGCATCGACGGCCCGCCGGATCTGCTGCTCGGTGGCCTCCGGGCGGCCGAGGCGGATGTTGTCGCGGACGGTCGCGTCGAGTAGCACGGTCTGCTGTCCGACCCAGGCGCATCCGCCGAGCGCCGGCGCCTGCCGTACGGACGAGGTCTGCCACCGGACCGAGCCGGCCGACGGCCTACGCAGGCCGGCCATCAACGACAGCAGTGTGCTCTTTCCGGAGCCGGAAGCACCGGTGATCACGGTCCAGGTGCCCGGTGCGAACTCGGCGTCGGCACTGACGGTGTCGTGGTCGGCGTCGCCGTAGCGGAACCGGACGTCTGTCAGCGACACGCCGACCGGCTCGGTCAGCGGCGGACGGGCCGCCGGGATCACCTCGGCGGGGGTGTCCTGGACGATGCCGCGAATGACGCCGGCCGCGACCGTCGCGCGTTCCCGCTGGTGGAAGGCGGAGGCCCTGGCGCGCATCGGGGCGAAGTACATCGGACACACGAGCAGCACCAGCAGACCGGTGAACAGGTCGAGGCGTGGGGCGTGCGGCACCTGCACATAGCCGAGCAGCGACAGGCCGATGTAGGTGGCGTTCACCGCGATGGAGAACGTGATGACGATGTCCATGATCATCCCGGACAGGAAGGCGCGGCGCAGCACGCTCATCGTCGCCTTGTTCAGCTGCTCGGCGGCCGTGGTCAGGGTTCGGCCGCGTCGGCCGACCGCGCCCAGCTCGCGCAGGGTCCGCATGCCGCGGAAGCTGTCGAGGACGACGGCGTTCAGGCGCCGGGTCTCGGCCGACTGCCGGTCCGCGCCGTGCTGGGCGAACAGGCCCGCCAGGCGCATGTTGAGGGGCAGCAGCGCGGTGGTCAGGACGAGCACGATCGCGGCCGGCCAGTGCACCGCGGCCGTGACCGCCAGTGCGGCGAGCATGGACAGCGGTGCCGACCGGCGCAGTGGTGTGGTCTGCGCGTGGAAGTCGGCGACGTCGTCGGCGAGATCGACCATCGCCCACGCGGCCTCGGCCGGGCCGGTTTCGCTGATCCGCCCGGCGGTCGGCAGCAGAGCGCCCGTCAACTGCCGCCGCAGACCGGCCGCGACGGCACGTGCGCCCCGCTCGGCGAGCGTGTCGGCCGTCCAGCCCGCGGCCACCGCCGGCACGCTCGTGACGGCGAAAGCCACGAGGCCCCACGTCTCGTGCGCCGCGGCCCGGTCCATCACTGCCTGGGCCGTCCATGCCAGGGCGCCCCAGCGGGTGATCGTGAACAGCGTCTCCAGTGTCCGGAGGGTGCCCGACAGGCGGAACCACTGCCGTCCCGGCGCGGCGCATGCGGTGAGCCACGCGTCGTCGTCCTGCGGCATTCCGGCGGCGCCCGGCTCACTCGGCCCGTTCCCGTACATCTCATTCGTCGTCATGGGGGCGCCGCTCGTCGACGATCCACGCGATACCACCGGTCAGAGCGATCGCGATCATGCCCAGGGTGGTCAGCAGCTGCGAGTGGACCTGCGCGTAGCCACCGAACATCCCCTGGCAGACGAAGTAGGCGAACAGACCCAGCACGGTCCAGACGACCGCGGCGAGCAGGCGCAGCACGACGCGGACCGGCGTGGGGAGCGAGCTTCGGGTGGTCATGAGTGCGCTCCTGCGGTGTCGTGCTTTCCGGCGAAGGCCCGATGGGCGAACACGTTGTAGGCCAGCACCAGCGGCATGTTCAGGCCGATGCCCACGAGGATGAAGACCATCGTGGAGTGCGGGCCGACCGCGCTGTCGACAGTGAGGCCCAGTGGTAGGAGCACCGGGTAGCGGGCGACGCCCAGGGCGAGGAACACGGACACCGTCGCGATCACGAGCCCGCCGAGCGGCAGGGTGTCCGCCGCCCCGGACTGCCGCTTCCACGGAAACGTGACGAGTGAGGCGGCCGCTCCCCCGGCGGCGAACAACAGCAGGACGGCGAACGCGAAGGCGCGCCCCGGGCTGTCGAGGTTCAGCGGTGCCGCGGTGGTGTCGACAGTGACGAGGACGAGAACCAGCAGCACTCCCCCGGCCACCGTGGCGACCGCACCCCGTCGTCCCGCCGACTCCCGCAGCGACCCGGACGACTTGTGCTTGGTGTAGGCGTAGCCGAGAGCGGTGTACGCGGCCGTGACCGCGAGCCCTGACAGCACGCAGAACCAGCTGAAGGCCCCGAAGGCCGTCCCGGTGGACACGTCACCCCGCAGATGTACCGCGGAGGTCAGCGTCCCCAGGGCGAAGCCCTGCGCGAACGCGGCCAGCAGCGACGCCACGCCGAAGGCGGTGGTCCAGCGGGGAGCGGGCGGCGCCTGGGACGCCATCTCGACACTCACGCCGCGCACGACGAGAGAGAACAGCACCACGGTCATCGGCAGGTAGGCGTGCGGGAGGATCGTTCCGAAGGCCAGGGGGAAGCCCGCCCAGAGCGCGACGCCGAGCAGGATGAGCCAGGTCTCGTTGCCGTCCCAGCCCACCGCGACGGACTCCAGCATGTGCCGCCGGTGTGCGGGGTCGCGTTCGAAGAGCGTGGCGACGCCGACTCCGAGGTCGTAGCCGTCGAGCACGACGTACATCAGGAGACAGACGAGGACGGTCGCCGCCCAGAGAGTGGTGGTCATCGCGCCGCCACCTCCCGGGAGCCGATCTGTGCGGGAAGCTCCAGCGGTACGCCGTCCCTGGCAAGGCCGGTGTCCGGCAGGTTCTCCGGTGGAGCTTCCCGCCCGGGGTCGTCGCGTTCCGGGCCGATGCGCATGGTGCGGACGATGTAGGCGACGTAGGCGACCAGCATGATCAGGTAGAGCACGGAGAAGCCGATCACCGAGAACAGGACTTCGCCGGGTGCCAGCCGGGACACCGCGGCCGAGGTGCGGAGCTGCCCGAACACGATCCACGGTTGCCGTCCCGCCTCGGCGGTGACCCAGCCGCCGAGGATGGCGAGGATCCCCACCGGTGTCGTCCAGAGGACGAACCGGTGGAAGCGACGCGCGCTCCACAGGCGGTTACGCATGCGCAGGACCGTGGCGGCGAACGCCGTGCCGAACATCAGCACGGCCGCCAGGAACATGACGCGGAACCCCCAGAAGGTCGCGGCCATGTCGGGCCGGTCGGCTGCCGGGGTGAGCTTCAGGCCGGGCATGGCCGTCTTGCAGGTGAGGTCCTTGGCGATGTAGCTGCCGAGGCAGGGGATGTCGAGCTCGGCGATGTTCCGCGCGGCCTGCTGGTCCGGGACGGAGAACAGGACGAAGCCGGTGTTCCCGTTGTCCCAGTTGCCTTCGATCGCCTCCAACTTCGAGAGCTGGTACGGCAGTTCATGCCCGGCCACACCGTCGCCGAGGTAGAGCTGGACGGGCATCAGCAGCGCGGCAGTCCCGAGCGCGATCGACATCGAGCGGCGGGCGAAGCCCTTCGCGCGCCCCTTGACCAGGTACCAGGCCGAGATCCCGGCGACGAAGAAGCTCGCCGAGATCAGCACAGCGGCCAGCATGTGCGGCCAGCGCCAGATGAACGACGGGTTGAAGAGGACGCGCACCCAGTCCGTGGGCTCGAACTGGCCGTGGACGACCTTGAATCCGGCGGGTGTCTGCATCCACGAGTTCGCCGCGATGATCCACGTGGACGACAACACAGTGCCGACCGACACCATCACGGTGGACACGAACATCGTGCCCTTGCGGACGCGGCCGTCGCCGTAGAGCAGGACTCCGATGAAGCCTGCCTCGACGAAGAAGGCCGTCACGACCTCCATGCCGATGATCGGCCCGATGATGGGGCCCGTCTTCGCGCCGTACACGCCCCAGTTGAGGCCCATCTGGAAGGTGATGACAGCGCCGGCGACCACGCCTATCGCGAAGCCGACGGCGAAGATACGCCGCCAGAACCGGAACATCTGCAGGTAGACCGCCCTGTCCGTACGCCAGTACAGGCCGTAGACGACCGACAGGAAGATCGAGAGTCCGACCGTGATCGCCGGGAAGGTCATGTGGAACATCACGGTGATGGCGAACTGCCATCGCGACAAGTCGAGAAGACTCATCACTGCTCCCTTACGAGGGGTTCGAGAGGGCCGGGTTCAGGCGTCGAGGACGGGAGTGGCGGCCGACGTGGACTTGTTGAAGCGCGGCAGGGCGGCGGCGCCGACCGCGAGGAGGGCGACGATGCCCATCTGCACGTACTCGACTCCGGCAAAGGCGTGGGCGACGTTGTGCGGTGCCAGGGCCAGATAGAGGGTGCCGAGGGTGGCCACCCCGAGGGCGAGTCCGCTCTGCTGCAGGGTGATCAGTACGCCGCTGCCGATACCGGCCAGGTGCGTGGGGACGTCGGCGAGCACGCTGCGGAAGAGGCCGGCGAACAGCATCGACTGTCCGGCACCGACCAGGGCCAGCGGTACGGCCATGGCCCACAGGCTGACGTGCGGCCAGTTCTCCAGCAGGACCGTCACCAGTGAGACCAGTCCGGCGAGTTGTACGACGGCGCCGGCGGACAGCGCCGCCCGGCCGAAGCGTGTGATCAGGCGGGGTGCGACCAGTGAACCGGCGAAGAAGAGCAGAGCCATCGGCAGGATCGCCAGCCCGCTGTGCAGGGCGTCGGCGTGCAGGCCGTTCTGGACGGTGAGGGCGAAAACGAACATGAAGGCGCCGAAGCCGATGCTGAAGGCGAACACCATGGCCAGTCCGCGGGACATCGACGGCAGGCGCAGCAGGGACGGCGGCAGCAGCGGGACCTCGCCGCGCCGCTCGGTGCGCTTCTCCACGAGGTAGGTGGCGGCGCCCAGGACTACCGCGGCGGCGAGCAGCACCCAGGTCCACCACGGCCAGCCCAGGGAGTGCCCCTCGGTCAGCGGAACCAGCAGGGCGGTAAGCGTGGCGGCGAACAGGACGGTGCCGGGCAGGTCGATGCCGACCGGGTGGTGCGAGCGGGTGTCGGGCACGATCCGGGCCGCCACGAACAGCACGACCACGCCGATGGGCACGTTGACCAGGAAGATCGGCCGCCAGGAAGTACCTGCGATGTCGGCACTCACCAGCAGGCCGCCGACCAGTTGTCCGACCACGGCGGCGATACCGGAGGTGGCCCCGTACAGGGCCACGGCACGGGACTTGCGCTCTCCTTCGAGGACATGGTGGAAGGTCGCCAGCACCTGCGGGATGAGCAGGGCGGCGGTGGCGCCCTGGACGATGCGGGCCGCGATCAGCGCCCCCACACTCGGGGCGACGCCGCAGGCCAAGGAGGCCAGCACGAAGCCCACGAGCGCCCCGAGGAAGATACGCCGACGGCCGAAGCGGTCGCCTAGACGGCCCCCGAGGACCAACAGGGTCGCGTACGCGACGCCGTACCCGGCGATCACCAGCTCCAGCGACGACGCGGAGGCGTGCAGTGAGGCGTCGATGCTGGGCAGGGCCACGTTGGTGATGAAGAAGTCCATGATCGGGAGGAACGCGCCGGCCAGCAGGATGAACACCCCGACCGGGTGCAGGCCGCCGGCGCGGGCCGTGGCATGGGGCGAGAGCGTCGTTGCTCCGGCATGCCGGGAGGAGGAAGTGGTTGTCGTCATGACAGCCCCCAGGAAGAGGAAGTTGCGCAGGAAAGTTATGTGCTCATAACTATGACCACATAACGAGTATGCCCCCATAACTACATGGCGGCAACCCCGTACTCTGGAGCCGTGATGGAGGAGCAAGCGCAGCAGACGGGCCCGACAGCAGGGCCGGACCTCGAGGAGCGGTGGGCGGAACTGGCCGACCTCGTACTGATCATCAGCCGGGAGATCCAGTTCCGTCGCTACACGGACGAGCGGGCCGTCCACCTGTCGCAGTCCGAGGGCATGGTGATGCGCTATCTGAAGAGCGACCCCGCCACCACGCCCAGCCGCATCGCCACCGCAACCGGGCTCCAGCGCACCAACCTCTCAACCGTCCTGCGCGGACTGGAGGAGAAGGGCTTCATCGAGCGGCGCGCCCACTCGGACGACGGTCGCGGGGTGACGGTCCACTCCACCGAGCGCGGACGCAGCAACACCGTCCTCGTCCGCCAGGAATGGGCCACGACCGTCTCCGATGCCGCGGGCCACGACACCGAACACCTCGACGCCGCCCTCGCCCTGCTCAGCGCCGTCGAGACCGGACTGGCCAGGACCCGACCACGGAACCGCGCCACGCCCCCGGCAACGGAGACCTGACCTTCCGGCATCCGCCCCACCACCGAGCCCGGAGGACATCGCGTGCGACAGAGCGGCCGACGCCCGCAACCCATCAGCGGGCCGGCACACCGCATCGGACGCGTCCCGACCGCGGCCTTCTTCCTGCGGAGAATCCGGGGAGCATGGACGACCCCGGGGCGTCGAAACATCCGGTCAAGGGCTGATCCGCGCAGGGATGCCCGCTGTACCCGTCGTTGGTGAAGCAGCAGTCCGGCTCCAGTTGGCAGTGCCAGACCCCGCCCCGCCGCCGGCATCGCGAACGCAACGCCGCGTGGCGGCAAGAGCCGACGCGCCGCCTCGCCATGCTCAGGGCGAGAAGACGTGGATGACCGGCGATTTGCCGGACAGCCGGTGATCAAGGTCGCGCGGGTCACAAACGTAGTGGAACCCGTCGCCTGTCTCACCGGAGAAGCACCAGCCTTGAGCCGACGACCGGCTCACCGTGATCTCCAGCAGCCGCCACATGGGCATAGCGGCGGAATCCGCCGCGCACCAGCCCCCGGGCCCGGCATCGACCACTGGCCGGTCCGCGACACCGAACCCATCACCGTCGTACGCCTCACCCGGGTGGCGAGGCCCCTGGTCGCGATCGAACTGCTCACGCCCCTGTACCGCAGCGACCGACCAGGCCAGATGGCGAGCCGCTACCGGAGTACTAGTCGACCGCGTCGTACCACCGGTACATTCCGGCCCGGCTGTCGTCGGGGTCGAGCCTGTCCAGGATGGCCTGGCTGATGTCGGTGAGCTGGGTGATCTGTTCGGGCGTGAGTGCGTCGATGACGTTGTCCCGGACGAAGGACACATGGCCCGGAGCGGCGTCCCGCACCTTCTGCCAGCCGGCCTCGGTGAGGCGGGCGTTGGTGGCACGCCGGTCCGTCGGGCAGGGGAAGCGCTCCAGCAAGCCGCGGGCTTCCAGGCGCTGCACCACGTGGGAGAGCCGGGCGAGGGTGGCGATGGTGCCTGCGGCGAGCCTCGTCATCCGCATAGTGCGGTCGGGTGCCTCGGAGAGCATGGCGAGCACCTGGTAGTCGAAGTGGGTCAACTGGGCGTCGCGTCGCAGCTGGCTGTCCAGGGCCGTCGGCAGCAGTTCCAGTACGGCGGCCATCCGTAGCCATGCCGACAGTTGCTCCCGCGTGAGCCATCGCGTTTCCACGTCCGCATTATGTCAGCACCGAAATAGTTGTTGCTACAACCCAGCTCGGCATGCCATGGTTGTAGCTACAACCAATGGAGGTCGTCATGGCGCACATCAGCATCATCGGCAGCGGGAACATGGGGCAGGCCATCGCCGGCCTCGTCGGCAAGAGCGGCGAGACCGTGGAAGTCCTCGGCAGCTCCGACGCGGAGCGGGTGGTCACGGGCGACATCGTGGTGCTCGCCGTGCCGTACCCGGCCGTCGGGCAGATCATCGCCCAGCGTGGCGCGCAGTTGGCCGGCAAGGTCGTCGTCGACATCACGAACCCGCTGGACTTCGAGACCTTCGACTCGCTGGTCGTCCCGGCCGACAGCTCCGCCACCGCCGAGATCGCCGCCGCGCTGCCCGAGTCGCGGGTGATCAAGGCGTTCAACACCAACTTCGCCGCCACGCTGGCCACCGGCACGGTGAACGGGCGGCCGACCACCGTGCTGCTCGCCGGTGACGACGCGGACGCCAAGACGGCGCTCGCCCTCGTGATCAGCGCCGCCGGGCTGCGAGCCGTGGACGCGGGCGACCTCAGGCGGGCCCGGGAGCTGGAGGCGGTCGGCTTCCTCCAGCTCACCCTCGCCGTCGGCGAGAAGACCTCCTGGACCGGCGGATTCGCCCTCGCCGACTGACACCACCGTTCCCGAACCAACAGGCAGTCCCACCGCCCGGGCCGACGCGGGTATCCGAGGCCGGCACCACCTCTGAGCGGTCACAACACAAGGAGAACTCCGATGGGAATCGGTCCGGTGCGGCTCAACCACGCCGTCCTGTTCGTCGCCGATCTCGCACGATCCGAGCGGTTCTACACCGAGGTCTTCAGCATGGACGTCGTCCTGCGCGAACCCCGGGCCAACGCGGCGTTTCTGCGGTTGCCACGTTCCGTCCACGATCACGATCTCGGCCTCATGGGCGTCGGCCGGTCCGCGCCGCCCAGGCTGCACGGCGGGGTCGGGCTCTATCACCTGGCCTGGCAGGTCGACACCATCGACGAACTCCAGGACATCCGCAAGGTGTTGGCCGAGGCCGGCGCGTACACCGGAGAGTCCAGTCACGGCGGCACGACCAAGAGCGTCTACGGCACCGATCCCGACGGCAACGAGTTCGAGATCATGTGGATGCTCCCTCGCGACCAGTGGAGCGCGTACGCGACCAACGCGCCCGTCGAACGCCTGGACCTGGCAGCCGAGGTCAGCCACTGGAGCGGCATACGCACCGCCGGTGAAATCCGCTGATCAACACCCCGGCCCACACACGACCGACCGGACCCGACCATCACCGGCAAACAGCCAGGAGCGACCCCATGACCGACCTCGACCCCACCCCCGTCCTCGAACTGGACCGGGCCCGCCGCGAAGCCATGATCCGCGCCGACATTCCCGCCCTCACCGCCATGTTCGCCGACGACATGGTGTGGATCCACGGCAACGGCGGAGTGGACACCAAGCAGGGCCTGTTGGGCAGCATCGGCTCGGGAAGGACCAAGTACCTCGCCATCGACTGCGCCGACGAGACGATCCGATTCCACGGCGACCTCGCCTTCCTCGGCGGAATCACGGCCGTCAAGGCCGATCTCGGCGGGCACCTCCTCGAAACCCGGAGCCGCTACACGGTCGTGTGGGCACCGGACGGCGACGACTGGAGGGTCGTCGGCTGGCAGTCCACCCTCCTCCGCTGACCGAACGATCCGCGATTCGAAAGGTATGTGATGGAACGCAACGTACAGATACCGAACCAGAAGTCACGACGTGCGCTGCTGCGTGGTGCCGTGCTCGGCGGGACCGGCATTGCCGCGGCCTCCCTGACTTCCCCCGGAAGTGCGGCGGCCGACGGCTCCGGCGACGGGCTCGTGTTCCCCGGAGTCGATGTCGTCATCGACTCCTCGCACGCCACCAGAGAGGTGGCCGTACTGCTCCAGCGCTATTTCGCCCGCAAGAGCGCGCACGACCTGGACGGGTGGATGTCCTTCTTCTCGCGTGATCCCCTCACCTATATCGATGCGGTCGTGAGCGCGGGCTACTTCACCTGGGACGCACTGCACGACGGGTTGTCGCAATTTGTTCCCACCTGGCCCAGCGACGGCAAGTCGTACCCCACGCGGATTCTGGGCGACGCGACCAGCGCCCTCGTGTTCTTCACCGACACCGCCGGTCTGTTCGGGCCCTCCGAGATCCGCGCGGCCGGCGTTGTCAACTTTCACCGTCATAAGATCACCCGGCAGATCGACTACTGGGACGGCCGGCATTTCGGCATAGCCAACACGGCGGCCCTCGCGGCATACGGGTCCGGGCACCTGCCGGACTTCGGGGAATCCACCGTCGGAGAAACCGCGGCGCCCGCCATGAAGCACGTCGTGAGCAAGCTCACGCGGGCCCTGCGTGATGGCGATGGCGCCGCCGCCGCTGAACTCTTCGCGCCCGGCGCCGTCTTCGAGGACATGACGGCCCACCTGCACCTTGTCGGCCCCCGAAGCATTGGCACCTACCTGACCGACGCCGTCACCCCGCTGCCCTACGCCGGTGGTGGCACGGCGGTTCGCCACGTCGTCGGCAGCGCGGTGGGCGGGGGATACGAATGGACGGCGTCCGACAGCGCGGTTACCCGGGGTATCGTCGGCCTTGAGGTGGACCGCTGGAGCAAGATCACCCGCTTCACCGCACTGTGGGACGGCTCACTCGTGGACGACGCCACGTTGATCTCACTGGGCCGCACGGCGATCGAACGGTAGAAAAGCCACCTCTCCGGAGTGGGAAGACCGGCGATTCGGCCCCTGCGGCGACCGTACCGCCCGTATCGCCCGTACCCTTCGTGGTGTCTACGGCGTCAGATAGAGGGCGCCAAACCACTGGAGGCAACACCCCGTGCTGATTGCTCAGCGTCCGTCCCTTACCGAAGAAGTCGTCGACGAGTTCCGCTCCCGGTTCGTCATCGAGCCGCTGGAGCCGGGCTTCGGCTACACCCTCGGCAACTCCCTGCGTCGCACGCTCCTCTCCTCGATCCCGGGTGCGGCGGTCACGTCCATCCGCGTCGACGGTGTCCTGCACGAGTTCACCACCGTGCCGGGTGTCAAGGAGGACGTCACCGACCTCATCCTCAACATCAAGCAGCTCGTCGTCAGCAGCGAGCAGGACGAGCCCGTGGTGATGTACCTGCGCAAGCAGGGCCCGGGTCTCGTCACCGCCGCCGACATCGCGCCGCCGGCCGGTGTCGAGGTGCACAACCCCGACCTCGTCCTCGCCACGCTCAACGGCAAGGGCAAGCTGGAGATCGAGCTGACCGTCGAGCGCGGTCGCGGCTACGTCTCCGCCGTGCAGAACAAGCAGATCGGGCAGGAGATCGGCCGTATCCCGGTCGACTCCATCTACTCGCCGGTTCTCAAGGTCACGTACAAGGTCGAGGCGACCCGTGTCGAGCAGCGCACCGACTTCGACAAGCTGATCGTCGACATCGAGACCAAGCAGGCCATGCGTCCGCGTGACGCCATGGCGTCGGCCGGTAAGACGCTCGTCGAGCTGTTCGGGCTCGCCCGTGAGCTGAACATCGACGCCGAGGGCATCGACATGGGTCCGTCCCCGACGGACGCCGCGCTCGCCGCCGACCTGGTACTGCCGATCGAGGACCTCGACCTCACCGTCCGGTCGTACAACTGCCTCAAGCGTGAGGGCGTCCACTCTGTGGGCGAACTCGTCGCCCGCTCCGAGGCCGACCTGCTCGACATCCGCAACTTCGGTGCGAAGTCGATCGACGAGGTCAAGGCGAAGCTGGCCGACATGGGCCTGGCCCTCAAGGACAGCCCGCCCGGATTCAACCCGACCGCCGCCGCGGACACCTTCGGCGCGGACAACGACGCGGACGGGAGTTTCGTGGAGACCGAGCAGTACTGATCGCTGCGCCGACCCGCCGGGGCGTGGAGACGCTTCCGCGTCCCGGCGTGGGCAGGAGAACCTCCACACCTTTCCCTGCCCGCTCGGCGACCCCGGCCGGCTGCCGCTGCCCGCGCGATCACTGGCTGCGGCAGCCGGCGGCAGAACAGCGCTCCGGTGCCTGACGTACGACCCGCTGCTCGGTCAGCCGGCGGGCGTCAGGCACCCAGGGCCGCGAGCACCACGGACCTGGCCTCCTCCTGGACCTGGCTCAGGTGGTCCGCGCCGAGGAACGACTCCCCGTAGATCTTGTAGACGTCCTCGGTGCCCGAGGGGCGGGCCGCGAACCAGGCGTTGGCGGTGGCTACCTTGATGCCGCCGAGGGCGGCGCCGTTGCCGGGGGCCTCGGTGAGGACCGTGGTGACGGGCTCTCCGGCGAGGGTGTCGGCGGTGACCTGGCTCGGGGACAGCTTGGCGAGCAGGGCCTTCTCCTCGCGGGAGGCCGGGGCGTCGACGCGGGCGTAGGCGGGGGCGCCGAAGCGGTCGGTGAGCTTGGCGTAGTGCTGCGACGGGGTCTCGCCCGTGACCGCCGTGATCTCGGAGGCGAGCAGGGCCAGGGTGATGCCGTCCTTGTCGGTGGTCCACACCGAGCCGTCGCGGCGCAGGAAGGACGCGCCCGCCGACTCCTCGCCGCCGAAGCCGAGAGATCCGTCGGACAGGCCGTCCACGAACCACTTGAAGCCGACGGGGACCTCGACCAGCGGGCGGCCGACGTCCGCCGCGACCCGGTCGATCATGCTCGACGACACCAGGGTCTTGCCGATCCCGGCCCCCGCGGGCCACTGCTCCCGGTGCGAGAACAGGTACGAGATCGCCACGGCCAGATAGTGGTTGGGGTTCATGAGGCCCCCGTCCGGCGTGACAATGCCGTGCCGGTCGGCGTCAGCGTCGTTGCCGGTGGCGATGTCGAACCGGTCGCGCCGCTCGATGAGCGAGGCCATGGCGTACGGCGAGGAGCAGTCCATACGGATCTTGCCGTCCCAGTCCAGCGTCATGAAGCGCCAGGTGGGGTCGGCGAGCGGGTTGACGACTGTCAGGTCGAGCCGGTGCTGTTCGGCGATCCGGCCCCAGTACGCGACCGACGCACCGCCCAGCGGGTCGGCGCCGATGCGCACGCCGGCGGCGCGGATCGCGTCCAGGTCCAGCACGTTCGGCAGGTCGGCCACATAGGCGCCGAGGAAGTCGTGGCGGCCGGTGCCGGGTGCGGCCAGGGCGCGAGTGTAGGGGATGCGGCGTACGTCCTTCAGGCCGCCGGTGATGATCTCGTTGGCGCGGTCCTGGATCCAGGAGGTCGCTTCGGATCCGGCGGGGCCGCCGTTCGGCGGGTTGTACTTGAAGCCGCCGTCGGCGGGCGGGTTGTGCGAGGGGGTGACGACGACTCCGTCGGCGAGGCCGGACGTGCGCTTGCGGTTGTGGGCGAGGATGGCGTGCGAGACCGCCGGGGTGGGCGTGTAGCCGTCGGTCTGGTCGATGAGGACGGTCACGTCGTTGGCGGCGAACACCTCCAGTGCCGTGACCCTCGCGGGCTCCGACAGCGCGTGGGTGTCGGCGCCGAGGAAGAGGGGGCCGTCGGTGCCCTGGGCGGCGCGGTACTCGCAGATGGCCTGGCTGGTGGCCGCGATGTGGTCCTCGTTGAACGCCACCGCGAGGGACGAGCCACGGTGCCCCGAGGTGCCGAACGCCACCCGCTGCCCGGGCTCGGCCGGGTCGGGGTGCAGCGCGTAGTACGCCGTGACCAGACGGGCCACATCGATGAGGTCCTCGGGCCCTGCGACCTGCCCCGCTCGCGCGTCCTGCATTTCCCGCTCCTCCGCAAGGGTCGACCGTTGGTACGGCCCCCATTCTTCCCTGCCCGGCCCGCCGGGACGCACACCGGGCGGTGTTGTGACACGGGGTCGAAGCTCTGCGTCAGGGCAGGGCGAGGACGCAGAACTCGTGGCCCTCCGGGTCGGCCAGGCACGTCCACGGGACGTCGCCTTGGCCGAGGTCGAGGTCGGTGGCGCCGAGCGCCCGCAGCCGGGCCACCTCCGCTGCCTTGTCGTCACCGGGGTACGGCAGCAGGTCGAGATGGACACGGTCCGGCACGGTCTTCGCGCCGGGCTTGCGGAGGAACTCCAGATACGGGCCGACTCCCTTGGCGGAGCGCAGCACCGCATGCTCGTCTGTGACCTCGTGCAGGGTCCAGTCCGTCGCCTCACCCCAGAACCGGGCCATGGCCCGCGGATCCTCAGAGTCGACGACCACCGCCGCGATCGGCCCGGTGTCCCGGTAGACCTCCCGGGGCTCCAGCACGCAGAACTCGTTGCCCTCCGGGTCGGCGAGGACCGTCCACGGCACGTCGTCGCCCTGGCCCACGTCGGCGGGCGTCGCGCCGAGAGCCCGGAGGCGCGCGATCAGCTCCGTCTGGTGGGCCGTGGAGGTGGTCGCGAGGTCGAGGTGTGTGCGGTTCTTTGTCGTCGTCTTGGGTTCCGGGACGGGGACCACGGCGATGCCGACGGTGCCCGGGTCCGGCCAGACGAAGTCACCCACGGGTCCGACATAGGTCGTCATACCGGGGTTGTAGGCACTCCAGCCGAGGGCCTCCGCCCAGAACCGGCCGACCGCCGAGTGATCAAGAGCCTTGATGTTCACCTGAACAGGTCGCAGCGCCATGCGGGCGATCCTAGGCGCCGCCCGCTCCGCCACCCGTACGAAACCGCCTCTGCCACAGCCCTGTAACAGTGACCGCACAGGTACAACTCCCGCCCCACCCCGCCGGTCGAACCTGCTGTGTCGCACACCTGTGCCGCGGCGGAACCGGTGCCGCCCGGCGCAACTCCTCAAGTCCCGACCAAACTTGGAGTTGACCGTGCCCGGAAAGTCCCTGTCGACGCGGCTTGCCGCCACCGTCGCGTTCCTGCTCGCCGCAGGTGCCCTGTCCGCGCCCGCCGCCTCGGCGGAGCCCCCGGACGCCGACCCCGGCGACGCCTACGTGCTGACCGTGAGCACCAACCCGACCAGCACCAATTACGACAACCGCTACGTCGACGTCACCGGCACCGTCACCACGGCCGACGGCACCCCGGCGCCCAACATCCCCGTCACCGTCCAGGAGGTCGTCCGCTTCACCACCTGGAATCCGTGGGGCGACCCGATCGACCCCACCTACTACGACCCGCGCGACCTGGGCACGCCGGTCACCGACGCCACCGGGAAGTTCAGCATCCCCGACGTCAACATCGACCACATGTCCGGCAACAGCCTGCTCAACGTCCAGCGGGAGGTGCAGATCACGGCCTCCTACGACGAGGACGGTGACCTCAACACCCCGCAGGACGGCTACTTCACGGACACCACCGTGGCCACCACGGCCAAGTCCAGCTCCGTCAGTTACAAGGTCAACAAGAAGAGGGTGAAGGCGGGCGACATCCTCACCGTCCAGGGCAAGGTCACCCTTCCCAAGGGCGTCGAGGAGACGGGCACCGAGGTCTTCCTGCAGACCTACTGGGAGAGCGAGTACGACGTGAAGACGACAGCCGAGGAGGACGGCTTCTTCGTGATGTCCGTACGTGTCTCCGACTACGACGACACGTTCGCGCTGCGCACGGCTCCGACGGACCTCTACGTGGCGGGCACCCACCAGCCGCTGCCGATCACCAACACCTCGCTCCCCCGCACGTAGCCCTTCAGAGGCGGTCGGGCTTCGGCCTTGGGGGGCCGTAGCCCGGCAGCAGGGGGACCGGGTCACCCTCGCACGAGCGGGGGTGACATCGCCCCCGAGGGCGTCCACGATCGCGGAGTGGCCTCTAGGCCTTCCAGCCCGGGTCGCGGCCGCTCAGGCCGACCGCGCGGTCGAGCAGGGGCTCGTCGTCGGGCACCGGGACCACGGGGCCGAAGATGTCGCCGCGGGTCGGGTCCTCGGCCGAGGCTGCGAGGAAGTCGTACGCCGCTCGCAGCGCGGCCGGGTCCGGTTCGTACTGTTGGCCGGTGGCCCTCGCCAGGTCCCAGGCGTGGACGACCAGCTCGTCCGCCGCCACCATTCCGGCGATCGCGCCCGGCAGCGTGATGCCGCCCGCCCGGGTCTCGCCGGTCCAGGCCGTCGGGTCGCGCCAGGCCTCGGCGAGTTCGTCGAGCACCTTCGGCAGGGTTTCGCGCCAGCCGGGCCCGATGTCGGGCACCGCGGTGTCCGGACCGGTGTCGGTCGTGGCGCCGAGGTCCTTGCGTCCCGCGTCACGGAAGGCGGTGGCCAGCCCGGCCAGGTGTCCGAGCATGTGGTGCACCGCGTACTCCGGACAGGGGGTCGCGCCGTCGAGTTGCCCGTCGGTCACTCCGGCCGCGAGGCGGGCCACGATCAGGGCCTGCGGCCCGAGGTCGAGAGTCGTCTCAGGCATCGGCTTCTCCTCAGCTTCTCGAAAACTCACTGCTGGGTAGACCGGGCACGCACCCGAAACTCATCGCTCCCCGTGGGAGACGCCGTCGCCCACTGCGAACGACCCGTGCGAACGACCCGCTCGGCCGTATGCAGCAGCGGCACAGGCAGCCGGGCGCCGTCCGGCCGATGCTGGGCGTGCCCCGGCCTCCCGGTCCCCCCGGTCCCAGCCCGCCCAAGGAGATCCCATGCCGCTGCCCCGTCTCCCCCGCCGTCTGCGTCCGCCGGTCGGCGCCGTGCTGGCCGGTGCCTGTCTGGCGGCCCTGGTGTCCGCACCCGCCGAAGCCGACCCGCCCGGCTCCGCCACGGACCGCGCACTGCAGAGCCAGCTCGAACAGCTGGTCCGCGCTCCGGGCGGCCCGCCCGGCGTCATCGTCGTGCTCCAGCGAGGCGAGTCACGGCGGATCCTGCGGGCCGGAACCGCCGACCTCGACACCGGCAGGCCGGTCGAACCGACCGACCACATGCGTATCGCCAGTACGGCGAAGGCGTTCAGCGGCGCCGTGGCCCTGCGGCTCGTGGACCGGGGCGCGCTCGGACTCGACGACACCATCGGCCGGCGGCTGCCCTCGCTCCCCCGGGCCTGGCGCGCGGTGACCCTGCGCCAGCTCCTGACCCACACCAGCGGCCTGCCGGACTACAGCCGGAGTCCGGAGTTCCTCAGGATCCTGCTGGCCGATCCGCATCACCGGTTCGACTCCCGGCGGCTGCTCGACTTCGTGGCCCGCGAGCGGCTGCTGTTCCGCCCGGGCTCGCGGTACCAGTACTCCAACTCGGACAACATCGCCGTGGCCCTGATGGCCGAGGCGACGACCGGGCAACGCTACGAGGAGCTGCTGCGGCGGCTGGTCTACCGTCCGCTCGGCCTGCACGACACAAGCCTGCCGCAGGGCTTCGAGATGCCGGAACCGTACATGCGCGGCTACGACGTCCCGGTGCAGCCGCCGGCCACGCCGGAGGACGTCAGTGAGCTGGTCGGCGCCTCGGGCGTGTGGGCGTCGGGCGGGATCATCTCCACTCCGCGGGACATGACCAGGTTCGTCCGCGGTTACGCGGGCGGCGCGCTGATCTCCCGGGCGACCCTGCGCGAGCAGCGCCGCTGGGTCGCCGGCGCCTCGGAACCGGCGGGCCCGGGCACGAACAAGGCCGGAGCGGCGATCTTCCGCTACACCACCAGGTGCGGGGTCGTCCTCGGCCACACCGGGAACACGCCCGGCTACACCCAGCTGATCGCGGCGACCCCGGACGGCGAGCGGTCGCTGACGTTCTCCCTCACCACGCAGGTGAACGAGGCGACGAAGCCGCAACTGCTGAAGGAGCTGCGCGAGGTCGAGGAGAACTTCGTGTGCGCGCTGCTCCGCGACTGACCGCTGCTCCACAACTCAGCGACTCAGCAACTCGCTCAACTTGCCGGGGCAGCCGGGAGGATGAAGGCCGGGCTCAGGGCGCAGTCCGTCCCTCCGCAGTGGGTGCGGCGGATGCGGGGACACCCGACGCCGTGGTGAGAACCGTGTCGCCGAGTACGTCCGCCACCTCCTTCCAGTCGGTGAGTGACATGGTCAGCGGCGGCAGCAGCTTCAGTACGTGTCCCTGCCCGGAGGTCTCGGCCACGATCCCGGCGCGGAACAGGGCCCGCCGTACCCCGTCGGCGGTTTCGGCCTCGGCGAAACGCAGTCCGCTCATGGCCCCCTTGCCCACGACTTCGGCGGCCCGCGTCGGGAGGGCCGCGACGATGCTCGCGAGGCTGGTGCGAATCTCGGTGGCCAGTTCGGCGGCGCGGTCGGTGAAATCGGGGTCGGTCCAGTGGTCCAGGGCCGCGGAGCCTGCCACGAAGGCGAGGTTGTGGCCCCGGAAGGTGCCGTTGTGCTCGCCGGGCGCCCACCGGTCGAACTCGCGCCGGATCAGCAGGGCCGCCATCGGCAGCCCCATACCGCTGAGCGACTTCGACAGACACACCAGGTCGGGGCGGAGTGCGGGGGCGTCCTCGAAGCTGAAGAAGGTGCCGGTGCGTCCGCAGCCCGCCTGGATGTCGTCCACGATCACCAACGCGCCCACCGCGTCGGCCAGTTCGCGGATCCGGGCCAGCCAGGGACGAGGCGCCGTGTGCAGTCCGCCCTCACCCTGGACCGTCTCCAGCAGGATCGCGGCCGGCGGAGGCGTCCGCGCCTCCGCGCCGAGGGCTTGTTCCAGGGCGGCGGCGTCACCGTACGGGAGGATCGTGACGTCGGTCAGGGGTACCCCCGCTCCCCCGCGCAGCAGCGGGGAGGTCGTGGCGGCCAGTGCCCCCAGGGACGCGCCGTGGAAACCTCCGGTGAAGGCGATCACGTCGGTGCGCCCGGTGACCTTGCGGGCCAGCTTCAGGGCGGCCTCCACCGCGAGCGTCCCGGCCGGCCCGGGGAACTGCACCACGAAGTCGCCCAGCCCGCGGGGCTCCAGGACGAGGCCGGTGAGGCGTTCCAGGAAGTCGGCCTTGGCCGCGGTGTGCAGGTCCAGCGACTGCACCGGTCCACCGGCCGCGAGGTAGGACGTCACCCGCTCGACGATCGCGGGCGGGTTGTGGCCGTAGTTGAGCGATCCGGCCCCGCAGAGCAGGTCCACGTAGCGGCGCCCGGAGGTGTCCCACAGATGGTGTCCGGCGGCTCGTTCGAACACCACCGGGAAGTCGCGGCAATAGCTGCGTACGTTCGACTCATGACGCTCGAACACCGTGAGGGGCGTCCGGTCGGTCTCGGTCATGTCAGCACGTACCTTTCATCGGTTCATCGATTCTCGTAACCCGTGTGAGGACGGGGTCACTTGACCAGGACCGTTCCGTCGCCGGGGCGGTGGTCGCGGGAGCGGCGGAGGTCGCTGAACGCGAACGTCCGCTGGAGCCAGCGGTCACGGCCGTCGTAGCGCGGGTTGAACGCCGAACGGCCGTGCAGGGTGACCCGGTTGTCGACGACGGCCAGGTCACCGGGGCGCAGGCGCACCGCGGTGTACGTCCGGTGGACCACCTCGCCGAGTTCGGCGAGGGCCGCCCGGGCCTCGGGGGTCACGCCCCGGGTGGCCGCCTCGTCGACGCACCAGTCGGGGTCGTCCGGGTCACCGGTGAGCACGGCGTGCGCGGTGCCCCCGCCGGCCGGGCCGAAGGACGGCGGTGCCTCGGTGACGTACTCGGGGCGGCCGAGCGCCTCCCGGGTGCCGGGCTTCAGCAGCGGCAGGACCCGGCGTACGCAGCTGGTGCGCAGTTCGGCGGTGCCCTCGTGGTCGGGGCGCAGGCACAGCAGCATCACGTAGTCGGGGCGGTGGGGGTGGAAGGCGTTCTCGGTGTGGAAGGTGAGTTCCACCGAGCCGACGTTGCCCTGGACCTCCTCCTGACCGGGCACCGGCACCACGTCCTGGACCAGGGCCCCGGACTTCTCCGCCGCGAACGCGGCCGGGTCGCCGAGCCCCGCCGCGAACAGCAGCAGTATCGCCGCCGGCAGGGACGGCATGTGCTGGACGGAGCCCTTCACCATGGGGGTCGGGGGCAGGTCCCGGGCACTGATGGGGAGCCGCCTGAGGACGAGGCTGCCGTCGGGTCCGGAGTGCCTGCGGAACTCCCGTACGGTGCGCCGTACTTGGGTGGGGCCGTCCTCCCAGGCGTGGCGGGCGTGGTCCACCCAGGCCGGGTCGTCGACCCGGTCCCCCGCCTGGTCCAGCAGGTCCGACACCACCTGGCCCAGCCGCGCCAGGGTGGGGGTGTCGTACCGCACGGTGCCGTCGGCGGTCGCCGGGGTGTGCGGTGCCTGCGTCATGTCGACGCTGCTCACGTGCGGGTTCCCTTTCGCTCGCTCATTTCTCCCGGTCCACTCATTCGCCCATGGCCTGGACGAGGCTCTTGGGTCGCAGGTCGGTCCATTCGCGCTCGATGTACTCCAGGCAGGCGGTGCGGCTGTCGGGGCCGAAGACGGTGGTCCAGCCGGCCGGTACGGCCACGAAGTCGGGCCACAGGGAGTGCTGGTCCTCGTCGTTGGTCAGGACCCGGTAGGTGCCGTCGGGGTTCTCGAAGGGGTTGCTCATGGCGGATCGGTTCCTTTTCAGGTCGTCTGCGGGTGGTTTTCAGGTCGTCTGCGGGTCGTTGTCGGTGCGCAGGAGTGCGGCCACGCTCCGGCCGATGGATTCGGCGGACCGGCCGAGCAGCAGGTCGAGGTGGGCGACGTCGACGTCGTGGACGTCGATCCGTCCGGTCACATGGGGCTGCCAGTCGGCGGGGTCGAGCAGGGGCTCGCCGGGCGCGCTGGGGCGCAGGGCGTGGAAGAGCACGACGTCGCCGTCGTAGGTGCGGGGTACGTGCCGGAGCGTGAGCCGCCGGATGTGGGCGCCGACCCGGACTAGGTCCGCCCGCAGCTCCTGCGTGAGCAGCACGGGCCCGTCCTCCGGGATCGGTACGTGGTCCCGCAGTTCCTGCTCGGTCGGCTCGACTCCTTCGTGGTCGACGTGCGGGAGGTGGGTGTCGAGCAGGATCACCGCTTCGACGGTCTGCCCGGCCTCCCTCAGCTGTACGGCCACCTCGTGGGCGAGCAGCCCGCCCATCGAGCAGCCGAGCAGCCGGTACGGTCCTGACGGCCAGGCCTCGCGGATGAGTTCGACGTACGCCTCGGCCATCTCGGCGATGCTGCCCGGCAGTTCGTCGCCGCCGTCGAGTCCGGCGGCCTGGACGGCGTACAGGGGCGTGTCCTCGTCGACGTGCGGGCCGAGTACCGCGTAGCACCAGCCGATCCCGTCCACGTGGTGCAGGCAGAACAGCGGGGTGCCGGAGGCCGAGGTGTTCCGCAGCGGCAGCAGCGGGGCCAGCGCGTCCGTGTCGCCGCCCTCGGTGGGCGGGGCGTCCAGCCGTTCGGTGAACGCCGCCGGGGTGGATGCCTCGAACAGGGTCCGTACCGAGACGCGGGCGCCCAGTTCGGCGCGGACCCGGGCGATGAGCCGGGTGCCGAGGAGGGAGTGGCCGCCGAGGGCGAAGAAGTCGTCGTCGGCGGAGACCTCGGGCACGCCCAGCACCTCGGCGAACAGCCCGCACAGCAGCGCCTCGCGCGGGGTGCGCGGCGCCCGGCCGGTGCCGGCGGCGGAGTCCGGCGGGGCGGGCAGGGCCCTGCGGTCGAGCTTGCCGTTGGCGTTCAGCGGGATCGCGTCGACCTCGACGAACGCGGAGGGTATGAGGTAGGCGGGGAGCGTCGCGGTGAGCCGCGCCCGTAGGTCGTCGGCGTCGAGTGGCGCCGGGCGTTCCGCTGGTTGGGCCGGTCGTTCCCTGCGGGCCGGTGTGGGCTGGTCGCGCAGTTCCCCGCGCCCCTGACGGGGCACGACGTACGCCACGAGTCGCCGGTCCCCCGGACGGTCCTCGCGGGCGATCACTGCGGCTCGGGCGACCCCGTCGAGCGCGGTCAACGCGGCCTCGATCTCGCCGGGTTCGATCCGGTAACCCCGGACCTTGACCTGGTCGTCGACGCGTCCGGCGTACTCCAGCACCCCTGCGCGGTTCCAGCGGGCCCGGTCGCCCACCCGGTACATCCGGGCGCCGGGCGGGCCGTACGGGTCGGCGACGAACCGCTCGGCACTCTGGCCGGGCCGTCCGGCGTAGCCGCGGGCGAGTCCGGCGCCGGCGAGGTACAGCTCGCCCCACACACCGTCGGGGACGGGCTGGAGGTGCTCGTCGAGCACGTACACGCGGGCGTTGCCGATGGGGCGGCCGATGGGCACCGGTCCTGCTGCGAGGTCGTCGTGCGGTTCGAGCCGGTGGACGACACAGCCGACGGTCGCCTCGGTCGGTCCGTACTCGTTGATCACCACGGCCTCGGGGTGCCGGTCGCGCCACGCCTGCAACGCCGTGCCGTCGAGCGCCTCGCCGCCGATGACCAGGTTCCGGGCGTCGCTGACGCGGTCCGGCAGTGACTCCAGCAGCCGCAGATGGCTCGGGGTGACCTTGAGCAGGGCGGGGGTCGGCGTGTCCTCGTCCAGGTCGGCGAACCGCACCCGGCCGCCCGTGACCAGCGGTGTGAACAGCGTGGTCACCGGCATGTCGAAGGCGAGGGAGGTGTGCACCAGGGACTCGCCGGTCGCGGCCGGGTACATCGCCGCGGCCTCGGTCAGATAGGCGGCGAGCGAACCGTGTTCGACGACCACTCCCTTCGGGCGGCCGGTCGATCCGGAGGTGTAGATCAGGTAGGCGGCCTGGTGGGGGTGGACGGGCAGGCCCAGGTCGCTGTCGGGGAGATGGTCCAGGCCGGCCGGGAAGGTCTCCTCGTCGAGCACGATCCGCGCCCCCGCGTCGGCGACCAGGGCGGCGATGCGCGCCTGCGGGTTGACCGGGTCGACCGGCAGATAGGCCGCCCCGGTCTTCAGTACCGCGAGCAGCGCCACGACCGCCTCGGGACCGCGCGGCAGCACCACGGCGACGACGGTCTCCGCTCCGGCGCCGAGCGCGATCAGGTGCCGGGCGAGCCGGTTGGCGCGACGGTTCAGCTCGTCGTACGTCAGCTGCGTACCGTCCGCGCCATCCTTGCCGTCCGAGAGGGCCGCCACGGCGTGCGGGGTGCGCGCCGTCTGTGCCTCGAACATCTCGGGCAGCGATGCCTGCGGCAGCGTCCGTGCGGTGTCGTTGCGACGGACGAGCACGTCCTCGCGTTCGGCGGGGGTGAGTACGGGCAGGGCGTGCAGGGGGCGTGCCGGGTCGGCGGTGACCTCCTCCAGCAGGCGCAGGTAGCGGGCGGCGACGGTCTCGGCGGTGGCGTGGTCGAACAGGTCCGAGGCGTACTCGACCGATCCGGACCAGCCGCCCTCGTGGCTCTCGGTGAGCGTCAGCGACAGGTCGAACTTGGCGTGGTCGCCGTGCACGTCCCCGACGGTCACCTCAAGTCCGGGCAGTGTGGGTGCGATCGCCTCCTGATTGACCGTCAGCATGACCTGGAACAGGGGGTGCCGGGAGCGTGAGCGCACCGGGTTGAGGGCCTCGACCAGCTGCTCGAACGGCACGTCGGTGTGGTCGTACGCCGCGACGTCCGCCGCTCGCACCCGGTCGAGCAGTTCCTCGAACGTGGGGTCGCCGGAGGTGTCGGCGCGCAGCACCAGGGTGTTGGCGAACAGTCCGACCAGGTCTTCGAGCGCTGTGTCCGGGCGGCCCTCCACGGGCGTTCCGATCACGATGTCGTCGCCGGCGCCCAGCCGGGTCAGCAGGGTGACGAGCGTGGCGTGCAGCACCATGAAGGCGCTGGCGCCCCGCCCGCGGCCGAGCGCGTCGACGCGGTCGCGGAGTCCGGCCGGCACCGTGAAGGGCACCGTGCCACCGCGCTGGGACGCGACGGCGGGCCGGGGCCGGTCGGTGGGCAGCTCGGTCTGGTCGGGGATCCCGGCCAGCTCCGTCGTCCAGAAGTCGAGCCGGTCGGCGGGCAGTTCGCGCTCCCACAGCGCGTAGTCGGCGTACTGGAGGGGCAGCGGAGCCCAGTCGGGGGCGCGGCCGGCGAGGTGGGCGGCGTAGGCCGTGGAGAGGTCCTCGGCGAGGGGCCGCATGGACGCGCCGTCGCCCGCGATGTGGTGCAGGAGCAGCAGCAGGGCGTGTTCGCGCTCGCCGTCGGTGAACAGCACGGCGCGGATGGGCAGTTGGTGGTCCAGGGAGAACGGCATCCGGGCGGCTTCCGCCACCCCGGCGTCGAATTCGGCCGGGTCGAACGACCGGACCGCGAAGCGCGGCTCCGTGTCGACGACGACCTGGTGGGGCCCCTCCGGTCCCTCGGCGATCACTGTCCGCAGCACCTCGTGCCGTCGCACCAGGTCGCCGAAGGCGGCCCGCAGGGCGTCCCGGTCGAGGGTGCCGGTCATCCGCAGGACGACGGGGATGGTGTACGTCTGTGCCGGGCCGTCGAGCCGGTCGAGGAACCACATCCGCCGCTGCGCCGCCGACAGGGGCACCCGCTCGGGCCGTTCGCGCCGGACCAGCGAGGGCCGGGATGCCTCCGCCGACCGGCCCGCCAGCAGTTCCGCGAGTCCGGCGACGGTCGTGTGCTCGAAGACCTCCCGGATGGACAGTTCCGCTCCGAGGTCGGCGCGGATCCGGTTGACCAGCCGGGCGACGAGCAGGGAGTGGCCGCCGAGGCGGAAGAAGTCGTCGTCGGCGCCCACCGCTGGCACACCGAGGACGGCGGCGAAGAGGTCCGCCACCCGCCGCTCCGTGCCCTCGGCGGGCGGCCTGCCCGAGCCCTCGGCGGTGCGGTCGGGGGCGGGCAGCGCCTTGCGGGCGATCTTGCCGTTGGCGGTCAGGGGCAGGGTCTCCAGGACGACGAACGCGGCCGGGACCATGTAGTCGGGCAGGGCCCGCGCGGCTGCGGCACGCAGGGCGGCCGGGTCCGCCGAGTGGTCCGGCTCCGGCACCACGTACGCGACGAGGCGCTTGTCGCCGGGGGTGTCCTCGCGGACGACCACGGCGGCGGCGTCGATGCCCGGCCGGGCCGTGAGGACGGCCTCCACCTCGCCGAGTTCGATGCGGAAACCGCGGATCTTCACCTGGTCGTCCACGCGGCTGACGAACTCCAGCCGCCCGGCGGCCGTCCAGCGGGCCAGGTCGCCCGTGCGGTACATCCGTGATCCGGGCGGGCCGAAGGGGCTCGCGACGAAGCGTCCGGCGGTCAGGCCGGGGCGGCCGTGGTAGCCGCGGGTGACGAGATCGCCCGCGACGTACAGTTCGCCGGCGGTGCCGACGGGGGCCGGGCGCAGCAGCGCGTCCAGGACGTACATCTGCGTGTTCCAGGCGGGGGTGCCGATGGTGATGACGCCGGGCGGGACGGGGTCGCCGGGTTCGATACGGAACAGGCTGCAGCCGATGGTGGTCTCGGTCGGGCCGTACTCGTTGAGGACGGTCACCCCGGGGTGCCGGGCGCGCCAGGCGTCCAGCACGTCGCCGAGCAACGACTCACCACCCAGGACGAGTTGTCCGCCTGGCGAGTACTCCTCGGGCACCGCACCCAGCAGATGCAGATGACTCGGCGTGGCCTTGACGAAGTCGGGCCGGGTGACGTGGGCGTCCGGGTCAGGGCCGCTCGCGGTCCAGCGGACCAGCTCCACGGTGCCGCCGGAGATCAGCGGGCCGAACATGCCGGTCGCGGTGAGGTCGAAGGAGACCGGCGAGTGCACCAGGACGCGCTGACGCAGACTCTCGTACTCGTGGGTCGCCCAGGCCAAGTAGGCGACCAGTGAACGGTGTTCGACGACGACCGCCTTGGGCCGTCCGGTGGAGCCCGAGGTGAAGATGACGAACGCGGCGTGTTCGGGCCGCCGGATCACTGTGGTGAGCGGGCCGGACGGCCGTTCCGCGATCGCGGGGTCGTCCGTCAGCACGACGGGTGTGTCCGTCAACGAGCGGACGGTGTCGGCGAGTTCGGGCGTGGTGACCACGGCGGCCGGCGCGATGTCCTTCAGCATGAAGGCGAGCCGGTCGGCCGGGTGGGCCGGGTCGAGCGGCAGGTAGCCGGCGCCGGTCTTCAGGGCGGCCAGCTGCGTCACCGGGATGTGCTCGGAGACCGGCATCAGCACGGCGACGTAGCGCTCCGGACCGGCGCCCAGGTCGGTCAGGTGCCGGGCCAACCGGTTGGCGCGGGCGTCGAGTTCGGCGTACGACAGCTCTGTGGTGCCGAAGACGACGGCGGGCTCGTCCGGGGTGCGGGCGGTCTGGGCCTCGATCAGGTCGGTGAGGGTCTGTGACGGCACCTCGTGTCCGGTGGTGTTCCACTCGGTGAGCAGCAGCCGCCGTTCGTCGGCGTCCACGACGTCGAACTCCCCCACCGGGCGGCCGGGTTCGGCGATGACGTCGGTGAGCAGCCGGGTGAAGCGCTCGGCGATACGGGCGGCCGAGTCGTGGTCGAACAGGTCGGTGGCGTACTCCAGGAGCCCGTGCACCCCGCCCTCGGGCCGTTCGGTGAGGAAGAACGACAGGTCGAACTTGGCGGCGGGCGAGGCGACCGGCCGTACCCGCGCGGTGAGGCCGGGCAGGTCGACGGCGAGGTCGAGGGCCGCCTGCTGGAAGGCGTTGTTGAAGTTCAGGCCGGTCTGGAACAGCGGGTGCCGCGCGGTGGAGCGCGTCGGGTTGACCGCCTCCACGATCCGCTCGAAGGGCACGTCCTGGTTCGCATAGGCGGCCAGGTCGGCGGCCCGCACCCGGCGCAGCACCTCGGTGAAGGCGGGATCGCCGGTCAGGTCGGTGCGCAGCACGAGGTTGTTGGCGAAGAAGCCGACCAGGGGTGTCAGGGCGTCGTCGGTGCGGTTGGCGACCGGTGAGCCGATCACGATGTCGTCTCCCGCGCCGAGCCGGTGGAGAAGGGTGGCCAAGGCGGCGTGCACGACCATGAAGACGGTCGTGTGGTGCTCGCGGGCGAGCCGGACCAGGGCCTCGTGGACCTCGGGCTCGACGGCGAACGGCACTGTGTCGCCGCGGTGGGTGGGCACGGCGGGCCGGGGCCGGTCGAAGGGCAGCTCCAGCTGCTCGGGCAGCCCGGTGAGCGTCGTCCGCCAGTGGTCGAGCTGGCGGGATAGGGCGCTGTCCGGATCGTCGGCCTCGCCCAGTGCCTGCCGCTGCCACACCGCGAAGTCGGCGTACTGGACGGGGAGTTGGGCCCAGTCGGGCTCCGCTCCCCGGGTCCGGGCCGTGTACGCGGTGGTGAGGTCGTGGGCGAGCGGGGCCATGGAGGCGCCGTCGCCGGCGATGTGGTGCAGGACGAGGAGCAGCACGTGCTCGTCCGCGCCGAGGTCGAACAGGGTGGCGCGCAGCGGGGGTTGGGCGGTGAGGTCGAACGGCGTACGGACGGCGTACGCCAGCCTCTCGGAGAGCCCCTCCTCGCCGACGCCGACGACGGTCAGCGGCGGCACGGACGGCAGGACCACCTGGTGGGGGCCGTGCCCGTCCTCGGCGAAGACCGTACGCAGTGCCTCGTGCCGCCGCGCCAGGTCGTCCAGGGCGGCGGTGAGCGCGGCCACGTCGAGGTCGCCGGTCAGCCGCAGCGCGACGGGCAGGTTGTACGTCGGGGACGGACCCTCGAAGCGGTGCAGGAACCACAGCCGTTCCTGCGCGTACGACAGCGGCAGGCGCCCCTCGCGCGGTTGTGCCGTGACGCCGGAGCGGCGCGGTCCGCCGCTGGTGAGCCGGGAGGCGAGCTTCGCCACGGTGGTCGCCTCGAACAGCACCGACAGTTCGATGTCGGTGTCGAGGGCCGCGCGGATACGGCTCGCCAGCCGGGTCACCAGCAGGGAGTGGCCGCCGAGCCCGAAGAAGTCGTCGTCGACCGAGACCTCGGGTACGCCGAGGACCTCGGCGTACAGGCCGCACAGGATCTCCTCCTGCGGGGTGCGCGGCGCGCGCCCGGCGGTGTGCGAGATCTCGGGGACCGGCAGGGCCTTACGGTCGAGCTTGCCGTTCGGGGTGAGCGGCAGCACGTCCAGGGTGACGATCTGGGCCGGGACCATGTACTCGGGCAGGCGGGCCGCGAGCCGGTCGCGCAGGTCGTCCGCCTCGACGGGGGCGGCAGGGGCTGCGGGGACCACGTATCCGACGAGCCACTGCCCGTGCACGGCCGCCGCGGCCTGGGCGACGGCCGGATGGTCGGCGAGGGCGTCCTCGATCTCGCCGAGTTCGACGCGGAAGCCGCGCAGCTTGACCTGGTTGTCGGCGCGCCCGAGGTACTCCAGCTCGCCGTCCGCCGTCCAGCGCGCCACGTCCCCGGTGCGGTACATCCGCGCTCCGGGCGGCCCGTACGGGCTCGCGACGAAACGTTCGGCGGTCAGCGCGGGCCGGTCGAGGTAGCCGCGGGCGAGCTGGACGCCTTCGACGTACAGCTCGCCGGGTACGCCGGGGGCGACCGGCGCCAGCGTCGAATCGAGTACGTACGCGCGGGTGTTGGCGACGGGCCCGCCGATCAGCACGGTCTCGGTGTCCGCTGGCGCGGCCCAGGCGGTGACGTCGACGGCGGCCTCGGTCGGGCCGTAGGCGTTGAGGAGTACGGCGTTCGAGTCGTCGTGGAAGCGGCGGACCAGCTCGGCGGGCAGAGCCTCGTCGCCGGAGACGACCAGGCGGACGGAGCCCGGCAGCCGGGTCTCGGCCAGGTAGGCGCCGAGCATGGACGCGCTGAGGTGGACGACGGCGACGGACTCCTCGCGCATCAGCCGCTCCAGGTGGAGCGGGTCGCGGTGGCCGTCGGGCCTGGCCACGACGAGGGTGCCGCCGTACATCAGGGTCCAGAAGACCTCCCACACCGACACGTCGAAGCTGACCGGGGTGGACTGCAACACCCGCTCCCCCGGGGCGAGTCGGTGGTCGCGCTGCATCCACCACAGCCGGTTCGCCATGCCCGCGTACGTGTTGACCGTGCCCTTGGGACGGCCGGTGGAGCCCGAGGTGTAGATGACGTACGCGGCGTTGTCGCCGTGGGCCGTCACCCCCGGGTTCTCCGCGGGCCCCTCGGCGTCGGGTGCGATCCGCTCGAAGCCGTCCGCGTCCCGGTCGGAGATCAGCAGCCGGGCGCCGGAGTCGGCGAGGATGTACGCGATCCGGTCGGCCGGGTAGCCGGTGTCGATCGGCACGTATGCGGCGCCCGCCTTGAGCACCGCCCACAGCGCCACTATCAGGTCGACCGAGCGCGGCAGCATCACGGCGACCCGTGACTCGGGTCCGACGCCCCGCTCGCGCAGGGCGTGTGCGAGCCGGTTCACCCGGGCGTTGAACTCGCCGTATGCGACCCCCTCGCCCTCGAAGCGGACCGCCTCGGCGTCGGGGTGGCGGAGTGCGTGCGCCTCAAGCAGGGCGACCGCCGAGCGCTCGCCGTCGAACGCCACAGCGGTGTCGTTCCAGCCGTGCAGCACCAAGGCTCGGTCGTCGACGCCGAGGACGTCCACCTCAGACAGACGCTGTCCGGGGTCGGCGGTGACGCGCTCCAGGACGCGGACGAAGCGGGTCGCGAAGCTCTCGGCCGTACGGCGGTCGTACAGGTCGGTGGCGTACTCCAGGCGGCACAGCAGGCCGCCGGACTCGTGGACGTGGCAGTCGAAGTGGACGTCGAACTTGGCGGTGCCGCTGGTCACGGGGCCGGGGTCGGCGGTGACGCCGGGCAGTTCGAAGCGGGCCTCGGTGAGGTCCAGCCAGGCCAGCATCACCTGGAAGAAGGCGTGCCGGGAGCGGGAGCGCTCCGGGTTCAGCTCCTCCACCAGGCGTTCGAAGGGGACGCCCTGGTGGGCGTAGGCGGCCAGACCCGTCTCCCGGACGCGGACCAGCAGCTCCTCGAAGCTCGGGTCGCCGGAGGTGTCCATGCGGTAGACGAGGGTGTTGATGAACACGCCGACCACGTCGTCGAGCACCGAGTCGGGCCGGTCGGCGATCACCCCGCCGAGCGGGATGTCCTCACCGGCGCCGAGCCGGGTCAGCAGCAGCGACACGGCGGCCTGGAGGACCATGAACGGGGTCGTGCGGGTCCGGCCGGCCAGGTCCAGCATCCGCTGGTACAGCTCCGGGCCGACGGGGAACTCGACGTGGTCGCCGCGGTGGGTGGCCACCGCCGGGCGTGGCCTGTCGCCGGGGAAGGTGACCTCGGGCGGGAGGCCGTCGAGGTGCTGCTTCCAGTGGTCGATCTGGCGGGGCAGGTCCGCGGCGAGCGTCTCGCGCTGCCAGATCGCGAAGTCCGGGTACTGGACGGCCAGTTCGGGGAAGCGGGCGGTCTCGTCGCCGGTCCGGGCACGGTAGCCGGTGGTGATGTCCTCGGCGATCGGGCGCAGCGAGGCGCCGTCCGCGGCGATGTGGTGCACGACCAGCAGCAGGACGTAGGTGTCGGCGCCGGTCTCGTACAGCGTCGTCCGCAGGGGCACGTCGCAGGTCAGGTCGAAGGGGCGGGCCGCGTCGGCGGCGAGGTCGGGGGCGGCGTCCCGTACGAACTCCGTGGTGTAGGGCGTCTCGGGCGGCAGGACGACCTGGTGGGGGCCGTCGGCGTCCTCCGGGTAGACCGTGCGCAGCGCCTCGTGGCGGGCGACGAGGTCGGCCAGCGCGCCGCCGAGGGCGTCCGCGTCGAGGGTGCCGGTGAGCCGGATCGCGAGGGGGATGTTGTACGTGCCGGTGGTGCCCTGGAGGCGTTGCAGGAACCACATGCGTTCCTGGGCGAACGACAGCGGGACACGGCCGGGCCGTTCCTCCGCGGTGATGCGCTTGGCCTGCGGGGCCAGGTGGGTCAGCCGTTCGGCGACACCGGCGACGGTCGGGGCGGCGAAGAGGTCGCGCAGCGACACGTCGACACCGAACTCGTCCCGCACCCGGTGGACCAGACGGATCATCAGGATCGAGGTGCCGCCGAGCGCGAAGAACTCGTCGTCGACGCCGACCCGTTCGACGCCGAGGACCTCGGCGACGATGGCGCACAGCGACGCCTCCTCGGGTGAGGGAGGCTCGCCGCCGCCAACCGGGGCGGTCGGGGCGGTCGGGGCGGAGCTGGTCTCGGCAGGCGCGGCGCCCATGACGAGCAACCGGTCCGCTTCGCTCACCGCAGTCAACTCACCGGCCGGTACGTCGAGTTCGGCAGCCGCGCCGCCGAGCAGTTCGGCCAGGAGGGTGGCGAGGCGGGTGACGGCCGTCGCGTCGAAGGCTCCGGCGAGGTAGGAGAACTTCAGCCGCAGCCGTGCGCCAGGGAAGACGGACAGGGTGACCGGGTAGTGGGTGCGCTCGGCGAGTTCGGCGTGGGCGAGGCGCAGGCCGCCGGCCTCGATGCCGTCGTCCATCGGGTAGTTCTCGAAGGCGACGACGGTGTCGAACAGCGCGTCGAAGCCGGACGCCCGGGTCAACTCCGCCAGCGAGGCGTGCTGGTGGACGTGGAGGGACTGCTGCTCGTGCTGGAGCCGGGCCAGCAGCGCGGCCAGCGTCTCGTCCCGGTCGATCCGCACCCGGACCGGCAGCGTGTTGACGAACAGTCCGAGCATCGTCTCGGCGCCGGGCAGCTCGGGCGGGCGCCCGGAGACGGTCGCGCCGAACACGACGTCGTCGCGGCCGGTGAAGGCGCCGAGCAGCAGCCCCCACAGGCCCTGCACGACGGTGTTGAGGGTGAGCCGGTGCGCACGGGTCGTCGAGGAGAGGGCGTCGGTAAGCGCTCGGGACAGCACCAGCTCGTGGACGTCGTGTCCGTCGGAGGCGCGGTCGGCCCGGGCGAGCAGGGTGGGCGCGGCCAGACCGGCGAGCCGCTCCCGCCACACCTCGGCGGAGGCCTCGCGGTCCTGCCGGTCGAGCCAGGCCAGGTAGTCGCGGTACGGGGCGGCGGCCGGGGGCAACTCGGTGTCGCCGTACAGGGTGAACAGTTCGCGGACCAGCAGGGGCAGGGACCAGCCGTCCAACAGCAGGTGGTGGTGGGTCAGGACGAGGTGGCGGTCACCGAGGGCGGTGAACCGCAGCAGGGGCGGCCGGACGACGCTGAAGCCACGGGCGCGGTCACGGGCGAGGAACGCCTCCAGGTCGCCCTCGGCGCGCTCCTCCCAGGGCACCTTGACGTCGGCCGGGACGACCTGCACGGGGGCGCCCGTCGAGCGGCTGCGGAAGGCGGCGCGCAGGTTCGGGTGGCGGTGCAGCAGGGCGGTGGCGGCGGCCCGCATCCGCTCGGAGTCGAAGCCGCCGTCGATCTCCAGGACGAGTTGGCCGACGTACGGGTCGTCGGGCTCGTACAGGGCGAGGAAGAGCAGGCCCTCCTGGAGCGGGGAGAGGGGCAGTACGTCGGTCGCGCCCCGGAACCTGTCCAGTTCCTCCTGGGTGATCCGGACGAGGGGCACGTCCGAGACGGTGAGTCCGCCTCGCGTGTGCGCGGTGAGTTCGGCCAGGGCTTCCGTCCACGCCTCGGCGAGGGCGCGTACGTCGGTCTCCGTGAGGACGCCCGAGGGGTAGGTCCACTCGGCGGTCAGCTCGCCGTCGCGGACGTGGGCGTCGATCTGGAGGGCGTGGGTGAGCGCCAGGCCGTCGTCGGCGAGCAGTTCCACGGAGGCCTCGCCGTCGGCGAGGTGCCAGCCGCCGAGGTCGTGGGCGTCCAGGCGGCCCAGGTAGTTGAAGGAGATCTGGGGTGCCGGCAGTCCGGTGAGCCGGTCGTGCAGCAGGTCGTGGCCGCGACCGCCGTACGGGATCGCGCGCAGTTCCTCCTTGGTGCGCTTGATCAGGTGGGCGCCGGTGTCGGTGCCGGGGCCCAGCCGCACCGGGTGGATGCGGGTGAACCAGCCGACGGTGGTTGACAGGTCCATCCCTTGCGGAAGGTGGTCGCGGCCGTGGCCCTCCAGGTCGACCAGGACCGGTCCCTCACCCCGGTGGCGTTGTACGGCCGCCGACAGCGCGGCGAGCAGGATGTCGTCCGGGGTCGCCCGGTAGGCGGCGGGCAGGGTGGCCAGCAGGGTGGCGGTGAGGTCGGCCGGGACGGTGACGGTGACCGAGCGGGCGGTGCCGTGGACGTCCTGGGCGGGGTCGAGGGGGCGGGTGCCCAGCACGGGTTCCTGGGTGGACAACAGGTCGGTCCACAGCGGGAGTTCGTCGAGGGGGGCGCGGAGGTGCGCGGCCCAGCGGCGCAACGAGGTGCCGGGCGGGGAGAGTTCGGTGCCGGTCAGTGCTTCCGCCAGGTCGGTCAGCAGAATGCGCCAGGACACGCCGTCTACGACCAGGTGGTGGAGGACGAGCAGCAGTTGGCCGGACGACGCGAACCACACCGCCCGGACCATCACACCGTCGTCCGGCGACAGCGCGCGGCGCGCGGCCTCCTTCTGCCCGGCCACGTCCTCGTTCCGGGCCCGGGTCAAGCAGTCCTCGGCCCGTACGGCGCCCACGGGCCGGATGTGCCGGCTGCGCATACGCAGGGCGTCGTGGCGGTCGAGCACCTTCTGCAGGGCGGCGGCGAGCCGGTCGTAGGACAGTCCGGGCTCGGCGGCCAGCAAGAGGGACTGAGCGAAGCCGACCGTGGGGCCGCCGCGTTCAGCGAGGCGCCGGGCCATCGCCGTCTCGGGGAGTGCGCCGACCGGGTCGTCCTCGGCGGACGAGGTGGTCGGGGCCGTCGGTGCGGTCGTGGTGACGGTGGCGAGGCGGGCGACGGTCGGGTGGTCGAAGACGTCCTGGGGGGTGAGGTGGAGGCCCTGGCGGCGGGCGCGGCTGACGAGCTGGATGGCGTGGATGCTGTCCGCGCCGAGGGCGAACAGGTCGTCGTCCACGCCCAGTTCGGGGCGGCCGAGGAGGGCGGCGGCAAGGGTGTGCAGGGTGCGCTCGGTGGCGGTCACGGGGACACGCCCGCTCACCGGCCCGGCCGGCGCGGGCAGGGCACGGCGATCGATCTTGCCGTTGGGGGTGACCGGGATCGACGGCAGCACGAACACGCTCACCGGCACCATGTGGGCGGGCAGCCGCTCCGCGAGGTGGGCACGCGGGTCGGTGTCCGGGGTGCCGGTGACGTAGCCGACGAGCTGCCGGGCGCCCGCGGCGGAGTCGTGGACGAGGACCACGGCCTGTTCGACGCCGGGCACCGACGCCAGGACGGCCTCGACCTCGGCGGGTTCGACCCGCTGACCGTTGATCTTGATCTGGTCGTCGGCGCGTCCGACGAACTCCAGGTCGCCGTCGGCCCGTCGGCGTACGAGGTCGCCGGTGCGGTACATGCGGGTGCCGGCCGGGCCGTGGGGGTCGGCGACGAACCGCTCGGCGGTCTGGGCGGGACGGTCGAGGTAGCCGCGTGCGAGCTGGACGCCCGCGAGGTACAGCTCGCCGGTGACGCCGTCCGGCACGGGTTGGAGGGCCGGATCGAGTACGTGGGCACGGGAGTTGTGGGTGGGCGTGCCGATGGTGACGGGCTCGCCGGGTGCGCAGGCGTGGGAGGTGGCGGTCACCGAGAACTCGGTGGGGCCGTAGGAGTTGTGCAGCTGGGCGCCGCACACGCGGTGGAAGCGGTCGGCGAGTCCGGCGGGCAGCGCCTCGCCGCCACAGCTGACCATGCGCAGGGAGGACGTTGGGACGTATTCGTCGAGGAAGGGGCCGAGCATGGCGGGGACGAAGTGGATGACGGTGACGCGCTCGTCGCGGACCAGTCGGGCCAGGTAGGCAGGGTCGCGGTGACCGTCGGGGCGGGCGACGACGAGGGTCGCGCCCCGGGTGAGGGTCCAGAACACCTCCCACACCGACACGTCGAAGCCGACAGGCGTCTTGTGCACGACCCGGTCGGCGGGGGTGAGCCGGTACTCGTCCTGCATCCAGGCGAGCATGTTGGCGATGCCGGCGTGGGTGACGACGGTGCCCTTGGGGCGGCCGGTGGTGCCCGAGGTGTGGATGACGTACGCGGCGTTGTCCCCCCGCGGGACGACGCCGGGGTTCGTGTCGGGCTCGCCCTCGCCTTCGCCGAGGGAGCGGACATTGTCCTCGTCGATCACGAATGTCACGCGGGAGTCGGCGACGACGTACGCGATCCGGTCGGCCGGGTACCCGGTGTCGACGGGCACGTACGCGGCGCCGGTCTTCAGCACCGCCCACAGCGCGACGATCAGGTCGGGCGAGCGGGGCAGTTGCACCGCCACCCGTGACTCCGGTCCCACACCCCGCCCGCGCAGGGCGTGCGCGAGACGGTTCGCACGGGCGTTGAGTTCGCCGTACGTCAGCCGCTCGCCCTCGAAGACGACGGCCTCGGCGGCCGGGTCCTGGGCCTCGAAGAGTTCGACCAGTGAGCGGGGGTCGGTCGCGTGGCCGGTGTCGTTGCGGGCGTGGAAGCGCTCCCGCTCCGCGTCGTCGAGCAGGTCGAGGGCGCCGATGGGCAGGTCGGGGTGTGCGGTGGCGGTGGTGAGGAGGCGGGTGTAGCGGTCGCGGTGGGCGGCGGCGGTCTCTGGGGTGAAGCGGCCGGGGTGGGCGTTGACGGTCAGCTGGATGCCGTCGCCCGCCTCGGGATCGCCGAACGCGTGCAGCGCGAGGTCGCGTACCGGGCCGGAGGCCAGCTGGTGCGCCTCCGCCTCGGCGGGGCCGAACGGCAGGCGGGCGGAGGCGAAGGAGAGGACGTTCACGGACGGGCCGCTCAGGGTGTCCGGGTGGGCCGAGGCGGAGAGGTCGCGGCGGAGTTCGTCGTGCGGGTAGCGCTGGTGACGGGTCGCCTCGGCCAGACGGGCGGCGACGCGGTCCAGCAACTCGGCGAACGTGGTGGAGCCGTCGACGCGGATGCGCAGCGGGACGTCGTTGACGAGCATGGCGGGCGTGGCCAGGGCCTGCGGGCTGAGCCTGGCGGCCATGAACACGCGGACGATCACGTCGTGGGCACCGGTGACACGGTGGGTGTGGGCGGCCATGGCGGCGATCACCGGCAGGGACCAGCGGGACCCGGCGAACCCGCGTATCCGCTGGGCGGTGTCCTCGGGGAGGCGGCCGGTGGCACTGGGGAGGCTGGGGGCGAGTCCGGTGGCGGCGGAGCCGAGGCGGGTGGCACCGGAGGCAAGGGCCGGGGCGGCGGAGCCAGGGCCGGTGGCGCCGGAGCCAAGGCCGGGGACTCCGGTAGCGAGGCTGGTGGTGCCAGAGGCGAGGCCGGGGACAGCCGAACCAGGGCCGGTGTTGGCGGAGCCAAGCCCGGTGGCGCCGGAGCCGGGTGCCGGGACAGCAGAAACGAGGCCGGGGACGACCGAACCAAGGCCGGTGTTGGCAGAGCCAAGCCCGCTGGCGTCGGAGCCAAGTGCCGGGACAGCGGAAGCGAGGCCGCTGGCACCAGAGCCGACTGCCAGGACAGCGGAGGCAAGGCCGCTGGCACCGGAAGCGGAGCCGGGGATGGCGTCGCCACGACCGGGGGCACCGGAGGCGAGGGCGGTGACAGCCGAGCCAACGCCGGGGGCGCCGGAGCCGACTGCCGGGACGGCCGAGCCGACGCCGGCCGTGCCGGAGTCAAGGCCAGTGGTGTCAGAGACGAGTGCCGGGACAGCCGAGCCAACGCCGGGGGTGTCGGCGGCCAGGCCAGTGGTGGCTGGGGCCCGGCCGGGGGCGCCGGAGCCGAGGGCGGTGGCGGCTGAGCCGAGTTCTGTGGACTCCGGCAGGTCTGCGAACTCGCCGCGCCAGTAGGCGGCGTCGCGCTCCCGGCGGGCGGAGGCGAGGTAGGTGTTCTCCTCGGCCAGGACCTGGGACAGGGTGCCGAAGCCGCTCGCGGGCGGCTGCTCGTCCGCCGCCAGTGCCGTGTAGATCTCCAGCAGGCGGCGGCAGTGCAGGACCTGTCCGTAGCCGTCGAGGAGGATGTGGTGGTAGCGGAAGTGGAACCAGTGCCGTTCGGGGCCGAGCCGCAGCAGGGTGTGCCGGAACAACCGGTCGCCGGTGAGCGGCACCGGCCGGGCCAGGTCGGTGTCGATCCAGGCACGGGCGGCGCCGGCCGGATCCGCCTCGCCGCTCAGGTCGAGGTACTCCAACTCCCCTTGGACTGACGGGTCGACCGTCTGACGGACCGTCTCCCCGTCGTCGTGGAAGCGGACCCGCAGTGCCTCGGTCTCGGCCACGGCCCGCTCCACGGCACGGGTCAGCAGGCCGCGGTCCACCGGTCCGGGGACGTCGTAGTAGATGCCGCACGTGTACAGGGGGCTGTCGGGAGCGAGGCGCTGGGCGACCCACACCCCGTGCTGGGCCGCCGTCAGGGGCAGTGCTGTGTTCATCGTCAGACCTGCTTCTCGCTCGTGCCCGCCGCTTCCGGCTGCCCGCCGAGCAGCCCGGACAGAGCCGCGCTCAGCGCGTCCACCGTCGGGTGGTCCCAGGTCAGCGCGTCGTCGACGGTCACCTCGAACTCGTCCTCGATGTCGGCGGTGATGGCCAGCGCCGTCAGGGAGTCCAGGCCGTAGTCGGCCAGCGGTACGGACGTGTCGATGTCCTGCGGCGAACGGCGCAGGTATGTCGCCACACGCTCGGTCAGCCAGGTGCGCACGTCTCGGTTGCCAGCGGTCATGAGGGGGATCTCTTTCTGAGCGGGTGGGAGGAGCGAGTGCCGGAGCGCTCGGCGGTGAGGCCCGGGCGCGGCAAGCCGACCGAGGATCTACGGCGACACGGGACCGCCCGTCACGGGGCGAGCGGTCACCCGGACGACGCACGGCCTTCGGGCGGCCGGCGGTCGTCAGACGGCCAGGGGTCTTCCGGCGAGGCCGAAGGAGCGGCCGGTGGCCCTGCGGCCCAGGAGTTCGGCGAAGAGCACGGCCTCGACCGGGGCGGGCAGCGGGCCGGGCCCGTGCGGGACCGAGGACGATCGGTGCAGGGCCGCGCGCAGCCAGGCGGGGTCGGCCAGGAAGTCCCCCGGGTGGGCGTGCCGCCAGACCTGGACGCAGGTGGTCCGGGACAGCAGGCGCACATACCGGGTGACGAGGTCGTAGTGCTCGGGGCGGGCGTCGACGCCGAGGTCCACCGGCGACAACTGGCCGCACACGGCTGCCAGTTCCGCCAGTTCGGTGCGGTCGTCGCCGACCGTCGTACGCAGGTCCGCGTGCTCGGGCGCCCAGGGCGTGTCGGCCAGGGCGTGGAGGGATGCGGCGATGGGGTCGCGGCCCCCGGCGTGCAGGGCCAGCCGGTCGTAGCGCAGGGGCGGCAGCTCCTCCGTGAGCGCGAACAGGGCGCCGGGTGGCTCGGTGCCGGGGCGGTCCCAGGTGCGGCGGGCCAGCAGCGGCAGCTGGGACAGCAGGCTCATCTGGCAGGCGGCGCGGGCGATGTGCCCGAAGCCGACGGGCGCGAGGTCGCGCAGCAGCTTCTGGAACAGCGCGGTCGGCCCTTCGCGCAGGTAGAAGTGGGCGCCGAGGAGTTCCGCGAGCCGGTCCATGGCCTCCAGCAGCAGCCGGGACACCTCGAACTTGACCGCGGAGGCGTACACGCTTGCCGCGCCGGGCACCAGGTGCAGCGCGCGGGCGCCGACCGCGCCGATCGCCTCGGCGCGCAGCAGGTCGGCGAAGACGCCGGCCAGCACCGAGCGGACGTGCGGCATGTCGGTCGCGGGGCCGCCGTACAGCCGCCGCTTCGTCAGGTGGTCCACGGCGATGCGCAGTCCGGTGTCGAGGATGCCCGTGGCCATCGTGGGCAGGACGGTGCGGGTGATCTGGAGGGCCTTCAGCGCGGTCTCCAGGCCGGAGCCGACCGGGCCGAGGATCGCGGAGGAGGGCACCGGCAGTTCGTCGAAGCACAGGCCGCCGAGCTGGACTCCCCGCATCCCTACCGTGCCGAAGCGAGGCAGGTCGGTCAGGCGCGCGGGGTCGGCGTTCGCGCGGTCGACGAGGACCAGGGAGTGGCTGCGCGGGCCGGGCCGGGGGTCGGTGCGGGCGAGCACGACCATGGCGTCTGCACGCCGGATGTTGGTGACGACCTCCTTGCGGCCGCTCAGTCGCAGCAAGCCGTCGGCCTCGGTGGTCGCGGTGCCGTCGGTCGTCGTGATGGCGTCGGTGGTCGCGGTGAACTCCGTGCCCGCCATGTCGTTGCCGTGCGCCAGCTCGTGGAAGGCGATGGCGATGCGCCGGCCGTCCAGGAGGAGGCGGGCGGCGTGCTCGGTCTGCCGTTCGTCGCCGGCGGTCCACAGGGTGACTGCGGCGATGAGCGAGCTGGCCCCGTAGCCGAGGCCGAGCGCGGGGTCGCGTCGGTAGAGGGCGCGCATGACCTCGGCGATGTGGTCGGCCCGTTCCAGACGGCCGCCCAGTTCGGGTGGTACGAACTCGGCGTTCAGCCCGTAGGAGTGCAGCGCCGATTCCCCGGCGGTGAGCATTTCCGCTCGCTCGTCGGCGGCGAGGATCGCGGTCGCACCGGTGGGGTTGGCCGGGTCGGAGAGGCTGCCGAGCAGGTGCTCCAGTTCGTCGGCGCGTTTGGGGGCGAGGCCCTTGGCGGTGGTCATGCGGCACCTCCCAGCAGCGTGAACTCGTGTGCGGGCGCGCCGAGGACGACCTCGGCCAGGGCGTCGAGGACATCGCTGTCATCCGCGTCGTCCGCGCCGAGCAGGACGGTCAGGCAGGCCCGCAGCCACAGGCCGTCGTCGCCGAGGCGTCCCGTGCGCAGGGGCGGGTTCTCCAGCCACAGCAGCAGGCAGGCGGCTGCGGCGTAGGCACGTTCGTATGCCTCGGCGAGGCAGAACGCGGTGCTGGGCAGGCCCCCGGCCACCGGTACGAAGTCCGCCGACTCCGTTTCCAGGCGGGCCAGTTCGGCGAGCAGCCGGTCGAGGAGCGGGCCCGTCTCCGGTGGCCCCTCCCGCCGTACGCGTGCCGCCAGGTCGGGCAGGGCCTGCACGGCGCTGCATCCCGTGACGGACAGCAGCGTCAGCCGGTCCGGGGCGAACGGGGGCAGGGGGGCGGTGAGATCGGCGGCGGCGAGCAGTCCTTCGGTGTCGGTCCGGCAGCGGCTCAACTGGCGTGCCAGGCGCGGCATCTGGTTGAGGAGGGCCACGCGGTTGACGACCGTGCTGCCGTCGAAGATCGCGCAGATACGGTGGTCGCGCTCCAGCTTGGCGAAGCCGCCGCCCGGCGGTGAGGTGAGGAAGCCTCGTACACCGAGCAGTTCGCCGAGCGAGCCGAGTGTCTCCTGGGTCAGCGTCGGGACGTACGCCTTGGTGATCGCGGAGACCGCGCTCAGTTCCCCGGGCAGGGTGTGCACCGAGCGGGCGGAGAGCACACTCACCGCCTCGGCCGTCAGCGCGGCGGCTGCCGCCCGGCCCAGGATGCGGCGTACGTGCGGGACGTCGGCGAGGCGACGGCCGTACAGTTCGCGTCCGGTCGCGAAGTCCCGGGCCAGTCGCAGGGCGTGGTCGGCCGCGCCGAGGGAGAGCGCGGTGCAGGTGACGCGGGTGAGCTGAAGGGTCTTGAGGACCGCGGGAATCCCGTCGCCCTCCTTTCCGACGAGCGCGTCTGCGGGGACGGGTGCGTCGTCCAGGACGAAGCCGCTGATGTCCGCGCCACGGATGCCGTGCGTACGGACCTTCGGCAGGTTCCGCCAGGCCCCTGCGGGCAGTTGGCGCTTGTCCACGAGGAAGAGGCTGAAGCCGCGTGCACCGCCCGCCGGGTCGGTGCGGGCGAGGACGCAGGCGAGGGTGGAACGGGTGGCGTTGTTGATGAGCCACTTCTCGCCGGTGAGCCGCCAGCCGACACCGGGGTCGGCAGCGACACCGTTGTCGGCGTCGGCCACCGCCGCGAACTCACCCGCGAGCAGGTCGGCGCCGTGGTCGCGCTCGGTCAGGCCCCAGCAGACCGGTTCGCCGGCGCGTACGTGCTCGGCGAGCCGGGCGGTCTGCTCCGGGGTGCCGGCCACCCACACCGGTGCCGCCCCGAGGAACGTCTTGCCGTGGGCGATGGCCACGGTCAGATCGCGGCGGGCGACCGCGCGCAGCAGCCGTACCGTCTCGCCGAGGTCGCCGTCCGGGGGCAGTACGTAGTGGGCGGGCAGCCCGGCGTCGTCGAGGACGCGAACGGCCCTGTCGGGGAACTCCTCCCGGTCGTCGAGCCCGGCGAGCGCGTCGGGCGAGAAGGCGTCGTCCTCGTGGGCGGTGAGCAGGGTCTCCAGGTCGGCCGTGGCGGTCATCGCTCGGTCACCCGCCGGTGTTCGGCCAGGGCGGCGGTGAGCAGCTGGTCCTCGCCGAGGTGGAGGGTGTCCAGTTCACCGGCGAGGTAGAGGGCGCGCATCGCCGCGCGCTGCACCTTGCCGCTCGTGGTACGCCGGACGCCGCCGGGCCGGACCAGGGCGACCGCCGCGACGGGGACGCCGAACTCCCGGGCCACGGTCTGCTTCATGTCGACGGCGATCTGCCCCAGCCGCTCCGCACCCCAGTGCGCGCGGATCTCATGGACGGCCACGACCGAGGGGGCGATGTCCGCTCCGTCGTCGTCGCCGACCATGAAGACGGCGCCGTGCAGGCCCTCCAACTCCTCGTGCTGGGAGCGTAGTTCGTACTCGATGTCCGAGGGGTGCAGATTGCGCCCGTGCAGGACGAGGACGTCCTTGCTGCGGCCGGTGATGTAGAGATCGCCGTCGAACAGGGCTCCGAGGTCGCCGGTGCGCAGGAACGGTCCGCGTCCGTCGCCGGTGTGTGCCCGGAACGTGGCGTCGGTGGCACGCTCGTTCTCCCAGTAGCCCGCGGTGACGCACGGGCCGCTGAGCCAGATCTCGCCGATGCGGCCGTCGGGCTGGGCCTCCCCGGTGCCGGGGTCGACGATCAGCACGTCGGACCCGGTCGGCGCTCCGCAGCCGACGAGCACACGGGACGGTTCCGTGCCGGTGGCCGTCCTGAGCACCCGGTTCTCGAGTGCCGTCGCGTCGGCCGTGGTCCGCAGCGGTGGCCGCCCGCTGGTGCCCGACGCCATCAGGGTCGCCTCGGCCAGGCCGTACACCGGTATGAGCGCGTCGGGCCGCAGTCCCGCGGCGGTGAACCGCTTGTTGAAGGCGGCGACCACGTCGGCGCGGACCGGTTCCGAGCCGTCGGCGAACTTGACCCGGGAGAGGTCGAGCGTGGCGAGCTGCTCGTCGGTGACGCGTCGGACGCACATCTCGTAGCCGAAGTCGGGCGCTGCGGTGAATCCGATGTCGCAGGCGTCCAGCATCCGCAGCCAGTGGTAGGGGCGGCGCAGGAAGGACATGGGGTCCATCTGCACATAGCCGTTCCCGCACAGGATGCCGGGCAGCATCAGGCCGATCAGGCCCATGTCGTGGTAGAGCGGAATCCAGCCGCCGTACGTCGTGTCGCTGTCGTTGCCGAAGGCGTCCACCATCCGCTCGACGTTGGCGACCAGGTTCCCGTGGGTGACCATGACGCCCTTGGGGTCGCCGGTCGATCCCGAGGTGTACTGGAGCAATGCCAGGGTTTCGGGCGACACCTCGGGGGCGGTCCAGGCGTCCGGGTTTCCTTCGCCGGTGTCCGTGGTGTGGCAGACCGCGCCGACGATGCCCTCCTCGGCCACCCATTTCTCGACGTCCGGCAGATCTCCGCGCTGCGTCAGGATGACGCGCACCCCCGCGTCCCGGGCGATGGCGGCGAGTCGACGCCGTTCATGCCGGTAGCGGCCGGGCAACGGGGCCGGCACGGCGATGACTCCGGCGTACACACAGGCGGAGAAGGCGGTGGTGAATTCGATCCCCGGGGAATACAGGAGAAGCGCCCGGGCACCTGGGGAAAAACTCTCCTGGAGCCAGGATGCGATACGTCGGGAATGCAGATCGAGTTCCGCACGACTGCGTACCGCGCCACCGATTTCGTTGAATTCAGAAACTAATGTCACGGCAGGCTGCTGCGGATTACGCGCTGCCCGCCCTCTCAACATCGTGAGTAATTCTCGCACGACAGGAACCGTACGTGATCTTGAGTCCCGAACCCATACTAAAAGCTTCAAGTACGTCCCAAGCAAGGCTATCGAACGTACAAGAAACCTTGACACTTCCATGATCGACCGAGGTCGGAAGTAGGCGTAGAAACGGTTCCGTGCATACGTCAACCGCGTCGGCCATCATCATTGATGACCTCCACAAGAAATACCGGACAAACCATGCGTTACGAGGCGTTGGACTGGAGGTAAGAGCTGGCGAGGTCATGGGCCTGCTGGGGCCCAACGGGGCTGGTAAAACCACTTTGGTAAGGATTCTCACCACACTTCTCAGGCCGGATTCCGGACACGCTTTCGTGAATGGCTGGAATGTGTCCACGGAGCCGGAGAACGTACGGTCGACAATCGGCATGGCTGGCCAGTATTCGACGGTCGACGGGATGCTGACCGGCTTCGAGAATCTGTACCTCATCGCAAAACTGCGTGGTGTGGGCCGCCGTACGGCTCGCCGTGTCGCCGACGATCTGCTGTCCCGGTTCCGGCTCACCGCTGTGGCGGGGCGTCCGGCCGGCACCTATTCCGGCGGTATGCGCCGGCGGCTGGATCTGGCCGCCGCTCTGGTCGGTTCCCCGCCCCTGGTCGTTCTGGACGAGCCCACCACCGGACTCGATCCGGAGAGCAGGCTGGACACCTGGGAGGCGGTCGGTGAACTCGTGGCCGGCGGCACCACGATTCTGCTGACGACCCAGTATCTGGAGGAGGCCGACCGCCTCGCCGACCGGATCACTGTGATCGACCGGGGCCAGGTGGTGGCCGAGGGCACCAGCGACGAGCTGAAGGCAGCCGCCGGGAACCGGCTCGTCGTGTGCGTGGCCGGTGACCACCAGCTCGACGCCGCCGCCCGCGCCGCCGCCCAGGCGACCGGCACGGTCCCGACGGTGGACCGCCGCGCCCGACGCGTGGAGGCGGCCGCCGGCGACGGCCGGGCCGCACTCGGCCGCGCCCTCGCCGCGCTGGAGAGCGAGGAGATCGAGGTGCTGGAGATCGGCCTCAGCCGGTGCACCCTCGACGACGTGTTCCTCGGTCTGACCGGCAACGCCCGGCGGGAGGCCGTCTGATGGCCGCCCCCGTACACACCCCGGACACCGCCACTCCCCCGCACCGGGCCGACCTCACCCCGGGCCCGGCCGCCGGCGCACTCCGCCCGGCCGGCGCGCGCCGGAACCCCGTGATCCGGGTCGCCGCGGAGAGCGCGGACCTCGCCCTGCGCAATCTGCTGCATCTGCGGCGCAGCCCCGGCCTGCTCATCTCCTGCCTCGTCGAGCCGGTCGTGTACGCCCTGCTCATCGGGTACGTCTTCGGCAACAGCCTGGGCGGCCCGGCCTACCGCTCGTACATGATGGGCGGCCTGATCGCCCAGACGGTGGCCTTCACCACCACCTTCACCACGGTCGGGCTCTCCAGGGACCTGGAGCAGGGCATGGTCGACCGCTTCCGCGCCCTGCCTGTCTCCCGCGTGGCCCTGCTCCTGGGCCGGACGACCTCCGACCTCACCACCTGCCTGGCGAGTGTCGCCGTCACCACCACCTGCGGCCTGCTGATGGGCTGGCGCGCACACACCGGACCCGTCGAGGTCGCCGCCGGGGTCCTGCTGGTGCTGCTGTTCTCCTTCGCGATGTCGTGGATCGGCGTGTTCGTCGCTCTCATCGCACCCAACGCCCAGGTGGCCGGAAGTCTGGGGCTGATCTGGCTGTTCCCGGCGACGTTCATCTCCTCCGGGTTCGTCTCCGGCTCGACCCTCCCGGGCCCGCTGTCCACCGTGGCCGCCTGGAACCCGATCACCTCGCTGGCGAACGCCCTGCGCCGCCTGTTCGGCAACACTCCCCCGCCGGGCTTCCCCGTGCAGCACGACTGGCCCGCCCAGCACCCCGCGCTGTACACCGCGGGCTGCTCGGGCCTGCTCATCGCACTCTTCATCACCCTGTCGACATGGCGTTACCGCACGCGTACCAGCCGCTGACGCGGTTGCGGCAACAGCTGATCCCGGTACGGGTGCGGCAGCGCCTGACGCGGGTGCAGCCACGACCGGGCCCAGGGCCGCACCCGTCACGACAGCCCGGCGCCGGGCCCCGACAGCCCCGCACGCAGGCCGCATGCCATCCCCCCGTGCCCGCACCGGAGTCCCCACACCCGGACAGGAGTTCCCATGACCGTCCCCGCCCTGCGTCTCGGCCTCAATCTCGGCTACTGGGTCGGCGGCAACGACGCCTCCAACCTCTCCCTCGCCTCCCTGGCCGAGAACCTCGGCTACTCGGCGGTGTGGGTCTCGGAGGCCTATGGATCCGACGCCGTCACCGTGCTGTCCTGGATCGCCGCCCGCACCTCCCGCATCGACGTCGGCAGCGCGGTCCTGCAGATCCCCGCCCGCTCGCCCGCGATGACGGCGATGACCGCCGCCACCCTCGACACCCTCTCCGGCGGCCGGCTCAGGCTCGGCCTCGGTGTGTCCGGCCCCCAGGTCTCGGAGGGCTGGCACGGTGTCAGGTTCGCCTCGCCGCTGGGCCGTACGCGCGAATACGTCGGTCTCGTGCGCCAGGCACTGCGCCGGGAACCCCTCGCCCACGAGGGCCGCCACTTCACGCTCCCGCTGCCGGACGGCCCCGGCAAGGCGCTCGCCCTGACCATCCGGCCGCCCCGCGAACGGATACCGGTCTACCTCGCCGCCCTGGGCCCGAGAAACCTGGAACTGACCGGGGAGATCGCCGACGGCTGGCTCCCGGTGTTCTTCTCCCCGGCCCACGCCGCCCAGCAGCTTCAGCCCCTCAAGGCCGGCCTCGCCAAGTCGGGGCGCACCCTCGACGGGTTCGACATCGCCCCCGGAGTCCCCCTGGTGACCGGCGCCGACTGGCGGACCTGCGCCCGTCGGGTACGGGGGTACGCCGCGCTGTACCTCGGCGGCATGGGCGGCAGGGAGGACAACCACTACACCCAGCTGGCCGAGCGGATGGGTTTCGGGGCCGAGGCCCGTACCGTCCAGGAGAGGTTCCTGGCCGGTGACTACCCCGGCGCCATGGCCGCCGTACCGCTCGAATTCCTCGACGCGACCTCGCTGCTCGGGCCACGGGAGCGGATCGCCGAGCGGATGACGGCGTTCGCCGAGGCCGGCGCCACCACGCTCAACCTCATGCCGGTGGGCCCCGGGCTGCCCGGCCCGGACCGCGCCGCCGACGCGCTGCGTATCGCCGTCGAGGCGGCGGAACTCACCGGCCTGTTCACGGCCGCCGCCCCCGTCTCTCACGGCCCCGGCTCTCAGGTCGCGCAGGGCTCACACGACTCACATGACTCGCAAGGAGATGTCCGCGCCCATGACCACGCATGACACGACCAAGCTGATCTGCCTGCCCTACGCCGGGGCGGGGGCCTCGTTCTACCGTCCCTGGACGGCCCTCGCCGGGGACGCGTTGGAGATCGTTCCTCTGCAACTGCCGGGCCGCGAGCGGCTGATCGACGAGGAGCCGTACCGGGACGCGCACCAGGCCGTCGACGGGCTCCTGACCCAACTGCGGGAACAACTCGGCGGCGGCGACGGCCACCAGGTCGCCCTCTTCGGGCACAGCCTCGGCGCGGTGCTCGCGTACGAACTCGCCCACCGGCTGGTCGAGGAGCCGGGCGTCGAACTGCGCCATGTCTTCGTCAGCGGTTCGCCGGAACCGGCCCGGGGACGCGAGCGGCGGGCCACGGGACTGTCGGACGAGGAGTTCCTCGCCCGGGTCGGCGACTTCGCCGGTTACCACCATCCCGCGCTGGACGACCCGGAGATGCGCGAGATGATCCTGCCCGCACTGCGCGCGGACGTCGAGATGCACGAGAGCTACGAGCCCTCCACCGACTCTCCGCTGGACGCGCCCGTCACGGTCGTCCGGGGCGAGGACGACGACCTGGTCGGCTACGACGACGCCGAGTCCTGGAGCAAGGTCGCCGGCCGCGACTTCGAGCACGTCGAGGTCCCCGGGGGCCATATGTACCTCACCGACGCCGCTCCCGCACTGGTCCGGCTGGTCGTCTCGACGGTGCTGTAGCGCCGTTCTCCCTTCCCTCTCCCCCAACGCGCCTGATTCTTCAAGGAGTTCCCGATGCGTCTGCACGGCAAGTCGGTCCTCGTCACCGGTGCCGCCCGTGGACTCGGCCGGGCGGCCGCGGTCGCCTGTGCCGCCGAGGGCGCCGACCTCACCCTGCTGGACCTCTGCGCCGACCTGCCCGGTGTGCCCTACCCCCTGGGCACACCCGGCCAGTTGGAGCACACCGCCGCGCTCTGCCGGGAGGCAGGCTCCGCCGTCCTCACCACCGTCGCCGACATCCGCGACCTCCGCGCCGTACGGGAAGCGGTCACCCGGGCCGAGGACCGCTTCGGCCGGATCGACGTCGCCGTCAACAACGCCGGCATCGCCGCGCCCTCCGGCAAACCCGTCCACGAGATCAGCGAGGACGAGTGGTCCCTCATGATCGACGTGGACCTCTCCGGAGCCTGGCGCGTGATCCGCGAGGTCGGCAAAGCGATGAGCGCCCGACGCGCAGGCAGCATCATCAACGTCGCCTCCACCGCCGGGCTCGTCGGCTACCGGCACTTCGCCGGATACGTCGCCGCCAAACACGCCGTCATCGGCCTCACCAAGGCCGCCGCCCTCGACTACGCCCCGACGAAAGTCCGCGTCAACGCCGTCTGCCCGGGGTCCGTGCGTGACGACACCCAGGCCGAGGGCCGCATGCTCGCCGAGATCGCCAGGGCGCTGGATGTGCCGGTTCACGAGCACGAGAAGACCTTCGTCGAGGCACAGCCCATGAACGCGCTGATCGAACCCGAGGACGTCGCCGCCGCGATCGTCTTCCTCGCCTCCGACGAATCCCGCCAGATCACCGGCTCGGTCCTCACCGTGGACGGCGGCTTCAGCGCCCGCTGAGCCCGCGTACGCCGTCCGCCATCCCTGAACGACAAGGAGTACCCCCCGTGTCAGGCTCCCTCCACCCCGCCGCCCGCTGCCACGCGGTGCGTGTCCGCTCGGACCGCTCCCCGGGCCCGGCGGCACTTCCGGGGCTGTGGATCGAGGACGTACCCGTGCCGGCCGCCGACCCGCTCGCCGAGCGCCGCCGCCACGCCGAACTCGCCCGCCCGGCCGACGTACCGCGCAAGGTCCTCCTGCGGTACGCCGACGGCCCCTGCGATCTGATCGTCGTGGCCCCGCGCGACCAGTGGGACCGAACGGCTCTCCAGCGGCTGGCAGCCGGTGAGTCCGTCGGACCGCGTACCGCCTGCCCCACCATCACCACGACTGCGTCCGCGCCCGTATGGGGGCTGGGTGACGACGGCCCCACGGTTCCCCACCTCTTCTCCCTGGCCGACGGGGGCGAGGAGGCGTCCTGGCTCGCCGCCCTCGCCGTCACCCTGCGCCGCTACGACCCCGAGAGCACGACCGTCATCGGCACGGACCACGGCTCCTTCACCGTCGAGGAAGCACCCACGCTCGGTGAGCTGAAGCCCTCCCCCGCCGACGGTCCCGTGCTCGTCGGCCTCCTCTTCGACGAGACGGAGGTCCCCGGCGAGTACGTGCCCTGCCTGGCGCCGCCGTTTCCGCTCACCCTGTCGGTCTTCCAGGACGCCGACGGGTGGCGGCTGCGCTGCGACCACGTCGGCACCCACATCTCCACGGAGATCGCCGCGCAGTTCACACGACACCTCGTACGAGTGCGGGAGCGCATCCTCGACGCGCCCCGGACCCGGGTCGACGACGTCGATCTGCTGGACGAGGCCGACTGTGACCGTGTCGCGGCGCTCGGCCGCCCGCCCCGCCCCCTGGTCACCACGCCGATCAGCGTGCCCGAGGCGTTCGCGCGGGTCGCGGAGGCGACGCCGGGCCGCATCGCTCTGACCGACCGCGGCGCGGACCTGACCTGTCGCGAACTCGACGAGCGGGCCGCTCTCCTGGCCCACGGTCTGCGCGAACGCGGCGTCACCGTCGGGGACCGGGTGGGTGTATGTCTGGAGCGCACCGCCGAACTGGTCGTCGCTCTGCTCGCCGTGCTCAAGGCCGGCGCGGCCTACGTGCCCGTCGACCCCGCCTACCCGGCGGACCGCATCGCCCACACCGCGCGGGACGCGGGGCTGGGCGTGGTGATCACCCGGCTGCCCGAGTTCCCGGACGTGGCGGGCTGCGTACCCATGACACCGGACGAACTGTTCGACGCGGCGGCGGGGCCCGGGGACACCTCCGCCCTGCCCGCCGTGACCCCCGACGCCGCCGCCTACGTCATCTACACCTCCGGCTCCACCGGCCGCCCCAAGGGCGTCGAGGTGCCCCACCGGAACGTCGTCGCGCTCATCGACGCGACCCGCGACGAGTACGGGTTCGGGACCGACGACGTGTGGACCTGGTTCCACTCCAGCGCCTTCGACTTCTCCGTGTGGGAGATCTGGGGCTGCCTGCTGACCGGCGGACGGCTGGTCGTGGTGCCGTACTTCGTCTCCCGGGAGCCCGACAGCTTCCGCGACCTGCTGGTGTCCGAGCAGGTCACCGTACTGAGCCAGACCCCGTCCGCCTTCGCACAGTTGCTGGACGTCGACCACGCCCGGGTCGGGGTCCGGCTGGTCGTGTTCGGCGGTGAGCCGCTCGATGCACGGATGCTGCTGCCCTGGTTCGACCGGCACCCCGAGTCGGTGTGCCGGATGGTGAACATGTTCGGGATCACCGAGACCACGGTCCATGTCACCGAGCAGACCCTCACCCGGAAACTGGCACTCGCCGCCACCCGCTCCGTCGGGCGCGCCCTGCCCGGCTGGCACCTGTACGTGACCGACGACGCGGGACGGCTGCTGCCGCCGGGGGTGGCCGGTGAGATCTGTGTCGGCGGCGCCGGCGTCGCCCTCGGGTACCTCGGCCAGGAGGAACTGACCGCCCGGCGGTTCGTGCCGGACCCGTTCACCGGCGGCACCATGTACCGCAGCGGCGACCTGGGGCGGCTTCGCCCTGACGGGCGGCTCGAACACCTCGGGCGGATCGACAGCCAGGTCAAGATCCGCGGCTTCCGGATCGAACTCGACGAGATCCGCGCGGTGCTGCTGGAGGACCCGGACGTACGGTCCGCGGCTGTCGTCGTACGCCGCGACGACCCGGATGACGCCGCCTCCGCCAGGATCGACGCCTATGCGGTCCTCTCCGGCGGCGATCCGTCCACGGTCCGCAAGCGGGCCGCCGGCATCCTGCCCGACCACATGCTCCCCACCACGGTCACCGCCCTGGACACGCTCCCGCTGACGGCCAACGGCAAACTCGACACCGCACGGCTCCCCGCACCAGTGGCCCCCGTAGCGCCGGAGCATGACACCGAGCCGGTCACGGACGACGACCTCACCGATCAGCTGCGGGAGATCTGGAGCGAGGTCCTCGGCAGGTCCGTCGGCCTCGACGACGACTTCTTCGAACTCGGCGGCAACTCCCTGTTCGCCATCCGGATCGGCGCGGCACTGCGCGCGCGTGGCCTGCCGTCACTGCGGCTGCGGGAGCTGTACCGCCATCCGACCATCCGGGAGACCGTCGGAAACCTCACTCCGTCGAACAGCTGACCCGTGCTGCCACCGGTGGCCAGGAGTTCGCGGCGGGCGCGTTCGGCGAAAGCGCCCGGCGCAGTGCTGGCGCGGCTGCATCGATGCTGGACAAGCGCATGACGATCTTCCCCGATCCCGGTGCTCTGATCCGCCGGGACCAGCTCATGGTGCGCCGGGCCCCGGCTCAGTGACCCAGCCACCGTTGTCCAGGGCCGGTGCCGGGCGCGCCCGTGGAAACCCGGGTGTACCCCCGGGGGATCCATGGCCCCCTCGTCCTGACCCCGGTGCAAAAGCGGTGTCTCCGGCCGTCCCCGGACGGGTATGTTGCGCCGACTCGACAATCAGGGATGAGGGAAGCCGGTATGGAGCCGTGGGAACTTCGCCGCGCGGTCGAGGCGGGACGGGCGACCGCTTCGGAGCTGAGCCTTGAGGTCGACGAGGTGGTCGTCATCCACGACTCGGACCGCGTCGCGCTGCGCCTGCTCCCTTGCGATGTGCTGGCTCGGGTGGCGCCTGCGGCGCAGCTGGCCGATTCCGAGTTCGAAGTGGAGGTTGCCCGCCGTCTCGCCGACGTCGACGCTCCGGTGGCCGAACTCGACCCTCGGGTCGCCCCCCGGGTCCATGTGCGTGATGCCTTCGCCGTCTCGCTCTGGACCTACTACGAACCGGTGGGGTCGGAGATCGCGCCGGCCGACTGCGCGGACGTGTTCCTGCGGCACCATGCCGCCCTGCGCCGGATCGACCTGGACGCACCGCATTTCACCGAGCGAGTCGCCTCAGCGCTCAGGGAGGTGAACGACCGGGAGCGGTCCCCCGAGCTGTCCGATTCCGACCGGGAGTTTCTCAGCGACACACTCGGTGGACTGAGCGCCAGAATCACCGTCGAGTCGGCCGGCGAACAGCTGCTGCACGGCGAGCCTCATCCGGGGAATCTCCTCAATACGAGGAGAGGGCCGCTTTTCATCGACCTCGCCACGTGTTGCCGTGGGCCGGTCGAGTTCGACCTCGCCCATGCGCCCGAAGAGGTGGGAGAGCACTATGCGGGGGCCGACCAGGCCCTGATTCACCGGTGCCGTGCCCTGAACTGGGCGATGTTCTCGGCCTGGCGCTGGCGCCGGGACGACCAGATGCCCGACCGGGACCACTGGAGAGCGGCGGGACTGAACCATGTTCGTGCCGCACTCGATCGCGCCGGACTGGGCTGAACCTGAGAGACGCCCACCGCCGTCAGGCGACTCCCGCGTCGTCGACCAGCATCCGGGCGATGCCCTGTTCGTTGAAAACGTCCCGCAGGGCGAGGGCGACGCTGCCGTGGATCGCGGAGTTCTCGCCGGGCTGAGTCGTGGTGATGGTCAACTTGCGGGTGGCCAGGGGCAGGGCACGTACGGCTGACGGGTCGTTGTTCGCGACGCGCTCCGCCAGCGTGTGGGTGCCGTACAGCGGGTCGTCCTCGGTCGGCTCGGGGATGCCCAGGCCGCGCAGGACGGCCCGGTGGGAGGCGAGCGCCCCCGCACAGCCGACGTTGCCGCAGGCACACAGGACAGCCCCGCCGCCAACGGCCCTGATGTGGCCGACCTGATCGAGTTGGCGAAGCCGGCGCCAGGCCGTTCTGAATTGGGTATACGTAATTGGCTGGCCGCGGATAGAGTGTGCTCCGGCCACTGGGGTCACGGCGCGACAAGGGAGTGCGGACGTGGTGGAAGCAACGGCACAGCCGGCGGCGTTTCGAGGTGGCGTCGTGAGCGGCTCCGCCGAAGCCGCATCGGCGGGCCTCCCGCTCGCCGGTCGGCGCGCGGTGGTGACCGGCGCGGCCAGTGGAATCGGTGCGGCGGCCGTGACGTCGTTCCTCGCAGCCGGGGCGGATGTCGTCGGCCTGTTCCACACGACGCCACCGCCGGACGACCTCAAGGAACGGTGCGAGTGGGTCGCGTGCGACGTGCGTGCCCGTGGTTCGGTCGATGCCGCCTTCGATCAGGCCGCGTCGACGCTGGGCGGTATCGACGTCCTGCTGCACGCGGCGGGCGGCTGGCGACCGGCCACACCCGAGTCGCTGTCCGACGACGAGTTCGACCTGGTCATCGATGCCAATCTCCGGTCGACGATCCTCACCAACCAGGCGGCGTTCGAGCGTATGCGGCACAGCGGCGGACAGATCATCAACCTCGGGTCGGCAGAGGGAGTCCGCGGGAATCCCATGGCGCCGCACTACGCGGTGGCGAAGGCCGGTGTCCACGCGTGGACCCGGTCCGTGGCTGCCGCCTGGGGGAAGTCCGGGGTCACGGTCAACGCCCTGGCACCGGCGGTCAGCACGAAGGGCGCCGAACGGCTGTGGGAGCACCTGGGCCAGGAGGCCGCCACGATGTTCAAGGAGCACTTGCGCACGCGCATGCCGCTTCGGGGCGAACTCGGTGATCCGGACACGGATCTCGGGCCGGTCATGGTGTTCCTGGCCAGTACCGGGGCGCTGTTCATGACAGGCCAACTGATCGCCGTAGACGGTGGGCTGCACATGCTCGGCGCCTGACCGCGTCGTCGCCCGCCCAGGCGGCCGGAGGCCGGACGAAGACTCGATTTCAGTATCCTCTTCTTGACGTCCGAGCGAACGGGCCACGGCGTAGCGGCCCGCCCTACTGGATGAAGGTGCGGATGGATCACCTGAGCGTGGAGGAAGGGCATCACCCACCGGTCGGTCTGGAGCACCTGACCTTCCGCGAGGAGCCGTTGCCCGTTTTCGTCACCGCCGCGGTCGCCGGTGGCGCCAAGACCGTCTGTATGAGCGTCAATCATCCCGGCGTCCATGACCGAAGGGTGTTGCGTGAGTCTCTCGCTCGGCTCAAGGCGTCGGACATCTCGATCTCGATGGGTGACGGGTTCGTCATCTCGCCGAAAGCGGGCCTGGACGCCCTCCGGCGCCGACTCGACGTTCTCGCGGAATTCGGTACGCCTTTCGCCAATGCCTGCGCATTCGAGCCCGACGCGGATCTTCGGCGTGACCCGGATTACGTCGAGGACATCCTGGGAGAGTTCTGTCAGCTTGCCCGAAGCGTTGAGGTGGACGTGCTCCTCGAGTTCACACCGCTCTCCCATGTGCCATCCCTCGCGGCGGCTGCGGGGCTGGTGAAAAGGCTCGACCAGCCGAATCTCAGGATTCTCGTCGACACGCTCCATCTCGCACGGGCCGGAGAGGGGCCGGACGACATCCGGAGGGTGGATCAGCGGCTCATCGGTTACTGCCAGCTGAGCGACGGCCCCCGCGCGTCCGAAAGCCCTTCGGCCTACCTGGACGAAGCCAATCACGAGCGCGCCATTCCCGGGCAAGGGGAGTTTCCGTTGGAGGAGATCCTGTCGCTTCTCCCCCCGGACATCACCATCAGCGCCGAGGTTCCGTTGCGCAGCCTCAAGCAGGCCGGAGTCCCGCCGGAGGACCGCGCTCGGCGGATTCTCGACGGCAGTCGCCGTGTGCTGGCTCGCGCCCGGCTCCTGCGGTAACCGGGTCGCCGTACCGGGTGGGTGTCAGCGCTCCGGGGCCTGGTCCGCGGTCCAGTGGGCCACCTGCCGTACGTACTCCTCGTATCCGGACAGCGCGGCGGACACGACCGCGGCGACCGCTTCGGGTTCGGTGTCCAGGTACAGCTGCAGCAGGATGTGGTGCGGGCCGTCCGGCGGTACCAGGGCGGTCGCCAGCTCCGCGTCGATCATCCCGGTCCGCTCGGCCGCGGCGAACGAGGCGTCGGACGTCTGCGGCACATCGCCGAGCACCGCGGCGGAGACATGACTGTTGATCGCGAAGGCCAGGTCGACCAGGAGTGCCAGGATCCGCTCGACGACGAGCCCGGCCGCCGGATCGCTCTCCAGGCGCGTGCGATCCATCGGCCCGAAGGAGTCGAGCTGCCCGACCGCCTTGCGCATCGTGATCAGCCGGTGGTCGACCGATCCCCGGTCCAGGTGCGGGGTCACCGGTCGGTCGTCGTCGGGTCGAGGCACGGGCCGTCGCAGCCGCGTCGGTTCCTCGCTCGATCCGGTCATCCACGCATCGTCCCACACCGGTGATCCGTGACCCGGTGATCCGTGAACCACGCGCAGCCGCCGGGCCGTTGACCATGGCGTGCCGGAGCCGAACCGTCACCGATGTCTCCCTTGATCCCGTCTTGGTTCCGCCTTGATTCCGCCTGATGGGATCCGCGGTGGACGACCGTGGCTGCCGGGCGGAGAGTCGTTTCCCGCACTGGTCCGCAGCGAGTGGCACAGGGCAATGACTCGCGGCGACCACCGCCGGGACAAGGGAGTCCGAAATGCGGTCGTTGAGTGACCTCTTCCGCAATTTCATGCAGCTCGGATACGTGACGGACGACATCGACGCCGCGGCGTCCTTCCTCGAGTCGAGGTTGGGGACGGTGGAGTGCGTCAGGCACTACAAGTCGTCTCTGGGCGGCGGCCTGCCTCCGACCGGTGCCGGAGACCCGAGGACCCCCTTCGTGGTGGTGGACGGTGAACCGGCTGCCGAATGGGTCATCGATGTCGCCCTCGTCAACGCGGGTCCGACCAATCTGGAGATCATCCGCCCGGTGGCCGGCGCGGTCGGCCTCTATCGGGGCGCCATCAGGCCCGGGGTGCCGGCGACGTTGCATCACCTGGGCTTCCGCGTCGACGACTTCGACGAGGCGTCCGCGGTCGTCGCCGCGAGCGGCAGAACCTGGAAGCAGTTCGGGGACAGCGGTGGCATCCGCTTCGGGTACCTCGACATGACGGCCGAACTGGGCCACTTCGTCGAGGTCATGGAGCTCGACGAGGCAAGCGCCCAGGGGTTCGCGCATCTCGAAGCGGCCTCGAACGCGGTCCGGGGCTGAAGCGCCGGCCTTCCGGTACGGCGTTCTCCGTGGTGAGTTCGGCCGGCCCGTCCCATGCTCGACACATCGTGAGGGGAACCGTCATGAGCGGCGCAGGCACGGCTGATTCGTACGATGTCATCGTCGTCGGCTCGGGGGCGGGTCTGGTCGGCGCGTACGCCGCGGCGTCTCGCGGACTGCGCACGCTGGTCATCGAGAAGACGGAGTTCGTCGGCGGGACGACGGCCCACTCCGGTGCCGGGATCTGGCTCCCCGGCAACGCCGCCGAGCAGCGCGCCGGGATAGAGGACGGTCCCGATATCGCACGTCCTTATCTCGACGCGATCGTCGGCGACGACTCGCCGGCCTCCTTGCGGGAGGCCTTCCTCCAGGCGGGGCCTCGCATGATCGACGAGTTGGAGAGCAATCCGCGGTTCGGCCGGTTCGTCTGGCAGGGTGTACCCGACTACTTCGCCGGACGGCCGGGAAGCCTGCCGCAGGGGCGCACCATCTTCCCTCCGGACCTCGACCGTTCCGAACTCGGTGATCTGGAGCCCCTGGTGCGCAGGCCGCTCTGGACGGAGCGCTGGGGTGTCGATCCCGGCCCGGTGATGATCGGCGGGCAGGCCCTCATCGGTCGCGCGTTGCTCGCGTTCACGGAGACGGGCAACGGCACGGTGCTGACGAACACCGCGCTGGAGCGCCTTCTCGTCGAGGACGGCGTGGTCGTCGGGGTGGAGGCCGTGCGCGAGGGCGAGCCGGTGACGTTCCGCGCCGGCCGGGGCGTACTCCTCGCGGCGGGCGGATACGAGCGCAACGCCGCGCTCCGTCAGCGGTTCCAGCCCGGCCTCACCGACGAATGGACCCAGGGCTGCCCGGGAAACACCGGCGACGCCCTCACCGCGGGCATGGCCATCGGGGCGGCGACCGACCTGCTCGACGAGTCGTGGCTCGCGCCGGGCCTCGTCGTACCCCGTACGCGTCCGGTGTTCTACACGTCGGTGTGGAGCGGCATCTGGGTCAACGCCGCCGGGCAGCGCTACATGAACGAGCGTCTCCCGTACGACCGGGCCGGTCACGAGATGCTCCGGGCGCACCGGGCCTCGGGCGTGTCACACCTTCCCACGCACTGGGTGTTCGACCAGCGGCAGATCGACAACGAGCGGGCTTTCGCGGGGCTGCCCGTCGCCCCGCAGGTCCCGGGCTGGTTCGACGTCGACGAGTTCGTCGAGGTGGGTGTTCTGCAACGGGCCGGGACACTCGAGGAGCTGGCGGCGCTGATCGGCGTACCCGGAGGTGCGCTGACCGAGAGCGTCGAGCGGTTCAACGGCTTTGCCCGCGGCGGCAAGGACGAGCAGTTCGGCCGGGGCGAGGATCCCTGGGATCTCATGATCACGGGGATGGCGGGGGCCCACACCGACGGCCCCAATCCCTGCCTGGGTGTGATCGACAAGCCGCCGTTCTACGCGGCGACGATCGTGCTCTCCGACCTGGGGACCAAGGGCGGCCTCAGGACGGACGACCACGCGCGCGTCGTACGGCCCGACGGCTCGGTGATCACCGGCCTGTACGCGTCGGGGAACACGATGGCTCCGATGTCCGGCCGGATCTATCCCGGCGCGGGAGGCCCTGTGGGCTCGTCGATGGCGTTCTCCTACGTCGCCGCCCTCGCCATGGCCGGCGAGGCCCCGTAGGAACCGGGCCCCGCTCGACCCGGTCGGTCAGGCGGATTCGGTCGAGTGACCGGGAAACAGTGACAGCGCGGGGTCCAGGGCGACCGCGGCGTTGTTGACCGCGGTCGCGACCTCCCCGAAGCCGACGGACATCAGGCGGACCTTGCCGGGGTACGCGGTGACGTCGCCGGCGGCGTAGACCCGGTCGACGGCGGTACGCATCCGGGTGTCGACGACGATCGCGCGTCGCTCCAGTTCCACGCCCCAGTCGGCGAGCGGCCCGAGGTTGCTGATGAAGCCGAGCGCGGCCACGACCGCGTCGACCTTCAGCACCCGGACCTCATCCTCGCCGTCGACCCGGAGATGGGCCTGGCGCAGCCGGTCGTCGCCGGACAGGGCCTCCACCTGGGCGTTGGTGACGATCTCGACGCCGCATTCGCTCACGTCGCGCACGCTCGCCGCGTGGGCGCGGAACGTGCCGCGGCGGTGCACGAGGGTCACCGAGCGGGCGATCGGGTGCAGGGCGAGCGCCCAGTCGACCGCGCTGTCCCCGCCGCCGACGACGAGGACGTCACGGTCGGCGTACTCCGCCGGGGACGGGACGAAGTAGCTGAGCCCGCGGCCCAGGAAGTCCTCCCCGGCCGGGAGGGTTCGCGGGGTGAACGCGCCGATCCCGGCGGTCAGGACGACCGCGCCGGCGTCGACCACGGTGCCGTCGGAGAGGGTGACCTGCGGGCGTCCGTCCCAGGAGTGGGTGAGCCGGACCGCCTGGCGGCCGAGCAGATAGGTCGGGCCGAACGCGTCGGCCTGGTCCTTGAGGGCGGTGACGACGTCACGTCCACGGGCACCGGGGACGGCCGCGATGTCACGGATCTCCTTCTCCGGGTAGAGCGCGGTGATCTGGCCGCCGCACTGCGGCAACGCGTCGACCAGGACGGTCCGCAGCCCGCGGAAGCCCGCGCAGTAGGCGCCGAAGAGCCCGACCGGGCCGGCGCCGACGATAAGCATGTCTGTGGTCACTGTCTCGCCCACGGGCCGACCTCCTGGGAGTGGTGAGGGGGTGGGTTGTGGGGCGCCCCGCCCGTCGCCGGGCGGGGCGCCGCGTCAACCGGTGTTCAGGTCTTGGGTGTTCCGACCGGCGCGGTGGGTGTGGTCGTCATGGCCCCGTCCCCGGCTGACACCGTCGCGGGCACGCGCGTGTCGACGGTGAACTCCTCCACCGCCTCGTCGCGGCGCTCCCGCAGCAGCGTCACCACGATGAGGAGCACCCCGACCGCCAGCACGGTCGAGATCAGCAGCCACTTGCGGAAGCCCTCCTCCGCGTAGACCACACCGCCCCCGGGCATGAGCGTCGCGTACGGCGCGAGCACCGCGAACATGACGACGGGCAGGACGGCCGAGAACCCGGTCTGGGTGAGCTGGACGGTGCCGGCGGTCGAGCCCTGGTCGCCGACGGGCGTCGCGCGCATCACGAGACCGGGCACGGCCGCCGTCGTCAGACCGCCGCCGACCCCGACGATCAGGGCACAGACGACGAGTTCGCCGAAGGTGTCGTTGCGGAAGGCGAGCAGTGTCGTGCCGATCGCCCACGCGCCGAGGCCGAGCGTCATGAAGAGCCGGGGGTTGCGCCCACGGGCGGCCAGGAAGCCGACCAGCAGACCGCAGGCGACCGTCGCCAGCGCCTTCGGGGTCTCCAGGGAGGCGTATCCCAGTGTGGTCAGCCCGAGCCCGTACGTCTGTCCGGCCACCCGTGGGGTCATCGCCATCATGGGGATGATCTGGAAGACCGACGCGGAGACGGCGTACGCGGTCGCACCCGCGACGGAGACGTACAGCAGTTGTTTCCGGCGGAACAGGGAGAGGTTGACGATCGGTTCCGGCGTACGGCGTGCACGCCAGAAGAACAGCGCCAGCAGTACGAGCCCGGCCACCAGCAGGGTTACGCCGGTCCCGGCTCCCCAGCCCCAGGAGTTGCCCCAGCTGACGTAGAGCAGCACCCCGAGGACACCCGCGGCCAGCAGGGTGGCGCCGACCACGTCCGGGCGGGCGGTGCGGCGCAGCGTCGACTCCGGCGTGGTCAGCCGTATCGCCGCGCACAGGGCGAACGTCCAGACCGCGTCGAACCAGAACATCCCCCGGAAGCCCACGGCCTCGATGAGCCATCCGATGAGCAGGGGCGAGAACAGCGAGAGCGCCCCCATCCCGGTGATGGTGATACTGGCCGCGAAGGCGGCCTGCCGGGGCGGATAGACGTCCCGGATGAGGGAGGGGATCAGCGAGAGCGTCGCCAGGATGGGGCCCTGAAGTGTCCGGCCGACCACCATGACGGCGAAGTTGGGTGCCAGTGCGCAGACGACGGCGCCGGCACCCGAGACGAGCATGGTGAGCAGCAGTACCCGTCGTTTGCCGTAGAGGTCCGCCGCCTTGCCGAGCAGCGGGGCGCAGACCGCGCCGGCCAGGAAGTAGACGGTTGTCAGCCAACCGCCCTGGGTCGTCGGGAACTCCTTGAGGATGCTCGGGAGCCCGATCGCGACCATGGCGGCGCCGAGGCCCAACGCCTCCAGAACCATGGCCAGGAAGACCGTCGACCAGACGAGCCTGGGGGTCCAGCCCGGGCCGGCGGTGGGTCCGATTCCGTTCGCTGCGTGAGGTATTGCCGTCATGGGAATCCTCCGGCGGGAAAGGGGGGTGAGCGGAAATACGTGTGACGTGTGACGTGCGAGGAGCGGCGTCCGGCGCGACGGCGTCCAGGGCTCCAGTGGCGGGTGGCCGGTCGAGCGTATGGCGGGGCCAAGGCCCTGCGTGAGCGCGGATTCCGCTTGGTGGGACGGGCGGTGGACGGCCGGAGACACCCCGGGGAGAGTCGTTTTCAGCCCCGCTGCGGTGGCGACCGACGGCGACACCGGAGCGTGCCGCGGAGGAGGAGGCCGAGACTCATGAGCGATGACGTACGGGTGTGGATCGATCAGAAGCTGTGCACCGGTGACGGTCTGTGCACCCAGTACGCGCCCGATGTCTTCGAGTTCGGCGGCGACGGGCTGGCCTACGTCAAGAACGCCGCCGACGGTGAACTGCTGATGCCGGAAGGCTCGCAGGCCGATGTGGCGGAGAAGCTGCGCCTGGACGTGATCGACGCCGCCGACGGGTGCCCGGGCAACTGCATCCACGTGGTGCGGAGCGCCGACGGGACCGAGATCGCCGGCCCCGACGCGGGCTGACATCGCCCGGTGCGCGCCCGCAGGCGTACGCGTACGACGAGTGGAGGAGTGGTTTCTGGTGTCTGTGGAAGTCGAGCCCCGGCTGGACCGTCGCGTTCCCTGGTTCGAGGGCGATGTCCCCGCCGAGAAGGTCCCGGAGAAGTACCGGCTCTCCCGGGCGTTCGTGCCCAAGGGCCGGTATCTGGACCCTGAGTTCCTCAAGCTGGAGCTGGAGAAGGTGTTCACGCGGGCGTGGCTCATGGCCTGTCGCGTCGAGGAACTGCCGGGTGTCGGATGTTTCGTCGAGTACGAGATCGGTGGTCATTCGATCCTGATCGTGCGGGAGGCCAAGGACTCGATCCGCGCCTACTTCAACGCCTGCCGGCATCGCGGTACCCGCCTCGCGCGGGGACGGGGTCGCGTCGGTTCGCTCATCTGCCCGTTCCACGGCTGGCGTTGGAATCTGGACGGCTCGATCAGGCTCGTACTGGACCGTGAGGAGTTCGTGCCCCGCTCCGACGACGACCTGGGTCTGGTCCGGGTACGGGCGGAGCTGTGGGGCGGGTTCGTGTTCATCAACATGGACCCCGATGCCAAGCCGCTGCTCGAATACCTCGACCCGATCCCGAGGATCTTCGAGCCGTTCCAGTTCGAGCACATGCGGTACCGGTGGTTCAAGAGCGTGCTGCTGCCGTGCAACTGGAAGACCGCACTGGACGGATTCCTTGAGGCGTACCACGTGGCAGGGACGCATCCGCAGCTCTACCGCTTCGACAAGTCGAACACGAACATCGCCTCGATGAAGGAACTCGAGTCGCGGATCTGGGCGCCCACGACCGTGTACGAGCGGCACGCCCACTACTCAAGTGTCGGCGAGAAGAGGAACACGGCTTCCGGTGATGCCGCCAAGGACCCGAGCAACCGGGGCACGGGGGGTGTGACCGACGAGCGGCTCAGCGTCGCACTGAGCGTGCAGTACATCGCCGACGACATGCGCGGCCTGGAGAACGAGCGGAGCTGGCGCGCCGCCGAGGCGCTCAAGACCGCGGACGTACCGGAGGGGATGACCGCCGGTCAGTACTACCTCCGGCTGTACCGGGAGCTGTCGCTCGCCGAGGGCTACGACTGGCCGGTCATCACCCCGCAGCAGTGGGCGGATGCCGGTACGGCGTGGAACGTGTTCCCGAACACGATCCTGCTGCCCAACCAGGGGTCGGTGTTCGGTTACCGGGCGCGCCCCAATGGCCTCGACCCGGACAGCTGCCTCTTCGAGATCTTCAGCCTGGACCAGGTCCCCGTCGCCGACTACGACAAGAAGCGCGACTTCCAGCCGCAGTTCTTCGAGGACTTCCGCGAGGCCGACCTCGGCGAGATCTTCACCCAGGACCTGATGAACGCCAAGGAGGTCACGGTGGGCATGCACTCCCCGAGCTTCGACGGGCACCGGCTCAGCGAGGAGCAGGAGATGACCATCTACAACCACCACCGGGTCGCCGACCGGTTCCTCTGGACCGACTGATCCGGGATCAGCGTCGCCCGCCCCGTCGGCACACCGGCCTGTCCGGCAGTGCCGACGGTCCGGTCGCGCATGGCGGCCGGCGGCGGGGGAGAACCGGCGTCACCGCGACTCAGCGGTGGATCCAGCCGACGTCGTGCCAGTACGTCTCCAGGTAGGTCACGGGCTTCGGCCAGGTCTCGATGTACGTGACGCCCTCGGGGCCGGCCGTCATCGTGTACGGCGTGTCGGCGCGGCTGAGGAAGAAGTCGCCCGGCCCCACCCGCACCGTCTGCGGCTCGCCCGTCTCGTAGTGCTCGATGCTGTACTCGCCCGCGAGGACGAAGAGCATCTCGTCCACGTTGTGATGGTGGCGGGGCACCGTGAAGTGCGGTCGCACGCGCAGCGGGTTGCGGTTGAAGCGCGGCATGTCGATCGGCTTGGTGGTGACCCACATCGCCCCGTCGAACGTCGCCCGGAAGTCCACCGGCGCATCGCTCAGCAGACCACCGTCCTTCCAGAAGTAATTCGGATTCTGCTGCTGGTCGAGGTCCATCGGGATCCAGTCCGCGTCGTCCACCAGATCATCGAAAACAAGTCCCATGCCGCAACCGTACGTACGGCCGGTGGTCGTGTCGTCGGCCCGTCCCGTCCAACGGGATCGACGAATGACACACCTGGCCCCGTTCAGCAGAATCGGGGCATGGCAATCGAATTCTTCAGTCTGCTGTCCGATGAGGGTTGGATCGAGTTGCCGGTCGATCAAGCCGCTCCCATGTACCTCTGGGACGAAGGTGGCCTCCTCGCCGATGCTCCGGTCGATATGCAGAAGACCTTCGAGGGCAATATGTGGCTCTCGACCAAGGTGGACGGGTCGTTCAATCTGAACGGGCTGCGGTGCGCGCCGAATTTCTCCGTGCCCCGCCATCACCACAACCTCGATGAGCTGATCATCGTGTTCGGCGGCCAATTCCACGTGACTTGGGGCAAGGACGGGGAGGAGGGCAGCAGGACCGTCGGTCCGGGCGAGTTCTGGATCAGCACTGCCGGAACCCCCTATCTCATGACGGCCGGACCCGAGGGCGTCACCTACGCCGAGACCTGGCCCGAGCCGATGGAGAAGCTCCGGACGTACTGGCACGACGCGGGCTGGATCCATCGCTGACCCGACACCCGAGCGGCGGCCCGTCTCCTCACGACGACTGCCTGGGAAGCGGGCGCTACATCCGGGCGCCCGCGCTCCCGAACCTGAAGCTCGCGTTCCAGATCGCGGCGGCCGTGCTGTGCACGGCCTCGGTTGCCATACGCCATCTCATCCGACCGGCCGGTCCGGTGACGGACACCGCCCCGATCGCGCGCCCCGAGTCGCGGATCGGCGCGGCGACGCACACGAGTTCCTCGTAGGCCTCGCTGCGGTCGAGCGCTATGCCGACCTTGCGAATCTGGTCGAGTTCCGTCCACAGGGCGAAGGATTCCGTGATCGTGTTCGCCGTCCTTCTCGGCATCGGCGAGGAGACCACCGCGCGCATGGCCTCGCCGTCGAACGCCGCCATCGCCTTGCCCAACGCGGTGCAGTAGGCGGGCTGGCGTCCACCGCGCCGAGTCGGCAGCCGGACCGGGCCCACCACGATACGTTCGAGATACACGACCTCGGTCCGGTCGAGGATGCCGAGTTGCGCGGACATCCCGGTCTTGGCCGCGAGGGCCTGGAGGTACGGGAACGCTGTTTCCTGCAGCCGATGTCCTTCGACGGCGAGGCTCCCCAGTTCGAACAGCCGCATACCGACGCGGTAGCCGCCCGGATCGCGTTCCAACCACCCGACCTGGCACAGCTGATCGGCCAGGCGGTGCAGGGTCGACTTCGGAAGTCCCGTGCGGTCGCTGAGATCACCGAGACTCAGCACCTGCTGACCGCCGTTGAACACCTCCATGATGGAGGCGACCCGTCCCAGGACGGTACGTTCCGGGCTGCGCCGGTCGCCGGTCTCCTTGCCGTGGCCGCTGCCCATCGAGACCATGCATTCACGCAGAGGCTCGATGATCGATTCCACCGGCGTAGCCGACACACCTCGTACCGAACTCGACGACACGGCCATCACCTTCCCGTTGAGGGCACCATTACCCTCTCCGAGTCCACCATCTACTGGACTTTTTACCTGACCACGCCAAATTCGTCCTGTAATGAGTATCCTCTACTAAGAATCACCCTCCCGATCTCCGCCCGTCAAGGGTCGTGCACCTCCCGGCGGCGGCAAGACCGTCCCTCCGTGTACCGTCTTCCGCCAAGAGCAGCCCAGGACCACGTTCCTGATGGGTGGTACATCGTGAGTTTGTCGATCGGACTTGTCGTTCACGCAAGCCGGCGTGGGGTCTTCGAGGAGGCCGTCGAGCCGCTGTCCGGAATCTCGCTGAAGTGGGTCACGTACGGGCACGAGCACGAGATCCGGCCCCGTGTGCAGAGCCTCGTCGACGGGCACGCGCTGGACGGACTGCTGGTGGGGGCCGTTCCGTATCGCGCGTGCCGTGACGTCCTCTCCCCCGGCCTTCCTGTCGCGGTCACCCGCAGTTCGGCCCTCGATCTGGCGCTGGCGTTGTCCCAGGCGCAGGCCCGTGGCTGGCAGCCGGTTCCGGTCAGCATCGACACCTTCGACCACGAGGTGGTCTCCGAGGTGACGGAGGCGCTGCACATCGACCGCACCCGGGTCGCGTGTCTGCCGTACGCCGACGACCGGTCCGTCGAGGAGATCTGTGCCTTCCACCAGCGTTCCCTCCGGGAGGGCGGCGGGTACGTCATCACCGCGCGGACCGCTGTTCTGCGGCAGTTGCGCGGCAGCCTGCGCGTACTGAACGGCTCGCCCGTGCCGTCCAGCATCCGCGCGGAGCTGCACGAGCTGGTGCTGCGCATCCGGTCCGAGCAGGCGGGCGCCGCCGGGTTCGCCGCCGGCGTGTTCTGTGTCAACAGGCGTGGTGGTCCAGGCGACTTGGAGCGTGGCCGCATGGGTCTGTTGCAGCTGCTGCGGGCCACGCCCGAACTCAGCGACGCCTGGATCGAGAACCGTGGCCGGCGCGGTGTGGTGGTTCTCGGGCGCCGGACGGTGTTCGAGCGGCTCAGCCGCAACTGGCTCATCGTTCCGGTGCTGGAGCAGGCCCAGGAGTCACTCGGTGTGGGGGTGGCCGCCGGGTTCGGCGTGGGGCCCTCGGCACGTTCCTCGGTGATGCTCGCCGAACGGGCCGCCGCCCGCGCGGAGTCGGAGAACCGGCCGTGCGGCTATCTGATGGAGGACGGCGGGCTCGTGATCGGGCCGCTGGGGCCGGGCGGACCGCCGCAGCCCCGGTCCGCCCAGGAGCAGGACGACCGGATGCGGTCCCTCGCCCGGACCGTCGGGCTCAGTCCGGCAACGTTGTCACGGCTCGCCGCGATCGAGCGCGACCTGGCCGGACGGACCGTCACGCCGAGCGAGTTGGCCGACGCCATGGCCGTCACCGATCCCAGCGGGCGACGCCTGGTCCGCAAGCTCCACGCCCACGGCCTGGTCACCGCCGAGGGCTTGGCCCAGACCCGTCGAAAGGGCCGGCCGACCGGGCTGTACCGCCTGGCGATAGTCGCGGCCCTGACCGGCCGCCCCGCCGACCACCACCCACTCCCCACCGACACTCCCCCTCTCTCCGCCGACGCCCACCCGCTCCCCACTGGCACTCGCCCTCGCTCCACCGTCCCGGCCGCGCCCTAGAGCAGCGCCTCGGCCACGGCTCGCAGGTTCGCCCGGCCCCGTCCGTACGCGCACAGCCCGTCGGCCGCCTCCGTCTCCGCGTCCGGCATGCCGGTGGCGACGAGGAGGGCGTCGGGGCGGGCGGTGAACAGGGCGGTGCGGGCCTCGGACTGCCAGGGGTGCAGGTCCGCGTCCTCGGTGGCGATCAGCAGTGGCCGCCCCTGGGCGTGCCGCAGGATGCCGGGCACGTCGACGGGGCCTTCGCTCGTCACGACGCCGTCGGTGGCGGGCATGACCTCCCGCAGGAGGGTGAGGAGGTCCGTACGGTCCCATTCCAGCGCGGGGTTGGGGCGGCGGTGCAGGTCGACGACGTACGGATCGACGACGGGGCCGGGCAGGGGCTTCCAGCGGATGGCGCGGCGGGCGGCCAGCAGCCCCACGTCCTCCGGGGCGGGGCCGCCGGTCGTGGTCGGTGGCTGGGCGAACCGGTCGGCCAGGGCGTCGACGCGGCGGGCTGCGTCGACGACCCGGGCGGGGTCGAGCGTGCCGCCCACCATGGCGTCGAGCAGGGCGTCCCGGCAGCGCAGCCACAGTTGCGGGTCGGGGCGGGCGATGATCAGCTGGTCGGCTCCCGCGGCGATCGCCGCGACGGCCGCGGCCGGTTCGCCGACCGTGTCGGAGATCGCCTTCATCTCCAGGGCGTCGGTCACGATGACGCCCTCGAAGCCGAGTTCGGTGCGCAGGAGGTCGGTGAGGATGCGGCGGCTGAGGGTGGCGGGGGCGGTCGCGTCGAGGGCCGGGTAGACGACGTGGGCCGTCATGACGAGCGGGACGCCCGCAGCGATGGCGGCCCGGAAGAGCGGCAGGTCGATCTCGCGGAGGGCCTGCTCGTCCCTGGTGTCGACGGCGGTGCCCAGGTGGCTGTCGACGGTGGTCGAGCCGTGGCCCGGGAAGTGCTTGGCGCACGGGGCGATGCCGGCGGCCAGCGTGGCCTTCGTCCAGGCCGTGACGTGCCGGGCGGCCTGGCCGGGGTCGGCGCCGAAGGAGCGGGTGCGCACGATGGGGTTGGCGACGTCCCGGTGCACGTCGGCCACGGGGGCGTAGCTGACGGCGACTCCGCACTCGGCCAGGTGCCGGGCGAGCGCGTCGGCGACGGCGGCGGTCAGCTCGGTGTCGTCGGCGACGCCGAGCGCCCAGGCGCCCGGGGTTTCGGGTGCCCCGGCCCTGGCGAGATGGCTGATGCTTCCGCCCTCCTGGTCGACGGTGACCAGGAGTCCGGGGCGCAGGGAGCGCAACTCGTCGGTGAGGCGGCGCAGTTGGGCTTGTCCGGCGACGTTGCGGGTGTGCAGGATGACGCCGCCGAGTCCGGTGTCCGCCAGCCGTCTCAGGTCGCCGGGGACGGTCGTACCGTCGAAGCCGAGGACGAGGCAGCGGTGGGCGGCCTCGATCAGGTCGTCCGGGAGGGTGGTCACGGGGTCAGCTCCGCGGTGGTCGTGTCACGGGCGGCGTCCGGTTGCGCCAGCAGGACGCAGCGGGCCCAGTGACGGTCGGTCAGCTCGACGTGCGGGGGCCGCTCGGTGCGGCATGCGGCGCGGGCCAGGGGGCAGCGCGGGTGGAAGCGGCAGCCGGACGGAGGGTGGACGAGGTCCGGGGGTTCGCCGTAGTCGTCCCCGGTGGCGTCAGGTTCGCCGTCCGTGCGGTTGGTGCGGCCCGCCAGGAACTCCATCCGGTCCGGGTCCGGGGTCGAGTCCAGGAGCAGTCGGGTGTACGGGTGGGCCGGGGTCTGGGTGACGTCTTCCGCCGTGCCGTACTCGACGATCTCCCCCGCGTACATCACCGCGATCTCGTCGGCGAAGTAGCGGGCACCGGCGATGTCGTGGGTGATGTAGAGCATGGCCAGGTGTTCCTCGTCGCGCAGGGCGGCGAGGAGGTTGAGGATCTCCAGGCGGATGGAGACGTCCAGCATGCTCACCAGCTCGTCACCCAGGAGCACTTCGGGTTCGACGGCGAGCGCGCGGGCGATCGCGACGCGCTGGCGCTGGCCGCCGGACAGCTCGTGCGGGAAGGCGTCCAGGAAGCGCTCGGGCGGGGTGAGCCGCACCCGTTCCAGCAAGGCTCGCAGGCGCCGTTCCAGGTCCTCGCGGCCGGTGACGGAGCCGTGCAGCCGCAGCGGCCGTTCGAGCAGGTAGCGCACGCGGTGCAGGGGGTTGAGGGAGGCGAAGGGATCCTGGAGCACCATCTGGACCCGGCGGGCGTAGGCGCGGCGGGCCCGGCGGCCGCGTGCCGAGGCGGGTTTCCCGTTCAGCAGGACGCTGCCGCTGGTGGGGGTCTGGGCGAGGGCGAGAGTCCGGGCGAAGGTGGACTTACCGCTGCCGCTCTCGCCGACGAGGGCCACGGTGCGGCCCGGGATCAGGCGCAGGGAGGCGTTCTCCAGCGCGTGCACACTCTCGCCACGGGAGCGGTGCACCGGGTAGTGGACGGTGACGTCCACCGCCTCGAGTACGGGAGCCGGTTCGGCCCGCTTGCGCGCCGGGGCCTGCTCGTCGGTCATGCTCGCCCTCCGGCGGTCGGCGCGGGCAGGTCGTCGGCGTGGATGCAGGCCACGGCGCGCTCTGTGCCGTACGTGGTGAGCGCGGGAGGTGCCGCCTCGCACTCGGGCGTCGCGTGTGGGCAGCGTGGCTGGAAGGGGCAGCCGGGTGGGAGGCCGCGCAGGTCGGGCGGGTTGCCGGGGATGCCGCTCAGGCGGCGCATCGATCCGCGCAGCGGCGGGAAGGAGTCGCGCAGTCCACGGGTGTACGGGTGTCTCGGGTCCCGGTACAGATCGCCGGCCGGGCCGCTCTCCACGATCCGTCCGCCGTACATGACGGCGATACGGTCGGCGATCTCCAGGAGCAGCGACAGGTCATGCGTGATGAAGACGACGGAGAAGCCCAACTCCCGCTGCAACCGGATGACTTGGCGCAGGATCTGCCGCTGCATCACCACGTCCACAGCCGTCGTCGGCTCGTCCATCACCAGCAGGTCGGGGTCGCAGACCAGGGCGAGCGCGATGGTGGCCCGCTGGCGCATTCCGCCGGAGAGTTCGTGCGGAAAGCTGTCCAGGCGGGTGGCGGGGATGCCGACGAGTCCGAGCATGTGCGCGGCGCGTTCGCGGGCCTGTGATCTGGTCATACGGCGGTGGGCGTGCAGGGTGTCGGTGAACTGGGCGCCGAGTCTGGCGACGGGGTTGAGGGCGTTCATGGCGCTCTGGAAGACGACTGCCGTGTGTTCCCAGCGGGTCCTGCGCAGTTCGCGTGCGTCGGCGTGGAGCAGATCGACGGGGTCGCCCGAGCGCGGGTGGAGCGTGGCGCTGCCCGTGCGGACGACTGCGGGTGGGCGCAGCAGCCGTAGCAGGGCGTTGATCAGGGTGGTCTTGCCGCTGCCGCTCTCGCCGGCGATGCCGAGGATCTCGCCGCGGCGCAGTTCCAAGGACACTTGGGACACTGCGGGCAGGGGTTCGGCGGCCGTGCCGTAGTCGACGCTGAGGTTCCTGACGTCCAGCAACAGGCTCACTGTGCCCCCTTCTTGCGGCGGGCGCCGCGCAGTCGCGGGTTGGTCAGTTCGTCGATGCCGAAGTTGACGAGCCCGGCGGCGGCGCCGAGCACCGTGATGGCGACTCCGGGCGGTACGAACCACCACCACGCGCCGGAGACCATCGCCTGCCGCTGCTGGGCGAAATAGAGCATGGTGCCCCAGCTGACGGTGTTGATGTCGCCGATGCCGAGGAAGTCCAGGCCGGAGACGGCGAGGATGGAGGTGACGAGGGAGAGCATCAGCGTCGCGGAGATCACCGGCAGCAGATTGGGCAGCACCTCGACGAGCATGATCCGCGGATTGCTCTCCCCCAGCAGCCGGGCGCCGAGGACGAAGTCCCTGTTGCGCAGGGACAGGGTCTGTACGCGCTTGGAGCGGGCGCCCCAGGCCCAGCCGGTCAGGCCGATGACCAGCGCGACCGCGAACGGCCCACCCCGACCCCGCAGATATCCGGCGAGGATGATGACCAGCGGCAGCCCGGGCAGCACGAGGAAGACGTTGGTGAGGGCGCCGAGCACCGAGTCGACCGTGCCGCCGTAGTAGCCGCCGATCAGCCCGACGGCCACCGACAGCGTGGTGGAGACGACGGCCGCGACGGCGCCCACGAGCAGCGAGGTCCGGGTGCCGACGACGAGTTGGGCGAGGACGTCGGTGCCGTCCTGCGTGGTGCCCAACGGGTGGTCCATGGAGGGAGGTTGGAGGACGGCCCCGGTGAGTTCCGTGGGCGACAGTCCCATCACCGACTGCACGATCCACGGACCCGCGGCGGCCACGAGGACGTACCCGGCGATGATCGCGAGTCCGACGCGGGCCTTGCGGTTGGCGGGGACCAGCTTGTGCCACGCGGTGCGCCAGGTGAGCGGCGCGGCGGTCGTCATGCGTCCTCCCGGGTGCGCGGGTCGAGCAGGACGTAGACGGAGTCGGCGATGAAGTTGGCCACCAGTACGGACAGCGAGATGATCAGGAACAGCGCCTGCATCAGCGGATAGTCGAGGTTCACCACGGCCTGGTAGAAGAGGTAGCCGATGCCGGGGTAGGCGAAGACCGCCTCGGCGAGGAGCGAGCCGCCGACCACGGTGCCGATCGAGATGGCCAGGCCCGCCACCTGCGGCAGCATCGCGTTGCGGGCGGCGTACGCCAGCATGATCCGCCAGCGGCTGAGCCCCTTGGCCTCGGCGAGGCTGACGTAGTCCTCGGCCACGGTGGTGATCATCATGTTGCGCATACCGAGCAGCCAGCCGCCGACCGAGGAGAGGACGATCGTCAGCGCGGGCAGGAAGCCGTGCGCGATCACGCTGCTGACGAAGGCGAAGTCGAGGCCCGGTTCGAGGTTGAGGTCGTAGCCGTTCTGGGAGGGGAAGACCGGCAGGCTCACGGACAGCAGAAGCAGGAGCATGGTGGCGACCCAGAAGTACGGCATCGAGCCGAGGAAGGTCGCGAGCGGTGCCAGCACGCTGTCCAGGCGGCTGCCGGGCCTGGCCCCGGAGACGATGCCGAGTCCGGTGCCGAGGAGGAACGCCAGGACGGTGGTCAGGCTGACCAGGCCCAGTGTCCAGGGCAGGCCCTGGGAGATCATCTCGCCCACGGGCTGCGGGAAGTAGGCGGTGGAGATCCCGAAGTCGAGGTGGGCGAGCTGGGAGAGGTAGTGCAGGTACTGCTCCCCCAGGTTCTGGTCGGGGACGCCGAACAACGCCTGGATGGACTTCTCGGTGGCCGCGTTGACCTGTGACCTCTGGGCCAGCTTGTTCAGGATGACGGAGGCCGGGTCGCCCGGCATGAGGCGGGGGATGACAAAGTTCAGGGTGACGGCCACGGCGGCGGTCGCGAGGTAGAAGCCGAGGCGGCGCAGCAGGACCCGGGCCCGGCCGCCGCGTCGGCGACGGCGTGCGGGGCCGTCCGCCGTCGGCGGCTCGGTGTGCGGCGCCGGAAGTGTCGTCGCCGTCATCGGGCGAACTCCCTGGGCACGCCCATCACTTCACCCATCACTTCACCGGCTTCAGCTGGGCGAGGACGTTCTCGAACGCCGGTCCGCCGTTCCAGGGCGCGCAGATGGCGTACGGATTGCTCTTGTCGGGGAATCCGGTCCAGTTGCGGGCGCTCCACGCGCAGCCGGCGGTGATGTTCGACAGTGTCACGAAGGGCACCTGGTCGACGATGATCTTCTCCAGCTTCCGGGTGAGCTGGATCTGTGTCTGTTCGTCGCCGGAGTTCGCGAGCTGGTTCAGCAGATCGTCGGTGCTCGGGTCGCGCCAGCGCAGGTAGTTGTTGGTCTGCGCCTTGCCGCCCTTCTCGGTGCCGGCGAACTGGCTGCTGAGCAGCGGGTTGTAGACCTGCCAGGGCACGGCGCCGTACGCGAGTCCGTACGAGGCGAGGTCGAAGTCGCCCTTGGCGCGGGTGTCGGTGTAGGTGCCGCTGGCCAGGGGCTGCACATTCACCTTGATGCCGATCTTGCCGAGCTGGTCGGCGATGATCCGGGCCCGCTGCACGGAGTCCGCGAACTCGGCGACCTCGATGTAGTCGAGCGTGAGCTGCTTGCCGTCCTTCACCGCCTTGCCGTCGCTGAGGGTGTAACCGGCCTGCTGGAGCTGGGACTTGGCGGCTGCGAGGTCGGTCTGGACGGCGTCCTTGTAGGCGGGGTCGAGCCATTTGCCCTGGGTCGCCGCGTCCAGGCCGGTCTGGCTGATGGGGGTCGCGCCGAGCTGGGTGACGAGCTGGATGAGCTGCGGACGGTCGATGGCCAGCTCGACCGCCTTGCGCAGGTGAAGATCCTTCAACGCGCCCCGGTCGTGGTTGAAGACCAGGACCAGCGACCCGTACGTCGGATAGAAGTAACCGTTCTTCGCCGGGTCCTTGTCGACGTACTGCTTCTCCAGGTTGGGTATCGCGCCGCCGCTCAGGTCCTCCTGACCGCTGGTCAGCTGGGAGATCTCGGTGGCGGAGTTCACCACGGGCAGCCGGATCTGCTTGACCTGGATCCTGCTGCGCCAGTAGTCGTTCCGGAGGGTGAGGCTGATCTGCTGCGGGTCGAACCGCTTGAGGGTGTACGGGCCGCTGCCCACGGGGTCGGGGTTGGTGAAGGTGACCGGGTCCTTCTGATTCGCCCAGTACTTCTCCGGCACGATGTACTGCTGGAGAATCGAGGCGACCTGGGTGAAAGCGGGCTTGTCGAATTGGAAGACGACCGTCTTCTGCCCCTGCGCGGTCACCGAGGAGAACGAGACACCGGACGAGTTGAGTGCGGGTGTTCTCTTCACCAGCTCGAAGGTGAACACCACGTCGGCGGCGGTGACCGGTGTCCCGTCGCTCCAGGTGGCTTTCTTCTCGATGTCCACGGTCAGTGTACGGCCGTCCGCCGACAGTTTCTGCGCGGAAGCGAGCCATGGTTCGAATTCGCCGCCCTTGAGGACATTCACCCCCATGAGCGACTGGTACATGTAGATCCTGGTTCCCGGAGAAGCGTCACCTGTGCTGGTCAGCGGATTGAAGTTCCGCTGGAGCACGGTTTTTCCGGAAGCGTAATTGATCATCAGTGAGCCACTGCTCGAATTCGCCGAACCGCTGTCCTGGCAGGCGGTGAGCGCCAGGCTCAGCACCACGGCGACCACTGCAGGACCGGTTCTCAAGGAACGCCTGAGCCGCACGGCTGACCTCCCATCTCGGTTGCCGAATTCTGCGGACGGAAATCACCGGGTGTCAAGCAGGCATTGGTAGTCACCCATAAACGAACCTGGTCCCAAATGAAAAAGGAACCAGGTTCGTATGTCGGCGGCGTGTTTGACGGGATGCCATGGAAGGGGAGGATTGCCCCTCAGTCGATCCTGAGGAATTGCGAGGAAATGAATTGCCCCAGACGCGTGACACACCCGCGGCGACCGGTTGGATGCGGGAGGCGAGGTTCGGCCTCTTCGTCCACTTCGGCGTCTACAGCATGGCCGCACGGCACGAATGGGTGCGCAGCTACGAGGAGATCGACGATGCCACGTACCAGCGATACGTCGACCGCTTCGACCCCGATCTGTTCGACGCCGCCGACATCGCCCGCGCGGCGCGCGCGGCCGGCATGCGGTACGCCGTACTGACCACCAAGCACCACGACGGCTTCTGCCTCTGGGACTCGGCGGTCACGGACTACACCTCGGCCCGCGTCTGCGGCCGGGACCTGGTCGCCGAGTTCGTGGACGCCGTACGCGCCGAAGGACTGAAGGTCGGTTTCTACCACTCGCTCCTCGACTGGCATCATCCCGACTACGTGATCGACGGCGTGCACCCGCTGCGCAACGCGCCGGACGTGGCGGCCCTCAACTCCGGCCGCGACATGGGCAGATACCGCGCCTACCTGCACGCCCAGGTCAAGGAGCTGCTCACCTCGTACGGCCAGGTCGACCTGATGTTCTACGACTTCACGTTTCCCTGGGACCGCGGTGGGATGCCGGGCAAGGGACCGGAGGACTGGGACTCGGCGGAACTCCTCGCGACGACCCGCGCCCTCCAGCCGGGCATCGTGGTCAACAACCGCCTCGGCATCCCGGGCGACTACGTGACGCCCGAGCAGTACCAGCCGGACCGTCCGCTCGTCGAGGACGGCGTCGAGATCATGTGGGAGGCGTGCCAGACCCTCAACGGCTCCTGGGGGTACCACCGGGACAATCTGGAGTTCAAGGAGCCCGGTGACCTGGTGCGCATGCTCGTCCAGTCCGTGTCGAACAACGGCAACATGATCCTCAACATCGGTCCCGACGGCCGCGGGAACATCGAGCCGCGCGCCCGTGCCGCCCTGGGTTCCCTGGCGGACTGGATGCGGCTGCACGCCCGCGCGATCCACGGCGCCGGCCCCGCTCCGTTCACGCCGCCCGCCCACGGCGTGTACACCCTGCGCGGCGACCGTCTCTACCTCCACCTGTTCTCCTGGCCGTTCAGACATGTGCACCTGCCCGGGCTGGCCGGCCGGGTGGAGTACGCCCAACTCCTGGGCGACGGCAGCGAAGTCGGGCTCGACGTCCTCGACAGCACGCCGCAACCGCACGCCCACCTCTCCCCCATGCCCCAGCCCGAGGGCACTCTGACGCTGACGCTTCCGGTCACCCGGCCCGATGTGCTCGTGCCGGTCGTCGAGCTGTTCCTGACGGAGGCGTGAGGGGTTTCGGCGGCTCTCAGGGGAGGCCGTTCTCGGGGAGGGCGGTTCCTCGCGTTCGTCCAAGCGTGGTCGATCTTTGTCCATGGACGGGTCCGCCGTCAGGGGTGAGGGTCTGGACATGAGCGAATTCGGGGGCGGGGAGGCGGACTTCGGGGGCGGCGAGCGCCGGATGCCGGGCGGGCTCGTCGCGTTGGCGCTGGGCGGTTTCGGGATCGGTCTGACCGAGTTCCTGATCGCCGGGCTGCTGCCGCAGGTGGCGTCGAGTTTCGCGGTGTCCGAGGCCGCCGCGGGCCGACTGATCTCCGGGTACGCGTTGAGTGTCGCGGTCGGTGCGATCGTCCTGACGGCGGCGACGGCACGGCTGCCCCGCAAGCAGGTCCTGGTCGGCCTGGTGGCGTTGTTCGTCGTCGGCAACCTGTTGTCCGCCGTCGCGCCGGACTACCGGGTGATGCTGCTCGGGCGGATCGTCGCGGCGTTGTGCCACGGCTCGTTCTTCGGTATCGGCTCGCTGGTCGCGCGCAGTCTCGTCGCGCCGGAGCGGAAGTCCCGCGCGGTGGCGGTGATGTTCGCCGGGCTGACGCTGGCGAACGTGCTGGGCGTGCCGTTCGGCGCGCTGGTCGGTGAGCGCTGGGGCTGGCGGGCGGCCTTCTGGGCGGTCACCGCGATCGGCGTACTCGCGCTGGCGGGGATCGTCGCCCTCGTCCCCGGCCGGGCGGGAGAGACACGGTCGCTGACGAAGGCAGGCGGCTCGGACTCGGCGGAACCCGCCGGCCTACGGGCCCAGTTGCGGGAGTTCCGGTCCTGGCAGGTGTGGCTGACCCTGACGGCGACCGCGCTCGGGTACGGCGGGATGTTCGGCGCGTTCAGCTATATCGCCTACACGTACACCGAGGTCGGCGACTTCTCGTCGGCGCAGGTCGCCTGGCTGCTGATGGTGTACGGCGTCGGCCTGGTCGTGGGGAACCTGGTCGGCGGACGAGCGGCCGACCGCGACCGTGACCGCGCCCTGATCCTGGCCCTGCTCGGACTCACCGTCACTCTGACGGCATTCGGTCTGCTGGCCGCCAACGCCACCGCATCGGTCGTACTGACCTTCCTGATGGGCGTGTTCGGGTTCGCGGGCGTACCCGGCATGATCACCCGCGTCACCGACTACGCCCACGGCGCGGCCCTGGCCGCCAGTGCCAACGTGTCCGCGTCCAACCTCGGCAACGCCCTCGGCGCCTGGCTCGGGGGCCTGGCCATCACCGCGGGCCTCGGCTACACCGCACCGCTCTACGTCGGCGCGGGCATCGTCCTGACGTCGGTCGTCGTCATGGCGGTTGCCGCGCACCAGGCCAGGAACAGGAATCCACTGTCGGGGATGTCCGGCAGCGGACCGTCCACCGGGTAGTCGCTCAGGTCGAGATCGCCGATGTTGTCCTGGACGAGCCGACGGGCGACGTCGTCGTGGATGAGGTCCTGGAGTTCGGCGAGCCGGTGCCGCGCGTCCGCCTCGGTGGCCGCGACGATCGGGGAGTCGCTCGCCTAGGATGCGCAAGCTTTCCGCAACACGGCCGCAATGCCGCCGTCGGACCGACAAGCCGCCCCGGCCCGGCGGCTGTTGACCATCCCAGACGAGCACTGTCATTCTGCTCGGTGTGAGCCAGGACCCGCGCCTCGTGTCCCGCCGGCACGTCGACCTCTGTCGACAGGCCAGCGCGATCTGTGCCGTCCGGCCACTGACCCGCCGCTGACTTCTCTGCCGGGTCTCCTCTTCCGCCCCGCGCGTCTCCGCACCCGCCCTCCGAGCGCTTCTCGGCCGCGACCACACGTACCGACAATCGCGCACCGGGCCGTCGTGACCCGCGCCGGCCGCATCCCAGCCCCTCCCCCCGTAAGCGAAGGAACACGCATGACCGTTCAGGACACCACCACGGACCTGGCCGCCTTCACCCACGACTGGCAGGAGTGGCACACCGGACAGGAGGCACGGCTCGCCGACCCGCACGGGTTTCTCGCCATCACCAGCCTGAACTGGCTCAGCACCGAGCCGCAGCGCCTCCCGGACGCTCCGGGCGCCTGGTCGAGCGGCGCCGACGGGGTCGTCGTGGTCCTCGACGAGGGGGAGGAACTGGTCGTGGACGGAACCCCCGTCCACGGCGAGCACCGCTTCGGGGTGCTCCCTGAGCGCGGCGGAGTCGACGCGGTCTGGGGCGACGCCGTCATCGAGGTGGCCAAGCGCGGCGGACACGACATCGTCCGCCCCCGGCACCCGGACACACCCCTGCGCACCGCGTTCACCGGTACGCCCGCCTACGCCCCGCACCCCCGCTGGACGGTGACCGGCCGCTACACGCCCTTCGACGAGCCCCGGCCGACGACCGTGGGCGCGGCGGTGGAGGGCCTTGAGCATGTGTACGACGCGCCGGGCCGGGTCGAGTTCGAGCTGGACGGACGCCCGCTGGCACTCACCGCGTTCGCCGGACGCGCACCGGGCAGCCTGATGGTGCTGTTCACCGACGCGACCTCCGGGGTCACCACCTACGCGGCGAACCGCGCCCTGGCCATCGCCCCGCCCGCCGCCGACGGCACGGTCGTCCTGGACTTCAACCGGGCGACGAACCTGCCGTGCGCCTACACCGACCTCGCCACCTGCCCGCTCCCGCCGGCCGAGAACCGGCTGCCCGTGGCGATCGAGGCCGGGGAGAGGATCCCGCGCGAGCGGGGCGGGTCCTGAGCACCGGGCAAGCCGCGTGATCGTCCCGTTCGACGGAGCGGGCGATCTCAGGCGCCCGTCAGCCGACGGACCGGCGTACCGGCCAGGAACTCGGCGATGTCCTCCACCGCCTCCGCGTAGAAGGTGCGGTAGTTCCGCTCGGTGACATAGCCGAGGTGCGGGGTGGCGAGCACGTTCGGCAGGGAGCGCAGGGGGTCGTCGGCGGGGAGGGGTTCGGTGTCGAAGACGTCGAGGCCCGCCCCGGCGATCCAGCCCTCCCTCAGGGCGCGTACGAGTGCCGTTCGGTCGACGATGGCGGCGCGGGACGTGTTGACCAGGTATGCGTGCGGGCGCATGGCACGCAGTTCCGGCTCGCCCAGCAGGCCGCGCGTGCGCTCGGACAGGACCAGATGGACGGACACGAAGTCGCTGCGGCGCAGCAAGTCCTCCTTGCTGTCCGCCAGTTGGACCCCCGCGTCGGCCGCTCGCTGGGCGGTGAGGTTCTCGCTCCAGGCGAGAACCTCCATGCCGAAGGCGATGGCGACGCGCGCCACCAGGGTGCCGGTCTTGCCGAGCCCGAGCAGGCCCAGAGTACGGCCGTGCAGGTCCTGGCCGACGGTGGACTGCCAGGGGCCGCCCTCGCGCAGAGCCCGGTTCTCGACGGTGATGTGACGGGCGAGGCCGAGGAGAAGCGCCCAGGTCAGTTCGACGGGCGGGGTGGAACTGCTCGCCGTACCGCACACGGTCACGCCCTGGGCGTGCGCCGCGGCGAGGTCGATGGAGGCGTTGCGCATACCGGTGGTCACCAGCAGGCGCAGCCTGGGCAGTCGGCGCAGGAGATCGGCGTCGAAGGGGGTGCGCTCCCGCATGACCACGACGATCTCGCAGTCGGCCAGCTCGGCCACGAGCCTGTCCCGGTCGGTGAGGTGTTCCCGGAGTGTGCGCACCTCGACCTGCTCGGCGAGGGGGCTCCAGTCCGCCATGGTCAGGGCGGCGCCCTGGTAGTCGTCCAGCACAACGCAGTGGAGGGTCATACGGGCAGTCTGCCTTTCGTCCTTTCGTCGCTCCGTGTGTCGGGGCGGGTGAGGTTGTCGACGTTAAGACTGCTCTTGCCTTACGGCCGTACCATCCGGCGCGAAGTCACGACCGGACCCGGCGTCCACACCGGCTGAACGGTCGGCCCGGCAAGCGAGGAAGAGAGTTCCGCATGACCGCCGTACGTGGCACCACCGTCGACATCCCCACCCAGGACGGCACCGCCGACGCCTACTTCGCGTACCCGGACGACGGCGCCGCCCATCCCGCCGTCCTGTTCTACATGGACGCCTTCGGTCTGCGCCCACAGCTGAGGGCGATGGCGGACCGGCTCGCCGAAGCCGGCTACACGGTGCTGGTCCCGAACCTCTTCCACCGGCACGGCAGCGCACCCGTGGTGCCGCTGCCCGAGTTCATCGGTGACGCCGACCGGCCGGCCCTCTTCGGGCGGATCGTCCCGCTGATGGGCGACCTGACCGGAGAGGCCATGGTGCGCGACTCCGCCGCGTATCTGGACTGGCTGGCCGCCTGCCCCGAGGCCGTCGCGGGTCCCGTCGGGGTCTCCGGCTACTGCCTGGGCGCCCGGCTGGCCCTGGTCACCGCGGGCAGTCACCCCGAGAGGGTCGCCGCCGCTGCCGGTTTCCACGGCGCGAATCTGGCCACCGACGCTCCCGACAGCCCCCATCTGCTGGCCGACCGGATCACCGCGGAGCTGTACTTCGGCCACGCCGACAACGACCCCTCGATGCCGCCCGAGCAGATCGAGCGCCTCGACAAGGCCCTCACCGAGGCGGGCGTCCGGCATCGCTCCGACGTCTACGCCGGTGCCGAACACGGCTACACCATGGCCGACACCGACCGCTACGACGCCGAGGCCGCCGAACGCCACTGGACCGCGCTGCTGGAGCTGTTCGGCCGCGCCCTCTGACGCTCACAGGTACGGACGCGGGCAGGCCGCCGGCGAGGGGCAACTGGAGGCCGAGCAGGCGTAGTTCGTACCACGGATCCAGGTAGAGAACGGACCAGGCGGCGAGGTTCTCCTCTTCGGCCGTCGCGTGACCGCCGCCCCCTGTTTTCCCGTAGTCGGGGACCGAAACGCCGCCCAGGCGGGCGCGGGCGCCTTCGGGCGGGCCCCACAGGCAGCCCCTGACCTCGATCTCGGGGCGCTCGGCGCCGACCCGCGCCGCGATCCGTTCCAGGGTCGCGAGATAGGCCGCGGTCCGCACACCGGCGCCGTGGACAAACACTACAGAACGCCGCATTTCAGCCTTCTGAGCAAGTCAGCACACCCTCGACCCGCAACTCCCCCACACGTACACATGGTTGGAACCAGGCTCCCCGCAGCCACTAACGTGACACCACGAAACGGTCTGGTCCGGAGTCCCTCAGGGGGCCGAGGCAGCGGCCCGGTCGAGGCCGCGGGCCCGTTTGAAACGGTCGAGCCCGTCGGACAGGTCGACGATCGGGTCCGGGTAATCGAGGGCGGCGCGGTCCGGACCGCGCAGTTTCCACGGCTCGTGCACCACCGACCCGCCCAGCAGCCGCAGTTCGGGCACCCAGCGGCGTACGTACACGCCGTCGGGGTCGTATCTCCTGGCCTGGGTGACGGGGTTGAGGACCCGGTTGGGCCGTGAGTCGGTTCCGGTACCGGCCGTCCACTGCCAGTTGAGCTGATTGTTGGCGATGTCGCCGTCCACCAGCAGGTCCAGGAAGTGCCGGGCGCCGACCCGCCAGTCGACGTACAGCGTCTTGGTGAGGAAGCTCGCGGTCAGCAGGCGCCCCCGGTTGTGCATCCAGCCCTCGTGCCGCAACTGGCGCATCGCCGCGTCGACGATCGGATAGCCGGTGCGGCCCTCCTTCCACGCCTCGACGTCCTCGCGCGCCTGCGGCCCGGACCGCCAACTGTCGTGCCGGGTGCGGTAGTCGGAGGCGGCGGCGGCCGGGCGGGCGGCGAGCACCTGACGGTGGAAGTCGCGCCAGGCGAGCTGCTGTACGAAGGCATCGGCGCCCGGACCGCCCGCCCGGCGGGCCCGGTGGACGAGTTCGACGGCGGAGAGCGTGCCGAAGTGCAGATGCGGGGAGAGCCGGGAGGTGGCGTCGCCGGCCAGGTCGTCATGACCGTCCTCGTACGACGTCACCCCGCCGCGCAGCCATGCGGTGAGCCGCGCGCGGCCCTCGGTCTCGCCGCCGGAGGCGAGCCCCTCCGAGAGTCCCCGCAGGTCGCTCCGGGAAGGCAGGGGCTCGGAGTCGACACCGTCCGGGACGCGGACTGTCCGTGGAGCCGGGAGTGGATTCCGCAGCGGCTGCCGTGACCAGTGCCGGAAGTACGGTGTGAAGACGGCGAAGTGGTCCGAGGCGGCCGGGACCACGACCCCCGGGGCGACGGCGGCGGTCACCGTGTCGTGCACGTGCAGCCGTACGCCGTCCACCGCCAGGGCGCGGTGCAACCGGTCCTCGCGGCGGCGTGCGTGGCCGCTGACGTCGGCCGCCATGTGCACCTCGTCGGCTCCCGCCTCGGCGACGACCCGGCACACCTCACCGACGAGATCGCCGCTGCGCACGACCAGCCGCCCGCCCCGCTCACACAGACCGGTGTCGAGATCGCGCAGACAGTCGGCGAGGAAGGCCAGCCGGTTGGGTACGGCGAACCCGGCGCCGTCCACAGCCCGGTCCCGCACGAACAGCGGGACGACGGCGCGTCCGCCGTCCAAGGCGGCCCGCAGCGGCGGATGGTCGTGCAGCCGCAGATCGGAGGTGAACAGGACGACCGAGACGTTCATGACACGCATTCCGGGTAGTTCATGTCAGCATAAATACCCCAACACGCCTGACTCCCCGAAGCGGACGCTCCGCCCCTCCCCCCTCCCCCTCCCCCTCGGCTAGGCGTCCGAAGTCAGCCGGATCAGCACAACAGCCGGCGTGCGCGGCAGCGACACCCTCAGCCCGTCCCCGTCCCAGACCGCCGAGCCGCCGCCCGGAGCGGACGGGTGCAGGATCTCCGTACGGACCTCCCGGCCCGCCAAGTGCCCTACCGGCAGGCGGAGTTCATTCCCTCCGCCACGACGCCAGACCGAGAGGTAGGACGTGCGGTCGTCGGGCGCCCGCATGCCCAGGGCCAGCCACTCGTCCTTCCACCCCGGCAGACCGATCGGCCAGAACGGCACGGCTTCCGCGAGGTCGCCGCGGAGTGTCTTGTAGACGGCCACCGCGTCCCGTACGAGGGCCAGTTGGTGTTCCGACATCCGGTCCAGATGGCCCGACAGATGGATGCGGCCGAGCAGCGCGCCGCCGAGGGTGAAGGTGATCAGGTCGTCGTCGTACCCGGGCTGCGGGTAGGCCCAGACGGCGCCCTGTTCGGGCGGGACCGCTGTCGGCGCGGCGGCGGCGATCGGCGGGAACAGCAGCGGGTCCTGTTGGTCGCTGGTGGACTGGAGCTGGGTGACGGCGAGGGTGGCGCCGTCCATTCTCATTCCGCCCGAGGCGCAGTTCTCGATCACCAGGCCGGGGTGGCGGTCCAGTACCTCGGCGAGCCAGGCCAGGTACGCCTGGGCGTGGCCGAGCAGGCCGGCTCCGGGGGCGATGTCCCCGGGGGCGCAGGTCCCCGGGTCGACCACGATGTTGTAGTCCAGCTTGAGATAGCCGACGCCCCAGTCGCCGACGATGCGGTCGACGGTCTTGTCGAGGTGCGCCCGGGCGGCGGGGTGGCGCAGGTCGAGCTGGTGGCGGCCCTGTTCGGTGATGCGTACGCCGTCCCGCTGGAAGAAGGCCTCCGGCGGGAGTTCGGACGCGACCGGGCTGCGTACCCCCACGACCTCCGGCTCCAGCCACAGCCCTGCCACCATGCCGCGCTCCCTGATCCGGTCCAGGACCGCCCGGATTCCGCCGTCGGGGAAGCGGCGCGCCGAGGGCAGCCACTCGCCGACGCTGTCCCACCAGCCCTCGGTGCTGTCGTCGTACCAGCCGGAGTCGACGCAGAAGTACTCCGCCCCGGCCTGGGCGGCGGCGTCGATCAGCGGGAGCAGCTTCTCCGTCGTCGGGTCGCCCATCAGGGTGTTCATGTAGTCGTTGAAGACGACGGGCAGGGTGGTGTGGTCCGGGTGCGGGCGGCGTACGGCACGGCGGTACGAGGTGAGGGCGGCGAAGGCGTCGTCCAGCCCGGAACCGAGGGCCAGGACGCCGGGCACGGTGGTGAGTTCGGCGCCGGGCGCCAGCCGGACCCGCCACTGGTGTTCCGCGTCCGTGGGGCCGTTCAGTGCCAGAGACGTGCCGTGGTCGCGTTCGCCCAGGTCCCAGCGCCAGCCCGCCGGGGACTCGATCTGCCACAACCAGGCCCGGCCACCGTCGCGTTCGGTCAGGGCGCCCATCGCAAGGTGCCCGTCGGTGGGCCAACTGCCGCGTCCGGTCAGGGTCAGTGCCGCCCGGCTGTCGTGCTGGTGGACGTCGACATGGATGTCGGCGACGGTGTCGCGCAGCGGCCCGGTGTACCAACGGCACTCCGCCAGCCAGTCGTTGCGGGCGCGGTGGATGTCGAGGCCGTCGGGCGAGGGGAGGCTGCCGAGCAGCAGGCTGCTGACGGACTGGACGACGAGGGGCTCCTCCCCGTCGTTGCGGAGACGGACGCGGGAGCGCAGCACGGGCAGCCCGATGGGCGAGGACAGTTCGACGAGAGCGGTCAACCCGGTGCGGGGGTCGTGGAGTTCGACGGTCAGGTGCGTCCAGCCGTCGTGTTCGTGGGTGGTGTGGGCCCGGTGGCGCAGCCGGGCGCCGAGTGCCGTGCCCGTGAAGCGGGGGCCCGACCAGCCGCTGCCGTGGCCGAGTGCGGTCACCTCCACGAGGTGGAGGGGGGCGTCCGGGCCAGGGGCGGACGCCGGGTCGCCGCCGGCCGTGCTCCCGCCCGAGTCCAGGCGGGCCAGCCGCAGGGTCCCGTCGCCGCCGGGGGCAAACTCGAACTCGGCCTCCAGAGCAGGGTGCCCCCAGACGAACGTCCGCCGAGTGGTGCCCGCCGAATCCGACGTACCGGTCAACGTCTTCCCCTCCCGATGCCGCCTGGGCCGACGGTCCGCTGCTGCTTCCGCATCTGCTTCCGCCGCGTGAATCGAAGGTTACGGTCTCTTGACGACCCCCATGTGACCGGTCACAATCCTGGCATGAATGTGACCGGTCACACAAGACGCTCAGTGAGCATCCGGGATGTCGCGAGCGCGGCCGGAGTCTCGTACCAGACCGTCTCCCGGGTGATCAACGACAGCCCCAGCGTCAAGCCGTCCACCCGCGACAGGGTGCTCGCCGTCATTGACGAACTGGGGTTCCGGCGCAGCTCCGCCGCGCTCGCCCTGGCCAGCGGACGCAGTCGCGCCGTGACCGTGCTCACCTCCAACACCACGCACTACGGCTACGCCTCGATCCTCCAGGGCATCGAGGAGGCCGCCCGCGCCGCCTCGTACGCCGTCGGGGTCGGCGTCCTCGAATCGGCCGACGAGACCGCTGTCGCCGCCCAGGTGCGGCGGGCGGCGGACACGGGCGGCGGGCTGATCGTGATCGCATACGACCCGGCCGGTGTACGGGCCCTGGGTGCCGTCCCCGCCGAACTGCCGGTCGTCGGCGTGGTGGAGACTCCCGCGAGCCCGCCCGGCGGCAACCGCCCGTGGGTGTGGACCGACGACCGCGAGGCCGCGTACGAGGCGACCCGCCATCTGCTCTCCCTGGGCCACGAGACCGTGCACTACGTCGCCATCCCGTCCAGCACCCGGCGCACCAGCGCCCGGACGACCGGCTGGCGGCAGGCACTGAGGGAGGCGGGGGCGCCGGAACCCCGTCCCGTACAAGGGAGTTGGGGCCCGGCGGGCGGTCACGCGGCGGGCCTGAAGCTGGCGAAGGACGCCGGTGTCACCGCGATCCTGTGCGGCAACGACGATCTCGCCCTCGGGGTGATCCGCGCCCTGCACGAGACAGGCCGCGCGGTCCCCGGTGAGGTGAGCGTGGCCGGGTTCGACGACGCCCCGCACTCCGCCTATCTCACCCCGTCGCTGACGACCGTACGCCTGGACTTCACCGGTCTCGGGCGGTCCGCGTTCGCCCTGCTGCACGGCGTACTGGAGGAGTCCGCGCAGATCGCCCCGCATCCCGTCTCCGTACCGGAACTGCTGGTGCGGGAAAGCTCGGGGCCGCCGCCCGGGCACGGATGAACTCCCTCCCCCTTTGGCTCACTTGCTCCGCCCGATCGCACCTCCTCAGCCGGACCGCCGGACCGACCGCTTGACCGATCCGCCCATCTGAGCCCGTTCGCGAAAGGCACCTCAATGTCGAGAAGAGCCCTCCCCGCACTGGCGTTCATATGCGCCGCCGCCCTGTCCGCCACCGCGTGCAGTGACCCGACCGTCGGCGACTCCGGTTCGTCCGCCGAGTCGGGCGGCACGCAGCCGAAGGTCGACCCGACCGCGCGTCTGGACGGCGTGAAGCTGACCATGTGGACCGCGCAGAACACGCTCAACGCGCCCAAGCAGGTCATCGACGCCTTCGAGAAGGCCACCGGAGCCGAGGTCGAGACGCAGGCGATCCCCGATCTGTACGAGCAGAACGTGCCGACCAAGCTCGCCTCGGGCGACCGGCCCGACCTCATGTTCTGGCAGCCGTCCATCTCCACGCTCCCTTTCATCCAGCCGAAGCAGAACCTCCTCACCCTCGACGGGGAGGAGTGGGTGTCGAAACTGGGCGGCACCGAGAGGTCGCTCGGTCTGATCGACGGCAAGCGGTACGCGGCGATCGTCACCAGCCCCGCCATGCTCGGCGTCTACTACAACAAGGACGTCTTCAAGGAGGCCGGGCTGAGCGAGGCCGACTTCCCCAAGTCGTACGACGAGTTGCTGGCCCTCGGTAAGACCATCACGGACAAGACGGACGCGGCCGGCTTCTACGAGGCCGGTGGTGACAAGTGGCCGCTCCAGTGGCAGATGCAGCTCCAGCTCACCGACCTCGACAAGCAGTGGTGGGCCGATCTCAACCGGAACAAGGAGAAGTGGACCGACCCGGTCGTCGTCGACGCCATCAAGAAGTACAAGGAGAAGTTGCTCGACGCGGGGCTCGCGCAGAAGAACTACAAGACGGGCACCTTCACCGGGCAGGCCGACGCGCTGTGGAAGGGCGAGGCCGGTCTGGTCCTCAACGTCACCTCGTACCAGAGCCAGTTGCAGGCCAAGTACTCCACGGCCGAGATCGACCAGAGGATCGGCTGGTTCCCGATCGCCAACTCCTCGGCCACCGGCCTGTACTCCCCCGACCAGACCAACGGGGTGGTCGCCTTCAAGACGGGTGACGAGAAGCGGCAGAACGCCTCCCGGCAGTTCCTGGCCTTCTGGCTCGGCCCTGACTACGCCGACTACATCAAGGCGATGAAGATCCCGTCCGTGCAGCCGTCCGTGCCCACTCCTGACGGCCTTCCGCAGGCATCCGTGGCCCAGGTCGCGGCGCTTCCCACGGCCATCGGCGTCTTCCAGGCCAAGGCGATCGTCGCGCCCGACACGCACCTCTACCTCGCCGACATGCTCTACGGCAAGAAGAGTCCCCAGCAGGTCGCGCAGGCGATCCAGGACCAGTTCGCGCAGGTGGCCAAGGCCCAGGCGGCGCCCGGCTTCTAGCCGGGAGAGAGACAGGGGAGAGACGGGCTTCCGATGGCGGACACGGCCGTACGTACGCGTGACAAGGCACCGACGAGAGGCGCATCCCGGCGGGTGGGGCGGCTGCCGCGCGCCGCCGTCCATCACCCCTGGTGGTTCGCGCTCCCCGCGATCGCCGTCTTCGCGGCCTTCTTCCTGGTGCCGAACCTGCTCAACTTCTACTACCCGTTCACCAATTGGTCCTCGTACCACCCGGACATCGCCTTCACCGGCCTCGACAACTTCACCACCATCGCCGACGACGGCTCCCTGCTGCGGGCGATCCGCACGACCCTGCTCTACGCCCTGCTGGCGGCGGTCTTCCAGAACGGCTTCGGGCTGGGGCTGGCGCTGCTCCTTGAGGCGGACACCCGGTTCAACCGGTTCTTCCGCGCAGTCTTCTTCCTGCCCGTGCTCATCTCCGCGCTCGCCACCGGCTATGTCTTCCAGTCCCTGTTCAACCAGGACGGCGCCGTCAACGGCCTGCTCGGTACGGACATCCCGTGGCTGGGCTCGACGAACTGGACGCTGGTCCTGGTCACGGTCGTCCACGGCTGGAAGTGGATGGGCCTGTCGATGCTGATCTATCTCGCCGGTCTCAAGGGCATCCCCGGCGAGATGCTGGAGGCCGCGAAGTGCGACGGCGCCGGGCCGTGGCGCACCTTCTGGTCGGTGCGCTGGCCCCTCCTCGCGCCCGCCCTCACCTTCAACGTCACCACGGCGCTTATCGGTTCGATGAACACCTTCGACATCGTGCAGGCCACGACGGGCGGCGGGCCCGCGGGCTCCACGGAGGTCTTCAACATCTACATGTTCCGGATCTTCGGCCAGGGCCTGTACGCCCAGGCCTCCGCGATGAGCCTCGTCCTCTTCCTGGTCGTGGTCGCCGTCGCGATCCCCCTCGTCATCGGACTGCGCCGAAGGGAGCAACTGCTGTGAGTACCGCATCCGTTGTGCGTCGCGCGTCCGCCGTGCACCCCGTCTGGCGGTACGGCCGTCCGGCGCTCGTCCTGCTGCTCGCCGGGCTGACCGTCGGCGTACCGCTGTGGCTGGTCGTCGTCACCTCCGCCAAGCCGCAGGCCGAGGCGATCACGCCGAACCTCGACCTGCCGCGGCACTGGCAGCCGGGCGGGAACTACGAAGAGGCCGTCAGCCAGGGCGAGATGCTGCGCGGTTTCCTCAACTCCCTGCTCGTCGTGGTGCCTTCGGTCGCCCTGGTGCTGATCCTGGGGGCCGGTGCCGCCTGGGTCTTCGCCCGCCGCAAGTCGAGGCTGGTCTCGGCGGCGTACGCGCTCTGCATCAGCGGACTGCTGCTGCCGCCCGCCGTCATCACCGTTGTCATGGAGCTGCGGCAGCTCGGGCTCGCGGGCACCCGGCCCGGGATGATCGCCGTCTACACCGGGATGTACCTCTCCACGTCGATCTTCTTCATGACCGGCTTCATCCGGGCCATCCCGGTGGAGCTGGAGGAGGCGGCCCGGATGGACGGCGCGAAGCCGTCACGGATCTTCCTGCGGATCATCCTTCCGCTGCTCAGGCCGGTCATCGCCACCGCGACGATCATGGTGATGCTCTACGCCTGGAGCGACATCTTCTACGCCTTCTTCGTCCTCGGCGGCGGCGAGAAGGCGACCCTGCCGCTCAACCTCTACAAGGTCGCCAGCGCCCAGCTCTACCTCAACAACTGGCATCTCGTCTTCGCGTACGTCGTGGTGATGAGCCTGCCGATGGTCGCCGTCTTCCTGGTGGCCCAGCGAAGGATCGTGTCCGGAATCACCAGTGGAGCCGTCAAATAACTGGAGGTCCAACAGCGTGAGCACGCCCACCCGCACCGGATCGCGCACCCTGTCCCGTACCAGAACCGCCCTGATCACAGCCGTACTTGGAGTCACCGCCATGGCAGGCACCCTTCCCGCGGCCCAGTCCGCGACCGCAGCGGACGCAGCCGCCGACCCGCAGCGCGTCACCGTCGACCTCGCCGCGTCCGAGGGCCCCGTGATGCGCGGCGCCAACGGCACCCTGTACGGGCTCAGCGACGACGGCGTGCCCAGCGACGCCATCCTGGCGCCCCTGAAGATCACCAGCGTCTCGCAGAAACCGGAGGGCGGCGCCCAGCATCCCAACGGGGACGCGCTCACCGTCTCCTCGTCGTTCTTCCGCAACGGCGGCGGCGAGATCAACGTGATGATGCAGGACATCTACGCCAAGTGGCCGTACGAGGATCTCGGCATCGAGGACTACCTCCCCAAGGTCGACAAGATCGTCACGGAGGTGGCGGCGGACCCGAACAGCGAGCGCTTCGTCTACATCCCCTTCAACGAGCCCGACCAGATCTGGTACAACCTCGGCACCTCCAACCAGGCGCAGTACGAGGTCAATCGGGACCGGTTCCTCAAGGACTGGAAGACGGTGTACGAGCGCATCCGCGCGATCGACCCGGACGCCAGGATCGCCGGCCCGAACGAGTCCGGCTACCACACCCGCCTGCTGCGGGACTTCCTCGCCTTCGCCAAGCGCGAGAACGTCCTGCCCCAGGTGATGACCTGGCACGAGTTGGACTCCAGCTCGCTGCGCAACTTCCAGGGGAACTACGACAGTTACCGAGCGATCGAGCGTGAACTCGGCATCGCGCCTCTGAAGATCAACATCGACGAGTACGCCAACCGCCGTGACCTGTCCGTGCCGGGCCAACTCGCCCAGTGGGTGGCGATGTTCGAGCGGAACAAGGTGTACGCCAACCAGGCCTACTGGGACGCGGCAGGCAACCTCGACGGCAATGTCGTACGCTCCAACATCCCCAACGGCGGCTGGTGGTACTTCCGTTGGTACGCCGGACTGACCGGCGACACGGTCAAGGTGACCCCGCCGCAGGCCAACACCGTCGACACCCTCCAGGGTCTGGCTTCCTACGACAAGAAGCGCCGCCAGGCGCAGGTCCTGCTCGGCGGCTCGGCCGGTGACGCCGACGTCGTCGTCCAGAACGTCTCCCGGTCCGTCTTCGGGCGCACGGTCACCGCGACCGTCGCCGAGGCCGCATGGTCCGGCTACGAGGGACAGCACGCGACGCCCCGCGTCCTCGCCCGTACGAAGGTGAAGGTCGCGGCCGACGGCACGGTGAGTGTTCCGCTGCGCGGGCTGCACAAGATGTCGGCGTACCGGATCGTCCTCACTCCGGGCGGCACCGGCACCCCGACCGCCGCTTCCGTCCCCTGGTCGGCGTCGTACGAGGCCGAGGACGCGGCCATCACCGACGGCAAGGTCTACACCCAGGGCACGGTCAGCAACGCCAACGGCTACGCGGCCTCCGGCACGAAGGACGTCGGCTCGCTCAACACGCCTTCCAGCAAGGTCGACTTCACGGTGGACGTGCCTGTCGCGGGTACGTATGACCTGGCGATTCTGTACGGCAACCAGTCCGGGGCACCCGCCACGCAGAAGCTCTCGGTCGACGGCCAGGCCCCGGTCACGGTCACCTATCCCTCCACCGAGAACTGGACCTACCGCGCCAAGAAGGACGTCACCGTCGATCTCCCGGCCGGACAGCATGTGCTGACGCTGGCCAAGGGCGACGCCGAGGTCACCCTCGACCGGATCGACCTGACCGCGCGTACCTCCGCCGCGCCCTCGGCGTCGTACGAGGCCACGCTCGCGGACATCAGCGGTCGGCCGTCGTACGACTACTCCTCGTCCGCCGGGGTCGGCACGGGTGCGCTCGTTCTGCGCTCCGGTGACAAGGCGGTGTTCGACGTCTACGCACCGCGCGACGGCTACTACACGGTGGTGGCGCGAGCCTCGGCGGCGGTGAACCTGGAGCTGCACGGCCAGAAGGTGACGGCCGCGCCCGGCAAGGGGCTGCGGCTGTATCTGGTGGCGGGCAACAACCGCGTCGCGGTGACGGCCAAGGGTGCCTCCGTCCGCTCCCTCGCTGTCTCGGGGGCCGGCTCGACGTCCGGCACCCTCTCCTACGAGGGCGCCTCGGCCACCCTCGCAGGCGGTGCCAAGCTCGTCGACTCCGCCCATGCCTCCGGCGGTTCCTACATCGGCTGGCTCGGCAACAGCGCGTCCAGCACGGCCGAGTTCACGGTGGACGCGCCCAAGTCGGGGCGCTATCTGCTGGTCGTCCACTACGCGCACAACGACCGGCGCGACAACGGTCACGCGTACAACACGGACATCATGTCCCGTACGGCGGATATCGCGGTGGGGGCGGGGGCGGCGCGGACGGTGACCTTCAAGAACACGTGGAGTTGGGACGACTACTGGACGGTGGGGGTTCCTGTTGACCTGCGGGCGGGCGCCAACAAGGTGACGTTCGGGAATGTGGGTGCGTGGGCTCCGAACATCGATCGGATCGAGTTGGGGCGGGTCGTCGGTTAGGCCCGCCCCGCTGGATAGGCAGTTCCTTCACCGCGGCCCGGTGGGGGCTGGTCGCGCAGTTCCCCGCGCCCCTGTCGGGGCGCGGGTCCGCGGCCCCGCCCCCGCCTCGCCCCCGCGATGGCAGTAGCAATGGCGGAGTCAGAAGTGCACGGGGAGACTCAGCAGGCCTCGTGATCGCATCGACGGCCTCCAGCGCAGTTCGTGTGGCTCTACGTCCAGGGCTAGGTGGGGGAAGCGGTCGAGGAGGGCCGCCAGGGCGATCTCCGTCTCCATGCGGGCCAGGGGTGCGCCCAGGCAGTAGTGGATGCCGTGGCCGAGGGCCAGGTGGCCGGTGGCGTCGCGGGTGAGGTCGAGCCGGTCGGGGTCGGGGAAGCGGCGTGGGTCGCGGTGGGCGGCGGCCAGGGACAGCAGGACAGTCTCGCCGGCCGGGATGGCGACCCCGCCGATGGTGATGTCCTCGGTGGGGAACCGGCGGATGGCCAGGGGTACGGGGCCGTCGTAGCGGGCCAGTTCCTCGACCGCGCCGCCCAGCAGGCCGGGATCGGCGCGGAGCGCGGCCAGTTGGCCGGGGTTGGTGAGCAGGGCCAGGGTCGCGTTGCCGATCAAGTGAACGGTGTTCTCGTACCCGGCGAACAGGATCAGGAAGGCCAGGGACATCAACTCGTCCTCGGTCAGCCGGTCCTGGTCGTCGCGTACGGCGATCATCGCGGAGAGCAGGTCGTCGGTCGGGGCGGCCCGCTTGTCGGAGATGAGCTGGGTGAAGAAGGCCAGGATGGCCCCGACGGCCTCCTTCGCCTTGGCCGGCTGGGCGGGGTCGGGGGCCACCAGGGTGTCGGTCCAGGTCCGGAAGTCCCGCCGGTCGTGCGGGGGCACGCCCAGCAGTTCGCAGATCACGGTGATCGGCAACGGGGCGGCGTAGGAGGCGATCAGGTCGGCGCGGCCGTGCGGTTCGACGGTGTCGAGGAGTTGGTCGGCGGTCCTCCTGACGGGTTCGCGCAGAAGGGCGATACGGCGCGGGGTGAACGCCTGGGACACCAGGCGCCGGATGCGGGTGTGGTCCGGCGGGTCCATGTTCAGCAGGTTCGCGTCCAGCGCCGGCGGCAGCGCGAGCCCGTGGTAGCCGCCGGGTTTCGCGTTGCGTTTGTCGAGGGAGAGCCGGGGGTCGGCGACGGCCTGGCGTACGTCGTCGTAGCGCGTGACCAGCCAGGCCGGAAGCCCGTCCGTCCCGGTGACGCGGTGGACGGGCCCGGCCTCGCGAAGTCGCGCGTACACCTCGTAGGGGTGGGCGATCAGCTCCGCGGGGTCGACGACGGGCGGCTCAGCAGCGGGTAACGATGGCATGGGCTCCACCCTAGAGCGGGCGTCGCGGCACATCGATCTCGTTCCGTCAGCGGAACAGGTCGGCGTTCTCCTCGGCCCACTGGCGGAACGGTCTCGCCGGGGAGCCGGTGACCCGCGTGACCGTGTCACGTACCGCCAGCAGTTCGTCGTTGACGTCTCCGCCCGTGACGTCGAGCACCGCGTCCGCCGCCTCCTCGCCGAAGACCTCGGCCATCCGGGCGTACGCCTCCCCGCGGCTGATCTCGGTGAAGGGCACATCCCGCCCGAGTGCCGCCGCGATGACCTCGACCTGCTGCCGGGCCGTCACCGGTCCGGGGCCGGTCAGGGCGTACGTCCGTCCCTGGTGGCCGGGTTCGGTCAGCGCCACCCGTGCCACCGACGCGATGTCCGCGGGGTGGATCGTGGGCAGCCCGGTGTCCGCGTACGGCGCCCGGACGGGCTCGCGGTCGCGGATCGACGCCGCCCACATCAGGGCGTTCGAGGCGAACTGGGTGGGCCGCAGGATCGTCCAGGCCATGCCGCTGCCCTTGAGGAGCCGCTCGACCGCCAGGTTCTCGTCGGCGGGGCCCAGATGGGGATGGGTCTGGACGGTGATCGATGACACGAGCACTACGTGTTCCACTCCCGCCGACCGGGCGGCTCCGATGATGTCGGCGTCCGGACCCAGCCGGGACAGGAGGAACAGCGAGCGCACCCCCTGGAGAGCGGTCACCCATGACTCCGGCTTCGCCAAGTCACCCTCGACGGCCTCGACCGTCTCGGGGAACGCGGCGCGGGCGGCGTCACGGGCCAGGCCTCTCAGCGGGCCCGCGCCTCGGGCGTGCAACTCCCCCAGCAGGGCCCTTCCTATGTTTCCGGTGGCCCCGGTCACGAGGATCATCAGCGTTTCCCCTCCTGTCAGTTGATCGACTTGGGGACACGCTAGAAGCTCAATCGCGCTTCAGGTCAAGGCGGTTCGTGGCCCTCCCGGGCGGCGGGCGGTCACTCGTCGTTGACCCAGCGCATGAGGCGTTGCAGGGGGTAGAAGCCGTCGTGGGAGAGGCCCGGTGGCATACCGCCCGCCCCGCCGAGGGAGACCACGCGCTGGACGCCGGCGCAGGCGAGGGCGTCGCGGAGTTCCGCCTTGCGGGTGTCGGGATACACGCCGACCGTCTGGGTGCCGACTCCAGCGTGTGTCACGGCGTCGGTCAGCCCGGTCACCGGCACGACGTTGACGATCTTTCCGTCGGGGTGGAAGTCCACCGGCTCGGGCGAGCGGATGACCAGGCCCCGGCCGTCGTAGCCGCCCCACACCCGGTACTCGGGCGCCAGCGAACGCAGCACGTCGATCTCCTCACGGAGTTCCCCGGCGACGCGCGGGCCGTCGGCGGAGCTGAACTCCCTTGCCACGCCGAGGCGTTCGCACAGCAGGGCGGCGTAGCGGTCGGCGTCGTCCCAGGAACCCTCGACGAACTGGAAGCGGCTGGCCACACACGCCTGCTGATTGAAGAACGTGGCGTCGGCAGCGCCCGCGTCGGCGGCCCGGGCCAGGGATTCGGGGGACTCGAAGGCCTCGCGGCCGATCAGGGAGATGGAGGTCTTGGGGTCGAAGGAGACGAGTTCGAGGCCCGGGCCGACATACCGCAGCGCGCCTCGGATCGTGGCCTCGCCGCCCCAGGCGACCAGTTTGTCGAAGAACTGGGGGCGGAAGAGCACGCTCTCCACCGTCTCGTCGCCGCCGCGCCAGTACACCGCCGAGAACGAGCGCACGACGGGGTGGCCGGGTGCCACCGCCGCCATCGTGCGCAGGATCGCGGTCGCGGTGAACAGGTCGTTCGAGGGCAGCTTCAGCAGGTTGACTCCCTTGGTGAGAGCGCCGCGCACGACGGACATCGCCGCGACGCCGGGGGCGTTCCCGGCGATGATGTGCACCAGGCGCGGCGGGAAGGCGCGGGTGGCCGCGATCCGGCCCTCGGGCAGCCGGACCTCGCGCCAGCCGTCGAGGACGTCCGCTCCGCCGAGTTCGTGGTCGATCTGGGCGTACAGGCCGGGCCGTCGGAAGCTGCGCCACAGGACGGCGTAGGCGCGTTCGAGGACTTCCGGGGGCAGGGGGCTGACCCGGACCATCCGGTCCAGGGCTTCGGCGAGCAGGCCTTCGCGGTCCGCCTTGAGGGCCTCGCCGGTCTCCACCAGGAGGTCGACGATCTCCGCGACGGGCACGTGGAAGGCGGGGCCTGGTTCGGTGCGGGGCCACACGAGGCGGTCCAGGTCGAGTGCCGGGGCGGTGAAGCGGCCGAGGTCGAGGCGTGGTCCCTCGTCGACCTCGCCGCGGATCAGGTGGACGACGGCCACGGACTCCGCCGCGGTGCCGTCGAGCGTCGTGGCGCTCATCCGTGGATCATCCCCCGGACATAGGAGTCGAGTGTCGCCGCGCAGGTGATCTTGTCGTCGCCGCCGAGGTCGCCGTAGCGCTGGATGTCCGGCAGGACGGTCGGTCCCGGTCTGCCGCAGGCGCAGGGCGAGAAGTTCACGAAGACCCGGTCGCCACTGATCAGTCCGCCCCAGCGGCCCTGGAGGGAGACGTCCAGGAACGCGAACCGGCCCTCCACGACGCCGTGTTCGGCGCTGAGGAGCTTCTCGCCCGCCTCGTCCAGGAGCAGCGGGATCACCCACGGCGGCACGTGGTAGTCGCCGTTCTCGCAGGCGAGGCAGGAGCCCTGGAGTTCCGTCATGCCGTAGCTGCGGACCCGCCGTACGCCGTCGTAGAAGGCGGCGAACCGCTCCTGGTAGTCGTCGGGCAGCGCGCGGCCCTTGTTGCCGCCGCCGCTGAGCACCAGCGTGTCCGGGTGGAGGCTGCCATCGGCCACGCCACGGGCGCGCAGGGCCTCTATCAGCGTGAACTGCTGGTTGTTCATCCCGGCGATCAGCAGCGGCTCGTCGCGGTGGGCGGCGATGTCGTCGACGATCCGGTCCATGGCCGCGCCCAGCTCCTGCTCGCGGGACTCCGACACGGTCTCGAAGGAGCTGATCTCCTGCGGGGTCGCGGTGCCCTCCGCCATCCGGCGGCGCAGCAGGGCGCTGCTCATCAGGTCGGAGACCCGCATCGGGTCCTCGGTCAGCAGCCGGGTCTCCCCGGGCCGGGCGAAGACCTCCGCGTGCCACCGGTAGCCGTCGATGGAGCGCATCGGGCCGCTCGCGGGTGCGAGGAGGTAGCCGCGGCGGGTCGGCTTCGGCGGGAGGGGGTCCGGCCAGCAGGTGAGGTGTTCCAGGATGTCGTGCAGGAAACCCAGGTCGCTCGCGTCGCAGTTGAGGAAGGAGACCTTCCCGGAGGTGCCGCTGGTGATGTACGGGCGGTGGCCGGCGGCGGTGATGCGGTCGGTCCACTCGTCGATGTCGCGGACGCCGTCCATGTCGACGTCGCCCCGCTCGATCACCGACACGGTCGTGTACCAGTGCAGCAGCCGGTCCCACCGGCCGGCGGTGAGAAGGGAGAGGGGATACGACTTGTAGCTGGTGTGCGAGAACAGCAGCGGGACGAGGTCGTCGGGGCTGGTGATCTCGTGAACGCCGGTCTCCTCGGCCCGGGTGCGCAGCAGCGGGATCCGCTCGCGCTGGGCGGTGAAGGCCTCCCGTGCGGCTTCGAGCTGCAACTCCCGCAGTTCTGGGGCAGGTTGGTCGAAGGTTTCGCCGGACAGGACCAGTGATCGGATCTGCTCGCGTGCGCCGCACACGGCAGTCACCTCCATCGGTTGGGGAGTCGCGTCAGGGAGTCGCGTCAGGGAGTCGCGTTCTTCGCGAGGTACGAGGACTCGATCGCGTCGAGGTTTCCGCGCAGTTCCTCCGGGGTGCCGGTCATGGTGACCCGGCCGCGGTGCAGGACGTACACGCGGTCCGCGATGTCCAGCACCTTGCGCACGTGCTGTTCGACGAGCAGCGCCCCCAGGCCCTGGTCGGCCGCCTCGCGCACGGCGCGCAGCAGGCGGTCGACGACGAGCGGGGCGAGGCCGAGGGACAGTTCGTCCGCGAGGAGCAGCTTGGGGGTGCGGCACAGGGCGCGGGCCAGCGACAGCATCTGCTGCTCGCCGCCGGAGAGCATGCCCGCGCCGACCTTGAGGCGTTTGTCGAGTTCGGGGAAGAGTTCGACGGCCCGGTCCGGTGTCACCCGGCCGACCCGCAGGTTGTCGGTGGTGTCGAGCCGGGTGAAGACGGCCCGTTCACCGACGTAGGCGAGTCCCTCGCGGGCGCGCCGGTGCAGGGGTGCGTGGCCGGTGGTGCCCAGCCAGCTGACCTCCCCGCCCATCGGGGCCAGGTCGCCGGAGAGTGCCCTGAGTGTCGTGGTCTTGCCCGCGCCGTTGGGGCCGAGCAGGGCGACGACCTCACCGGGGCGGACCTGGATGTCGAGGTCGCGTACGACGGGGCGGGTGCCGTATCCGGCGGACAGGGCGCGGGTCTCGATCAGGGGCGTGTCGATGTCGTGCACGGGCTTGCTCCTCAGCCGGATCAGCCGGATCAACCAGGTCGGCCGGGTCAGCCGGACGACATGGCCGTCAGCACCTTGCGGACGTCGACGAAGGTCGACCCGGACTTGGCCCACTCGATCTTCCCGTCGCGGATGGTCAGTTCGGTGGCGGTGGTGTTGTGGATGCGGTTGAGGCCCTTGATCGGCAGGGCGGTCGACTCGCTCCAGGTCAGCGGCGGGGTCAGGCCGCCGGTGTCGATGCCGGAGGTGGTGTCGAGTTCCTGCACCAGGGCCTTGGCGGAGATCGTCGGCAGCTTCTTGACCGCCTCGGTGAAGACCTTGAAGGCCACCCAGGTCGTCCCGTTGGCGCCGTTGGTGGGGTCGATGTCCTTCTCGCCCTTGGTGGCTTCGAGGAAGTCCTTCCAGGCCGGGTCGGAGGTCGGCGGGTAGTAGCCGGTGATCGCGGAACCCTCCAGGGGACTGCTGCTCCCGCCGGTGCTCTCGGCCAGCTGCGGGGTGAGGTTGCCGACGACGCTGCCGAGCTTCGTCTTCGCGCCGGACTGCACGTACGACGTCACGAACAGGTCGGAGTGGGTGCCGAGGATGACGTCCACGCAGTCGCTGCCCTGGGTCGCGGCGGCGACCTGCGGGGCGAGGTCGGTGGCGGTGACCGGCACCTTGAGGTCCTTGGGGGCCGCTCCTCCGGCGGCGGTCACGCCGAGTGCGAGGAACCGCGCGACGGTCTCGGCGGCGGCGACGTCGTACCGTACGCCGGAGATCTTCTTGCAGCCCTGCTCCACGAGCTGCTCGCCGTGGGCCGCGAACACCACGGGGGTGCCGCCGTTGACCGGGAACGACAGCGGGTTGGAGAACTCCGCGGCCGAGACGCCGGTGCCGCCGAGGTAGGGGATGCCGGCCTTCTCCAGGATGGGCATGTAGCGGTCGCCCGCGAGGCTGTACGAGCCGACGACCGCGACCACCTTCTCGGCGACCGCCTGCTGGGCGCACTTCTCGGCCTCGTCGGGGTCGTTCTTCTCGTTGCAGGTCAGCACCTTGAGCGGGCCGCCCTTGATCCCGCCGTTGGCGTTGATCCACTTCTCGTAGGCCTGGGCGGTGAGCCGGACCCCGGGTTGGGCGCTGCCCTGGGTGTCCTCCGGCGTCCACACCATCACCTTGACCGGGGTGCCCTTCAGGGAGGTGGTCTCCGTCGAGCTACTGGCGGCCTCTCCCCCGCAGCCCGCGGCGAGCAGGGCTCCGGTCACCGCGAGACAGCTCGCTGCGGCTGTTCTGCGTCGGCGTGAGTCGTTCATGGTTCCTCCGCGGGGCTCGTCGTCGAGATGCGAACAGCATGGGGTGCGTTTTGGAGTTAGTGAAGTACTCTCGGCACAATTATTTAACTGAATGTGCTGTCTCGTTCCGCTCCCGTCCTGCCTCTGGGAGGTTCCCCGATGGACGACATCCTCAGGTTCGCGCTGCTCGGCCTGGGTCTGGGCGCGCTCTACACGCTCACCGCGCACGGCATCGTGCTGGTCTACCGGGGCTCCGGCGTCCTGAACTTCGCGCACGGCGCGATCGGGATGGCCGGCGCCTACGTCCAGTGGGAGCTGGCCGTAGAGCACGGTGTGCCGTACTGGCCGGCCGTCGCGTGCGGGGTGCTCGGCTCCGCGCTGCTGGGCGTGCTCACCCATCTGCTGGTGCTGCGCCCGCTGCGCCGGGCGTCCTCGCTGGCCCGGCTGGTCGGCACCCTGGCGGTGTTCATCGTGCTCACCGCGATCGCCGTCAAGCGCTACGGCGACAGCCTGCAGCTGGTGCCGGGCAAGCTGCCCACCCGGCTGCTGACGATCGCCGGGGCGACGGTGACCGAGGACCGCGTCTGGCTGCTCGCCATCGCGGTCGTCGTGACCGCCGCCCTCCATCTCCTCTACAAGCACACCCTGTTCGGCCTGGGCACCACCGCGGTCGCGGAGAACGAGGGCGCCGCCGCCTCGCTCGGCTGGTCCCCGGACCTGATCGCCACCGGCAACTGGGCGCTGGGCTCGGCGCTCGCGGGCCTGACGGGCATCCTGATCGTGCCGGTCATCGGTCTGTCGGTGACCGGGCTGACCACGCTGCTGCTGAGCGCGCTGGCCGCCGCCCTGGTCGGCAGGTTCTCGTCGTTCCCCGTCACCCTGGCGGGCGGTCTGGTCATCGGCGTCGTCCAGTCCGAGCTGACCCGCTTCGGCTCCGACGTCACCGGGCTCGCCTCGTCGGTGCCGTTCCTCGTCATCGCGCTGGTGCTGGTGGCCCGCGGCCGGGCGCTGCCGCTGCGCGGCACGTTCCTGGACCGGCTGCCCGCCCTGGGCTCCGGCCGGGTGCGGCCCGTGCCGCTGGCTGTCGCCGTCGCAGTGGGGCTACTGCTGGTGAGCCTGGCGACTCCACTCTGGGCCGACGCGATCACCACCACCCTGGTGATGTCGCTGATCATCCTGTCGATCGTCGTGGTCACCGGTTACGCGGGACAGGTCTCCCTGGCGGCCTACGCCCTCGCCGGAACCGGCGCCTTCATCGCCGGGCACGCGGCGGCCGACTGGGACTGGCCGTTCGAACTCGCCCTGCTGGCAGGCGTGTTGGGCACAGTGCCGATCGGCCTCCTCTTCGCACTCCCGGCGGTCCGCACCCGTGGCGTCAACCTCGCGATCATCACCCTCGGGCTCGGCACCACGCTGGAGGCGATGGTCTTCCAGAACACCGACCTCTCGACGACCCCCGGGAGCGACGGCATCGCCGTGGGCAAGCAGACCCTCTTCGGGATCAGCATCTCCGGAGTCGACCATCCGCAGCGGTACGCCGGTGTGGTGCTCGTGATGTTCGTCGCCGCCACGCTCGTGGTCGCCAACGTGCGGCGCAGCCGGACCGGCCGCCGTCTGATCGCCGTACGGGCGAACGAACGGGCCGCAGCCGCCCTCGGCATCGACGTCCGCGGCGCCAAGCTCTACGCCTTCGGCCTCTCCGCCGCCATCGCCGCGCTCGCCGGCGTCCTCACCGGCTTCCGCTCGACCTCGGTGGTCTTCTCCGACTTCGCCAGCTTCGAGTCCATCACCGCGCTCGGGCTCGCCGTCATCGGCGGAGTCGGCTTCCTCGTCGGCCCGTTGTTCGGCGCGACCTTCGCGGCGGGCACGGTGGGCGCCCGGTTCGGGGACCTGGTGCTGCCCGGGCTGAGCGAGTGGATGCCGCTGATCGGCGGAATCATCCTGGTGCTGACGCTGGTGGGCAACCAGGACGGCATCGGCAAGGACATCGGCAAGCAGGCGGCGGGTATGCGGCGCAGACTGTCCGCCAAGCGCCCCGCGCTCGTGCCGGAGACCGTGCGCGAGGAGGCGGCGGCTGAAGCGGTCCCCCGCGCCACACCACTCCCCCTCCACGTCCGGGACCTGACCGTGCGTTACGGCGGTGTCGTGGCCGTCGACGGGCTCTCGCTGGACGTGGAGCCGGGCCGGGTCGTCGGTCTCATCGGGCCCAACGGCGCGGGCAAGACCTCCGCGATCGACGCCGTCACCGGTTTCACCCGGGCCGCGTCCGGCAGTGTGCGCCTCGGCGACCGGGACGCGACCAGGCTGCCGGTGCACCGGCGGGCCGCCGCCGGGCTCAGCCGGTCCTTCCAGTCGCTGGAGCTGTTCGAGGACATGACCGTCCTGGACAACCTGTACGCGGCCTGCGACCGGCCCGGCCGTTGGACGTACCTCACGGACCTGATCCGCCCCGGCAGCCGTCCGCTGCCCGCCCATGTGCTGGTCGCCGTACGGGAGTTCGGCCTCCAGGACAGTCTGGACCGGCCGGTGGGCGATCTGTCGTACGGGGAGCGGCGGCTGCTGGCCATCGCCCGTGCGGTGGCCGCCTCGCCGTCCGTGCTGCTCCTCGACGAACCGGCGGCGGGGCTGTCGGACGACGAGACACGGGAGCTGGCCCACCTGGTGCGACGGCTCGCCGAGGACTGGGGCATGGGGGTGCTGCTCGTCGAGCACGACGTCGACATGGTGATGAGCGTCTGCGACCAGGTCGTCGTCCTGGACTTCGGCCGCCGGATCTGCGCCGGTACACCGGAGGAGGTGCGCCGCGATCCGGCGGTGCGGGCGGCCTACCTGGGCGACCTGGAGCCGGAGACCCTGGCCTGAAACGGGTCGGAGGCGCTCCCCCGCGTACGGGGAGCGCCTCCGGCCCGCGCTTGTTCAGGCGTCGCGCAGGTCCGCGACGTACGGCTGATGGGACAGCAGCCCGCCGTCCACGCGCAGGGTGTGCCCGGTCATGAAGGCGGACTCGTCGGAGGCGAGGAAGACGACCGCCGAGGCGACGTCCTCCGGGAGCCCCAGGCGCGGGGTGAGGTGGTGGCGCAGCATCGCCTCCCTGATCGCCCCGTGCGCCGAGCCGGAGCTGGCCGGCGTGACGATGAAGCCGGGCGCGATGGCGTTGCAGCGCACGCCCTGTTTGCCGTACTGGGTGGCGACGTACTGCGTGAGGTTGATGAGGGCGGCCTTGGAGGCGCCGTACGCCGGGTTGCGCAGATCGCCCGCGAGGCCGGCGCCGGACGAGGTGTTGACGATCGAGCCCCCACCCCGCGCGATCATGTGCGGCACTGCGGCCTGGATGGCGACCATCGTCCCGCGCAGGTTGATGCGCATCGTGTCGTCCCAGACCGCCGGGTCGGCATCGACGACGGCGAGGTCCAGGCGGGCGGCCAGATGGGTGGCCGCCGCGTTGTTGTGCAGCACGTCGAGACCGCCGTACGTCTCGACGGCCGTGGCCACCAAGGCCCGTACGCTCTCCACGTCACCCAGGTCGACCGCGACCGCCGTCGCGGAGCCCCCGGCGGCGCGGATCTCCTCCGTCACCGTCTTGGCGCCGTCGAGGTTCAGGTCGGCGACGACCGTGTGCGCGCCCTCGGCGGCCAGGCGTCGTGCGGTGGCGGCGCCGATGCCGGACGCGGCCCCGGTGACGATGGCGATCTTTTCGTCGAGTCGTCCCATGTTCCCGAACCGTCCTTCCTAGTCGGTGAGTTGGCTGCCGACGACCGACACGAACGAGACGCATTCGCCGGGTCCGCCGCCGAGGTTGTGGGTCAGGGCGAGCGAGCGGCCCTCGGCCACGGATGTGACCGTCCGCTCGGGCGGGGCCTCGCCGCGCAGTTGGAGCCAGGCCTCGAACATCATGCGCAGGCCGGAGGCGCCGATGGGGTGGCCGAAGGCCTTCAGGCCGCCGTCGGGATTGACCGGCAGCGAGCCGTCCAGGTCGAACGCCCCGCTGGTGACGTCCTTCCACGCCTGACCGCGCGCCGAGAAGCCCAGATCCTCCATCAGCACCAACTCCGTGGGTGTGAAGCAGTCGTGGACCTCGGCGAGGGCGAGTTCGGCGCGCGGGTCGGTGATGCCGGCCTGCCGGTAGGCCTCCTGGGCGGAGGCGACGACCTCGGGGAAGGTGGTGAAGTCGTACGCCGGGTCGAGGAGCCCGTCCGCCGGACCGGCGACGAAGGACAGCGCCTTCACGAAGATCGGCCTGTCGGTGTACTTGTAGGCGTCCTCGGCGCGTACGACGATCGCCGCCGCCGAGCCGTCCGAGACACCCGAGCAGTCGAAGACGCCGAGCATGCCCGCGACGATCGGGGCCGACCGGATGCGCTCGGGCGACACCTCCTTGCGGAACTGGGCGCGGGGGTTGCGGGCGCCGTTGACGTGGTTCTTCCAGGCGATGCGGGTGATGACGTCCTTCATCTCCTCGTCGGCCAGACCGTACTTGGCGGCGTAGGCGGGCGCGAGGAGGGAGAAGTTGGCGGGGGCGGTGATCTCGCCCCGGCTGTCGTCGCCCGCGCCCGGGATGGCGGTGCCGGACAGCCCGGACATGCCGGAGTCCTTGAGTTTCTCCACCCCGACCGCCATGGCCATGTCGTACGCGCCGGAGGCCACGGCGTAACAGGCGTTGCGCAGGGCCTCGGAGCCGGTCGCGCACATGTTCTCGACACGCGTGACCGGCTTGTTGGGCAGGTGGAGCGCCCGGCTCAGGGTCAGTCCGGACACGCCGGAGGCCTGGGTGCCGAACCAGAAGGCGTCGATGTCGTCGAGGGTGACGCCGGCCGAGGTGACCGCCTCGCCGACGGCGTCGATCAGCAGGTCGTCCGCCGAGCGGGTCCAGTGCTCGCCGAAGGGCGTGCAGCCCATGCCGACGATCGCGACGCGGTCCCGGATTCCGTGCGAGCTCATCGGCCTGTCTCCTCTTCGTCGATCCGCACCGGCCGGGCCTTCCAGAAGTAGTTGTGGACGCCGGACGCCGTGACCGTGCGCCGGAAGGTCATCTCCACCCGGGCGCCGATGACGGCGTCGGCCTCGGTGGCGTCGGTGAGCTGGCAGCGGAACCGGCCGCCGCCGTCGTAGTCGACGACCACGACGAGCATCGGCGGACTCGGCGTGTGCGCCAGCCGGTCCACGGTGAACGTGGCGACCGTGCCGCGTACGTGTTCCATCGGCTCGTCGGTCATGGCGTCGACGCTCCGGCAGGAGGTGCACACCCGGTCCGGCGGCAGATGCCGGGTACCGCACTTCTCGCACCGGGAGGCGACGAAACCGTACTTCCAGGCGGTACGGCGGTGGGCGGGCGGTGCGTAGGGCGGCTCGGGGTCCGGGCGGCGGGGTGGTTCGCGGTCGAGGAGGCCGCGCCAGGTGAGGTAGGTGGCGTACGGGATCGGGGCGCTCCCCGCCGCGACCTGGGCGGCGACCGGGCGAGGGCTGCGGTGGGCGGGGAGCGCGTCGGTGGTGCGCAGGAGGAGGACTCCGGCGCCGTCGCCGAGGACGACGAGCGCGATGACCTCGCCGGGGCGGGCCCGGTCGAGGACGTCGGCGAGGAGCAGACCGGGCTGGGCGGTGCCGGCGTTGCCGATCGCCGCGGCGAGGTCCGGGGTCGCCGCCTCGGGTCGTACGCCCGCTGTCCGTCGTACCGCCGCGCACGCGCGCGCGTGCAGGCCCGCGACCACGAAGTGGTCGATCGCTCCGATGTCGAGGGCCGCGTGGTCGAGGGCCGCGGTGAGCGCCTTGTCCGCCAGGGACACGTAGATCTCCTCGGCGAAGCGCTCCTCCCAGACCCGGGAGGTGGGTGCGCCGGGCAGCCGCCAGCGGTCGAGGATCTCGTCGCTGACCGTGTCGTGGGCGAGCAGTTCCGCGATGACGGGGGCGCCGTTGCGGTGGCCGCCGAACATGAACGCCGCCGCGCCGTCGCCGCCCGAGGTCTCGTCCGCGCCTCCGGGCAGGCCGGTGCGCAGGTCGGACAGGACGGCCAGCGTCGGGACCGGGGAACGGGCGGCGGTGACCAGCGCGCCGAGGCCGGAGCGGACCGAGCCGGCCATGTCGGCGGCGAGGACGTGCTCGTCGAGGCCGAGCGCCGCGTGGACGGCGGTCGCGTTGGTCTTGTCGAGGTAGGCGGGCGCGGCGGTGGCGAGGAAGAGCTGGCCGATGCGGGCGCGCAGCCCGTCGCGGGCCAGGGCGACACGGGACGCCTCGACGGCCAGGGAGGTGGTGTCCTCGTCGTAGCCCGCGACCGCGCGGGTGCCCTTCCCCGCTCCGGTGCCGAGTACGGCGGCCACGTCCGCGCGGGCGAGGCGGTGGTACGGCACATAGGCGCCGTAGGCGATCAGTCCGGCCATCTCAGCGTCCTCCGGAAGTGTCGTTGCGGGGCCGTTCGAAGACTGCGGCGAGGCCCTGGCCGCCGCCGAGGCACATGGTCTCCAGGCCGTAGCGGGCCTGGCGGCGGTCGAGTTCGCGCAGCAGGGTGGCGAGGATGCGTCCGCCGGTGGCGCCGACGGGGTGGCCCAGCGAGATGCCGGAGCCGTTGACGTTGAACCGCTCGAAGTCGGTCCCGGTCAGGCCCCATTCGCGGGTGCAGGCCAGGACCTGGGCGGCGAAGGCCTCGTTGAGTTCGATCAGGTCGATGTCGGCGAGCTTCAGCCCGGCCCGCTCCAGGGCCCTTGCCGTGGCGGGCACCGGGCCGATGCCCATCGTCTCGGGCGGTACGCCGACGACGGCCCAGGAGACCAGGCGGCCCAGCGGGCGAAGGCCGAGTTCGGCGGCGCGCTCGGGGTGGGTCACGATGCACAGCGCGGCGCCGTCGTTCTGCCCGCTGGCGTTACCGGCGGTGACGGTCGCTTCCGGGTCCTGGCGGCCGAGGACGGGGCGCAGCTTCCCGAGCTTCTCCAACGAGGAGTCGGGGCGCGGGTGTTCGTCGATGTCGACGACGGTCTCGCCCTTGCGGGTCCGTACCGTGACCGGCACGATCTCGTCGGCGAACCGGCCCTCCCGCTGGGCCGCGAGGGCCTTCTCGTGCGAGCGCAGGGCGAGTCGGTCCTGCTCCTCTCGCGGGATGCCGTACTCGCGGCGCAGGTTCTCGGCAGTCTCCAACATGCCGCCCGCGACAGGGTGGTTGACGCCTCCCGACGTGACCCGGCCGCGCGCCAGCCGGTCGTGGAGCGTGGTCCCGGGGCCTCGTACCCCCCAGCGGACGTCGGTCGTGTAGAACTCGGCCTGGCTCATGGACTCCACTCCCCCGGCCAGGACGAGGTCGCTCGCGCCGGTCTGCACCTGCATCGCCGCGGTGATGACCGCCTGGAGTCCGGAGCCGCAGCGGCGGTCGATCTGGAGTCCCGGCACCTCCACGGGCAGGCCCGCGTCCAGGGCGGCCACCCGGCCGATGGCGGGGGCCTCGCCGTTCGGGTAGCACTGGCCCAGGAGGATGTCGTCGACGGCGGCGGGCGGGATACCGGTGCGGTCCAGGACGGCGCGTACGACCGTGGCGGCCAGCTCGGTCGCCGCCACGTCGCGGAAGACGCCTCCGTAGCCACCGACAGGTGTACGCACGGGTTCGCAGATCACCGCGTCACGCAGAAGGGCGGGCATCAGGCATGCCTTTCGTGAGTGGTCACATGTACCGGCCGCCGGTCACCTCGACCACGGCTCCGGTGACGTAGCTGGCCAGGTCGGAGGCGAGGAAGAGGACGACCTGGGCGACTTCGGCGGGTTCGCCCGCGCGGCCCAGGGGGATCTCCGCGAGCTTGGCGTCCCAGGCGGCCGGGGGCATCGCCTCGGTCATGGCGGTGCGGATCAGGCCGGGCTGTACGGCGTTGACGCGGATGCCCGCCTTCGCCAGCTCCTTGGCGGAGGCCTTGGTGAGGCCGACGAGGCCGGCCTTGGCGGCGCTGTAGTTCGTCTGGCCGAAGTTGCCGACCTTGCCGGCGATGGAGGAGATGTTGACGATGCTGCCGCCGTGTCCGTGCGCGCGCATCGCCTCGGCGGCGAAGCGGGTGCCGTTCCAGGCGCCGGTGAGGTGGACGTCGACGACGGCACGGAAGTCGGTGACGGCCATCTTGCGCAGGGTCGCGTCCCGGGTGATCCCGGCGTTGTTGACCATGACGCCGACCGGTCCGAAGGTGTCGGCGCAGTGGGTGACCAGGGCGGCGACCTCGTCCTCGTCGGTGACGTCGCAGCGCAGCGAGGTGGCGGCGACGCCGTTCTTGGCGAGGCGTTCGGCGGCCTCCGCGGCGGCGTCCTCGTTGATGTCGCCGAGGACGATCGACGCGCCCTCGCCGCCGAGGACGGCGGCGATCTCGAAGCCGATGCCCTGTGCGCCGCCGGTGATCACCGCGTGTCTGCCGTCCAGCAGTCCCATGTCAGCCCGCCTCCGGCTCGACGCTATTCCTCTCAAATAGATAACCTATTATGCTCAAACAATCAATACAGCGATGAGCTGTGCGAGCGGGGCCGGACGAGGAGAGAAGCCAGGTGGACATCAGCTATCCCCCGGAGACCGAGGCGTTCCGCACCGAGGTCAGGGAGTTCCTCTCCGAGACGCTGCCGCCGGGCTGGACGGGCATCGGCGCTCTGGACGAGGAGGCGGCCTGGATCTTCGCCCGGGACTGGCGCCGACGGCTCGCCGAGCGCCGGTATCTCTCCCTCACCTGGCCCGAGGAGTACGGCGGACGCGCTCTGTCCAAGCTCCACCAGGTCGTCCTGATGGAGGAACTGGCCCTGGCCGGGGTGCCGTTCGGGCTGCCGCAGGACACCTTCGGCGTGAAGATGCTGGCGAACACGCTGCTGCGGTGGGGCACGGAGGAGCAGAAGGCGCACTTCCTCCCCCGCATCCTGAGCGGCGAGGACACCTGGTGCCAGGGCTACTCGGAGCCGGACGCGGGTTCGGACCTGGCGTCGCTGAGGACCCGCGCCGTGCGGGACGGCGAGGAGTGGGTGATCGACGGCCAGAAGGTGTGGACGTCCGGCGCCCACCACAGCGACTGGATCTTCGTCCTGGCCCGGACCGACCAGGACGCGTCCCGGCACCGCGGGATCTCCTTCCTCCTCGTCCCGCTGGACCAGCCCGGCGTGGAGGTGCGGCCGTTCCGCATGATGAGCGGGCAGCTGCATTTCAACGAGGTGTTCTTCAACGGCGCCCGCACCCGCGCCGATCTCGTCGTCGGCGGCGTCGACAACGGCTGGACGGTCGCCCAGAGCCTGCTGGGCGTGGAGCGCGGCGAGGAGGCGGCGACGAACCCCCTCCTCTTCAAGGCGGAGGTCGAACGGCTCGTCGAGCTGGCCCGGCTGTACGGCAAGGACCAGGACCCCGTCGTCCGGCAGCGCATCGCCTGGTGCTGGTCCAAGGTCGAGATCATGCGCTACCTCGGCTACCGGATCCTCACCGGCTGGCTCAAGGGCGCCGAGCCCGGCCCCGAGTCGTCGATCGCCAAGCTGTACTGGAGCGAGTACCACACCGAGGTCACCGACCTGGCGATGGACATCATGGGCCTGCACGGCCAGGTACCGGTCGGACGCCAGCCCCTGCGCACCTACCGCGCCGACGACCCGGGCGCCGCGAACTCCTCGGCGTCCTGGTCGACGACGTACCTCATCGCCCGCTCGGGCACGATCTACGCGGGCACCTCCCAGGTGCAGCGGAACATCCTCGCGGAGAAGGTGCTGGGCCTGCCGCGCGAACCGAGAGCCTGATCACCTGCTGTCGAACACGCCGGCCGCCGTCAGCGCAGGGCACCCTTGGTGGCGTCGGCGATGAACCCGCGGGCGAAGAAGGTGAACACCAGCACCAGCGGGATGACCGACAGCAGCACCCCGGCCATCACCATGCTGTAGTCGGTGGAGTGACCGGCGTACAGCTGGGCCAGCGCCACCTGAAGGGTGAGCTTGTCCGGGTTGACCAGCATCACCAACGGCAGGATGTAGTCGTTCCAGGCGGCGATGAATGTGTAGATGCCGAGGAACGCCAGGGCCGGGCGGACACACGGCAGGACCACGTGCCAGTACAGCCGGAAGAACCCGGCGCCCTCCATCCGGGCGGCGTCCAGCAGTTCGTCGGGGACGCTGGTGGTGGTGTACTGGCGCATCCAGAAGATGCCGAACGCGTTGGCGGCGGCTGGCACGATCAGCGCCTTGAGGGTACCGAGCCAGCCCAGCTGCACCATGATCTCGTACTGCGGGATGATCGCCAGCTGGGTCGGCAGGATGTACATCGACAGCAGCACGCCGAAGAGGAACTTCTTGCCGGGGAAGTCGTACTTGGCGAAGGCGAACGCGGCCAGCGAGTCGAAGAACAGCACCAGGACCGTCGTACAGACCGCGACGATCATCGTGTTGGACAGCGCTCCGAAGAAGTCCATCCTGTCGAACAGGTGCTGGATGTTGGTCAGCAGGTTGCCGCCGAACCACAGCTTCGGCGGGTAGCTGTAGATGTCCTGCGAGGTGTTCGTCGCCATGACGACGATCCAGTAGAACGGGAACACCGAGACGACCACGCCGAGCATCAGGATGACGTGGACGCTCAGGCCCCGGACGCGTTTGCGGTTCAGGCCGTTCATGGCCGTGGCTCCTTACGCTGCACCAGACGCCAGTTGATGAGGACGATGAGCAGGATCAGCAGGAAGAAGGCCCAGACGATGGCGGCGGCGTAGCCGAAGTCGTTGTTGTCGAAGGCCTGGTGGTAGAAGTACAGCAACGTGGTCAGACCGGCCTGGCCCGGTCCGCCGGAGTTGGGATTGGTGGCCGCCTCGCTGCCGAAGAGGACCTGCGGTTCGGTGAAGCTCTGCAGACCGGTGACGGTGGAGACCACCACGGTGAACAGGATGATGGGCCGCAGCAGCGGGATCGTGATGGAGAAGAAGATCCGCACCGGGCCGGCCCCGTCCATCCGGGCCGCCTCGTACAGCTCCGAGGGGATCGCCTGGAGACCGGCCAGATAGATGATCGCGTTGTAGCCGGTCCACTGCCAGGTCATCAGCGTCGCGATCACCAGTTTGATCGTCCACTCGTTGCTCATCCAGGGCACTGCCGAGACGTGCAGCGACTTGAGGATGGCGTTGATCAGGCCGAAGTTGTTGCTGAAGACCGCGCCGAAGAAGATCGCGATGGCCACCAGCGAGGTGATGCTGGGGATGAACAGGGCGACCCGGTAGAAGGCCGTGAAGCGCTTGGTGGAGTTCACCAGCACCGCGAGCACCAGCGCCAGGAAGAGCATCGGGACGGTCGACAGCACCCAGATGACCAGGGTGTTGCGGACGGACATCCAGAAGATCGGGTCGTCCCACAGGAAGCGGAACTGCTGGAACCCGACGAACTGCATGTCCCCGATGCCGTCCCACTTCTGGAACGCCAGGTACACGGTGTAGAGCACCGGGAAGAGCATGAAGACGGAGAAGATCAGGTAGTACGGCGAGATGGCCACGTACTGCGGCCAGTGCCTGGCGACCCGCCGCCGGGGCCCGGGCCGGGACCCGGCCGACACCGGCCGGATCCGTGGGGCGCGCCGCCCCGGACCGCGTGAACGGTCCGGGGACGGCTGCCCGGCGGGGCCGCTGTCGGATCCGGAGGTCGGTCCGGTGGGTGCCGGGCCGGCTACCGGGGTTGACGACATGTCACTTCACTCCCTGACGCTCGGCGATCTGCTTGGCCTGGCTGACCGCGTCCTTCCAGGCCTCGTCGGGGTCCTTGCCCTTGGCCTCGATGCTGGTCAGCTCGCTGTAGAAGGGCGCGGAGACCGCCGCGTCGGCCGGTGCCTCGTAGGCGGAGGGGATCTTCTCGGCCGCCGGGCCGAAGATCTCGATGGTCTTCTGGCCGCCGAAGAAGGCGTCGCCGCCGGTCAGCGCCGGCAGCTTGTAGGCGGCCGGGGCGGTCGGGAACAGGGCCGCGTCGGTGAAGCCGCGGGCCTGGTTCTCCGGGCTGAGGATCCAGCTGATGATCTTGAAGGCTTCCTCGGGGTTGCCGCTGGTCGCGGGGATCGCCAGGAAGGACCCGCCGAGGTTGGACGGCCCGCCCGGCAGGCTCGCCACCCGCCACTTCCCCTTGGTGCCCGGGGCGGCGTTGCTGATGTCCAGCGCGTGCCAGGCGGCGCCGATCTCGGTGCCCAGGGCGCCGTTGCTGATCGCGGCGTTCCAGGTGTTGTCGTTGATCTTGGCGTCGATGCCGAGCGTGTAGGGCTTCACGGCGGTGGTCCAGGCGGTGCGGATGTGGTCCTGGTCGCCGATGAACTTGTTGTCCTCGTCGATGAACCGCTGGGTGCCCTGGCCGATGATCATGCCGAACACCGCGCCGATGTTGTTGACCAGGAAGGTCTTGGGGACGGCCTTGTGCAACTCGACGCCGGCCGCGAAGTAGTCGTCCCAGGTGGACAGTTGGGCGGAGACCTTGGCGGGGTCGGTGGGCAGTCCGGCCTGCGCGAAGAGGTCCTCGCGGTAGAACGTGGCGCAGGGGCCGATGTCGATCGGGAAGCCGATGAGCTTGCCGTCCTGCGTGGTGGCCTGCTTGAGCTTCCACGCCAGGTAGTCCGGGACCAGCTTGTCCGCACCGACGGTCTTCAGGTCGATGAACCGGTCGGCGTTCGGGAGGAAGGAGGCGATGTCCTCGCCCTTGACGCCGGTGATGTCCGGGGCGGCCTGCGCCGAGCGCAGACCGGTGAGCAGCTTGGTCTTGAAGTCGCCGCCGACCACGGAGGTCTTCAGCGTGATGTCGGAGAAGTGCGTCTTGGCGTCCGCGACGACCTTGTCGCTCAGGCCCCCCGACCAGTACCAGAGGGCCAGGTCCTTGCTGTCCTTGCTGCCGCTCGACCCCGATCCGCCGCCGCACGCGGCGGTGGCGCCGGCCGCGGCGGCCGTCAGTACGGCGGCTTGGAGGAATCGTCTGCGGGAAAGGTCCACGGTCTTCTCCTAGATTTCGGCGAGTCCGGATGTCCGGCATGTCCGACAGGACGTGTGGGTCGGGTGCGTCATGTGCTGCGTCATGTGCGTCGTGTGCCGTGGTGGGGACGCGGCGGGAGGGCCGGGTGGCTGAAGAGCATCGGCGTGGGTGGGCAACCCTTCAGCCACCCGGGGTGTGTGTCCTGGTCCTCTCAGACGGTGCCGACGCGTCCGTGACGGCGGAATATGCCGTTCATCCGCTTCGGCCGACCGGAGTGGGGTCCGGACCTGGCTCCGAATTACGCAAGAGAGTGCACCCGGTGCGCGGGTTTGACAAGGGTCAAGCAGATATCGAGACATTCATGCGCGACTTTGCTTGAGTTTGGAGCGTTCGCGAGTATGGTCTGCCGCATGCTCCCTGACCGAAGACATCAGCTGATCCTGCGCGCCCTGCGCACGGACGGGCCCACGTCGGTGGTCGCCCTGGCCGAGAAGGTCGGGGCGAGTGAGGCCACGATCCGGCGCGACCTCGCACAACTGGAGGACGAGGGCCTGCTCAAGAGGGTCTACGGCGGTGCTGCCCCCGTCGTGGGCGAGGACGATCCGTTCGCCGACGTGGCCGGCATCCGGGTCGAGGCGAAGGACGCCCTGGCCGCCTGGTGCGCAAACCTCGTCAGGGACGGCGAGACCGTGCTGCTCGACATTGGCACCACCGCCCACCGGGTGGCCCGCCAACTGCACGGCCGGTCCCTGACCGTGATCACCAGCAATCTGGCCGTCTACGAGGAACTCCAGGACGACAAGGACGTCCAGCTGATCCTGCTGGGCGGTGTGGTGCGGCGCGACTACCGTTCGCTGGTCGGTTTCCTCACCGAGGACAACCTGCGCCAGGTCCATGCCGACCGGCTGTTCCTCGGCACCAGCGGAGTCCGCCCCGACGGCCAGGTGCTGGACACCACCGCCGTCGAAGTGCCCGTCAAACGGGCGATGATCGCCGCCAGCGCCCAGGTCGTCCTGGTCGCGGACACCGGAAAGTTCCCCGGCACCGGAATGGCCCGGGTGTGCGGTCCGGAGGAACTCGACGTCGTGGTGACCAACGCGCCGGGCGACGAGAAAACCTGTAATCGGCTGCGCGAGGCGGGAGTTGAGGTGGTCGAAGTATGAGACTCACGATCCTGGGCGGCGGGGGCTTCCGCGTCCCGCTGGTCTACCGGGCACTGCTGGGCGACCGAGGCGAAGGGCGCGTCACCGACGTGACCCTGTACGACCTGGACGCCTCCCGGCTCGCGACGATCCGCAGGGTCCTCGCCGACCAGGCGGCCGGACACCCCGACCCTCCGACGGTCACCGCCACCACCGACCTGGACGAGGCGATCACCGGAGCGGACTTCGTGTTCTCCGCGATCCGCGTCGGCGGGCTCGCGGGCCGGGCGGCGGACGAACGCATCGCGCTGGCCGAGGGTGTTCTGGGCCAGGAGACCGTCGGCGCGGGCGGTATCTCCTTCGGGCTGCGCACGGTCCCGGTGGCGGTCGCGATCGCCCGCCGCATCGCCGCCCTGGCGCCCGACGCCTGGGTCATCAACTTCACCAATCCCGCCGGTCTGGTCACCGAGGCGATGACCGCGCACCTGGGCGACCGGGTGATCGGGATCTGTGACTCCCCGGTGGGCCTGGGCCGCCGCGTGGCCGGGGCGCTCGGCGTCGATCCGGCGCGCGTCAGCCTCGACTACGTGGGCCTGAACCACCTGGGCTGGCTGCGCGGCCTGTACGCCGACGGCCGGGACCTGCTGCCGTCGCTGTTCGAGGACGAGGCCGCGCTGACCTCCTTCGAGGAGGGCAAGCTCTTCGGCGCCGACCTGCTGCGCACCCTCGGCGCGCTGCCCAACGAGTACCTGCACTACTACTACTTCAGCCGTGAGTCGGTGCGCTCGGCGGGGGCCGCCGAGCAGACCCGGGGCGCCTTCCTGCACTCCCAGCAGCAGCGCTTCTACGACTCCCTGGAAGCCGCCGACAGCTCCGCACCGGCGCCCCGCACTGCCTGGAACGCCTGGGACGCCACCCGACTGGAGCGCGAGGTCACCTACATGGCGGAGAACCGCGACGCCGTCGGCATGGGCGACCGCGACTCCTGCGACCTGGAGTCCGGCGGCTACGAGCAGGTGGCTCTCGCCCTCATGCGGGCCATCGCCCGGGACGAGCGGGCATCCCTCATCCTCAACGTCCGCAACCGCGGCCGGATCCCCGTCCTCGACGACGACGCCGTCATCGAGGTCCCCTGCCACGTCGACGGCAACGGCGCCCACCCCATCGCCGGAGCCGCGCTGCCCGAACACGGCACGGGTCTGGTGTGCTCGGTCAAGGCCGTCGAACGCGCGGTGATCCGGGCGGCCACCACCAGTGATCGCGCACATGCTGTCAAGGCTCTGACGATCCATCCCCTGATCGACTCGTACGCCGTCGCCAAACGCCTGCTGGACGCCTACCAGGGGCACTTCCCCGAGCTGGCCTACCTGGGCCGCTGACGCTCGAAGGTCTCGACCGGCGGGACCGGACGCGGCCCGCTCCCCGGGCGCCAGCCCGCGTCGAGCTTGCGCAGACCCACCCCGTCCGGCGCCCAGATGTGACAGCTGTCGAGCACACCGGCGGTGGGGCTCGGACCGACCGAGGGGTCACCGCCGTCACGGCGCCGTACGTAGGCGGACAGGGACGCCTGGACGACCGCGGGGCCGAGCACGCGAGTCAGTTCGTACAGGTGGGTGCATCCGGAGACACCCCGGAACCGCTCCTGGATCGCCCGGTTGTACCCGGCGGCGACGCCGAGCCCGACGAGACCGTCGAAGACAGGCGTGATGCGCGGGCACTCGGCGTGCGGAAAGCTCCGCATGTCGGCTTCGGCGGCCACGATCACCATGTCCGCGAGACGGACGCGCACGGCCAGCACCATCCGGTGCACGACGGCGGCCGACGGCTCGGCCCACGGCCGCTCGTCACGCAGCTCCGCCTCGACCGAGATCTCGTCACCGCCCTCCTCCGCGTAGGCGGTGACGGCGACGGTACGGCGGTGCAGCGGGACTTCGGCGCGGGTCATGACGAGATCTCCGCCGGCTCCGAGGTCCCCACCGGCTCTGCCCCGTCCTCGCCCGGCTCCGGCACGGGCTCCCCCAGCCCCGCGAACTCGGGCTGCCGGCGCTCGATGAAGCTGCGCACACCCTCGCGGTAGTCCGGGGCACGCTTCGCCGTGGCCAGGAGGGCGGCGGCATGGTCGCGGCTCTCGGTGAAGGACCTGGCCTGGTCGTCGGCGAGCTGCCGCTTGATGAGGGACATGGCGTACGGGCTGGCCGAGCGGGCCAGTTCGGTCGCGTACGCGAGTGCCGCCGGGAGCAGGTCCTCCGGCTCGGCCAGGCGGTTGACCAGGCCCAACGCCAGAGCCTCCGTCCCGGTGATCCGGCGCGAGGACAGCAGCAGATCGACGGCGTTGCCGTAGCCGACCAGCCGGGGCAGGATCCAGGACACACCGTCCTCGGCCACCAGGCCGCGCGCGCTGAAGGCGGCGGCGAACTTGGCCTGCGGGACGGCGAAGCGGACGTCGCACATCAGCGCCTGGTTGAACCCGATGCCCGCGCAGGCACCGTTGATCGCCGCCACGACGGGCTTGGGGAAGGACATGGGACGGGTACGCGGGGGCAACTGGTCCGTCGGCCACGGGCGGGCGCCGGACGACGCCCCGTCGAGCACGCTCATGTCCATCCCCGGACAGAAACTGCGCCCGGCGCCGGTGAGCACCACGGCCCGTACCCCTGGATCCTGCTCCGCCCGGTCGAACAGCTCGTTGTAGAGCAGCTCCATCTCCAGCGTCCAGGCGTTGTGCCGCTCGGGCCGGTTCAGGGTGAGGAGCATGACCCCGTCGGCGGTGTGCTCGGTGAGGATCACCGGGGTCGGCTGCTCGGTCATCGAGGTCACTCCCACGGGCCCGTTGGCTTTGCAGCCAAGCTTTATAGCTAGATGAATCATCTATATACCAAGGACGGGCCGGGCGCCAGATCAGCTGCCGCGAAGGGAAGATCACCCAACCCTTGACCTGGTACCCTCGATGCACTAAGACGATTCATTTTGCTATATCCGAAACAAGGAGCGCCCACTGTGGCCGAGGCAGCCCGCGCAGCAGAAACGGCGGCCGTGCCCGCCACGACCCGCACCCGCGTCGGACGCCAGGTGCGGGTCCCGAAGACCGCCGAGCTGGTCGCCGCGCATCTGCGCCGCCAGATCGTCCGGGGCGAGCTGAACCCCGGCGACGCGCTGCCGCCGGAGTCGGGCCTGATGGAGCAGTTCGGCATCTCGCGGCCGACCCTGCGCGAGGCGTTCCGTGTGCTGGAGTCGGAGTCCCTGATCACCGTGCGGCGCGGCGCCCACGGCGGCGCCCGGGTGAGCGCGCCGGACTCGGACGTCGCCGCCCGCTACGCCGGTCTGATCCTGGAGTACCGCGGCGCCACCCTGGGTGACATCTACCGCGCGGCGGCCCTCATCGAGCCGCCCTGCGCCCGCCAGCTGGCCGTCAAGCACACGGCGGAGGACATCAAGCGCCTGCGTGACGCGGTGGCGAACGAGAAGGCCGCCCTCGACGACCCGCTCTCCCTGGTCGAGGCGCAGGACGCCTTCCACGCCCTGCTCATCGAACTCACCGGCAACCAGACCCTGATCCTGCTGTGCGGCATGCTCCGCAACATCATCGACCGGGCCAACGCCTCGTACACCGCCGCTGCCACCGACGCCGAGGCCCAGAAGGCCCAGGCCCTCAAGGGGCACCGCGCACATGTGCGGCTGGTCGGTCTGATCGAGTCCGGCAAGGCGGACGAGGCCGAGAAGCTCTGGCAGCGGCACATCTCCAGCGCCGACGACGTGGTCAACGCGGCCGGACCCAAGACGGTCCTCGAACTCATCGACTGACCCCACCCCCGTCATCATTCCGGACCCACCCCTTGCCTCCTGGAAACAGTTAGATAATTATAGGAGGCGTACTGAATAGATCCTGGGGTCCGGAGGCGACGGCCATGGCCGAACAGCGCAAGCGCATCTTCGACTGCGACCAGCACATGTACGAGGAGCGGGACTCCTTCACCCGCTACCTTCCGAAGGAGTTCCTCGGTGCGGCGGTCGCACCGGTGACGCTGCCGGACGGGCGGGAGGTGATCCTCGCCGGTGACCGGATCGTCGTATGCCTTGAGCCGGAGTTCGGTCAGGTCTACCGTCCCGGCTCACTGAAGGAGATGCTCAAGGCGATGGCCTCGGGCAATCCGGAGGAGACCTACCAGTTCGAGCCGATGCACGAGTCGTACCAGAACCGCGAGGCCCGGCTGCGGGTCATGGACGAGCAGGGCCTGGACCAGACGATCATGTACCCGGGCGGCTGGGCACTGGTCGCCGAGGAGTACGTGAAGGGCGTCGAGCCGCTCTACGCCAACTACCACTCGTTCAACCGCTACATGAACGAGGTGTGGGGCTTCAACCACCAGAACCGCATCTACGCCCCCGCGCTGCTCTCGCTGCGCGATCTGCCCAGCGCGGTCAAGGAGTTGGAGTACGTCCTGGAGCAGGGCGCCCGCTTCATCCTGCTGCCCACGGGGCCGGTGTACGGCCGCTCGCCGGGCGACCCGTACTTCGACCCGTTCTGGAAACTGGTCAACGAGGCCAAGGCGAGCGTCTGTTACCACATCAGCGAGTTCTACTACAACTCGCAGGTGGCGCCCTCGTGGGGCTTCGACCCCCACCCGATCCACTTCCGGATGTCGGCCTGGCAGTGGCAGAACACCTACGGTCAGCGTCCCGTCGAGGAGACGCTGTCCGCACTGATCTTCGACAACCTCTTCGGCCGGTTCCCCGACATCAACGTCCTGGTGTCCGAGTTCGGCGCCGAGTGGGTGCCGCACTTCGTGCGCCACATGGACAAGAGCCGGGGCATGGGCCGCAACGGCCCCTGGATCGGCGGGCAGTTGGACGAGCGGCCCAGCCAGGTCTTCCGCAAGCACATCCGCGTGGTGCCCTACCCCGAGGACGACACCGTGGCCCTGGTCAAGCGCCTCGGCTACCACGAGTCCATCGTCATGGGCTCCGACTTCCCGCACGCCGAGGGGCTGGCCAACCCGGCCGACTTCCGCAAGCTGATCTCGGAGCTGGACGAGTCCGTCCAGGACGACATCATGTACAACAACGCTCAGCAGCTGATCAGCCGCTGAGCATCGCAGTCCGGTCGAACAGCCCGGTACCGGTATCTGTACCGGGCTCAGCCATTTCCCACCTGGGCGCTCTGGCACGCCAGGCAGCCCTGCGATCTAATCGTGGCTGTGGATGGGAGCGTGGCAGCCGTCATCGGTGCGGCAGTCGGGGCGCTGGGAGGACTTGGCGGCGGCTGGCTCTCGGTGATGGGACAGTCCCGGCACCATCGTGAGCAACGGCGTGCCGAGCGTGAGCGTTGGCGCGATGAGATGAGGCGCGATGCGTACACCGCATTCTTGGCGGCTACGCGCCAACTGAACGCGGCATTGTGGAAGGCCGCCGACCAACTGTCCGCGCAGGCCGCCCCGCCGGCCGAATGGCAGGCGGCCCTGTCGGAGACGCACGATGCCTGGGCCCGGTTCAGTACGGCTTCGTCCGCGGTGGCCGTGGTGGGCCCGGCGGCGGTGGCCGCGACTGCGGCAGACTTGCACCGGGCCATGCGAGAGTGGGAAATGATCGGCGTGAAATGGATACGCGCGGCGATCAGAGACGGCGAGCCGCACGTGGACGACTATCGCGCTCGATTCGCTGCGACTGCCGGTGCCAAGCAGATCCCCCTGGCATCCTTTCAACAGGCCGCCCGCGAAGCACTCCAGACCGAGCACTGAACCCGCGGGAGGTTCAGGAACACCCGGGGAGAAGCTCAGTCCGTCAGGCTCGCCGCCAAATTCGCGATGTCGGCAAGAAGGGCGGTCCCGCGCGGGGTGTGGTCGTAGCCGGCGAGCGGGTAGCCGTTGCTGAGGCAGGCGAAGGACAGGCCCGACTCCGGGTCCATGAAGCCGAGTTGGTAGGCGGCTCCGGCGCTGCCGAAGAGCGCGGGCGAGCCGGTGGACGGCAGGTTGCTGCCCGCGTCGGGTCCGGCCACGGTGACGAACAGCCCCATGCTGGTACGGCGGTTGCCGCCACCGCCGTAGATCTGTTCGCCGTACGGCTGCTCCGTGAACCGGATCCGGGTGCCCTCCGCGACCGCGGCCGGCTTCCACAGGCCCGAGTGCTCCAGCGCCTGGAAGTAGAGCGCGACATCGGCGGCGGTGGCGACCAGGGCGTGGCTGGGCTCACCGGCCGCGAGCACGCGCGGGTCGGACAGGTACCAGGGGCCCCAAGGGTCGGCCTCCTGGTCGTCGCTCGTGCGGTCGGTGGCGAGCATCGGGGCGACCGTGCCGGGCTGACGGTCGACCGGCACTCCGAGTTCGATCGACGACAGGCCAAGCGGCCGTACGACCTTCTCGTGCAGGTAGTCGGCGAAGGCCAGGCCCGTGCGTCGCTCGACGATCTCGGCGATCAGCCAGGCGGCCGAGGTGAGGTGGTACTGGAAGCGGGTGCCCGGCGGGTAGTCCAGCCGCCAGCGGCCGAAGGCGGCCAGTCGCTGTTCGCGGTCCAGCATCTTGGGGAGGCCTAGGGGCGCGAAGGGGAAGCCGGCGGTGTGCGTGAGCACCTGCTCGACGGTCACCGTCTCCTTCCCGTTCGGCGCGAACTCCGGGATGATCGCGGCGACTTGCTCGCCCACGGACAGCAGCCCCTCGCCGATCAGCTTCCACACCACGCCCGCGACGATCGACCGTCCGACGGACTGCAGCACGTACCGGGTGGCGGGGCCCGCGTCACCGTAGGTCTCGAAGGCCAGCAGCCGGCCGCCCCGGGCGACGGCGACCTGCGCGGACGGCAGGGGGCCGTGTTCGACCTCCCTGCGGATCCGGCTCAGCAGCGTGTCGAGCCGCTGCGGGTCCAACTCGTCGACATCATCAGGCACTTGCTCCTCCTTCGTACGGCTCGCGCAGCCGACGGCGTACGACCTTGCCGTTGGCGTTGCGCGGCAGGTCGTCCACGAACCACCAGCGGACGGGGACCTTGAACCCGGACAGCCGGGCGCGGGTGTAGTGCCGGAGGGCCTCCGGCCTGGGCGGATCGCCGGGGTCGGCCGGCACGACGAAGGCGACGACGGTCTGGCCGAGCCGCTCGTCGGGCACGCCGGTGACCGCCACGTCCGCCACGCCGGGGTGGGCCGCGAGGAGCGTCTCGACCTCCAGGGGGTGGACGTTCTCACCGCCACGGATGATCATGTCGGTGCCCCGGCCGTAGAGGTAGAGGTAGCCGTCCTCGGCCACGCGCCCCAGGTCACCGCTGTGCAGCCAGCCTTCGGCGTCGATCCGGAAGAAATGGTCGGCGCGGCCGTGGATCTCGCCGATACCGTCCGGACCGGCGCCATGGACCCTCACCTCGACTCCGGGGGCGGCTCGCCCCACCGACCGCAGCAGCTCGGTGCGTCCGGCGACCGCCTCCCGGTGGTCCTCCGGCGTCAGCACGCTGATCGGCGAACCCTCCGTCTGCCCGAACATGTTGAGCATGCGGACGCCGGGCATCGCCTCGTACGTCCGGCGCAGGGTGCCGGGGCGGACGGGTGCGCCGCCGTACTGGAGGGTGCGCAGCGTCTCGTGGCGTGCCTCGCCCGCCGCCAGCAGGGTCTCCAGCATCGCCGGGACCATGCTGGTGTGCGTGGTGCCGAGGTCCCGCAGCAGGGTCCAGCCCTCGACGGTGAACCGGGGCAGGCCGGTGATCAGGGCTCCGGCGGCGAGGGCGACGGCGATGTTGCCGAGGCCGGCGATGTGGTGGAAGGGGGCGCTGCCGCCGTAGAAGCTGTCGGGGTCGAGTCCGCAGAGCTGTCCGTTGACGCGGGCGCGGGCCGCCAAGCGTCGTTGGGTCATGGGGACCGGTTTGGGCAGGCCGGTGGTCCCGGAGGTGTGCAGGACGGCTGCGAGTTCGTCGGGTACGGCCGTCAACTCCCGTGCACTGGTGCGCAGTTCGGGGACGACGGCGACCCGTCGGCCGGACAGCTCGGCTACCTGTCCGCCGAGGGTGGCGAACTCGGGCTGCGCCAGGAGGATTTGGGAGTCGGTGCCCTTGACGACCGCCGCGAGTTCGTACGGGGTCATGCGGACGCCGAGCGGTGCGAGCGGATGCCCGGAACCGGCGCCGCCGATCACCAGGGCGAGCGCGTCGGCGGAGGTGGCGGCCAACGCCGGTACCGGTGCGCCGGGTTCGAGGCCGAGCGTGTCCAGCCAGTCGGCCGCGCCGGCGGCCCGGTCGAGGAGTTCGCGTCCGGTCCAGGTCAGGTCGCCGAAGCGGACGGCGGGGCGGGCGTGGTCGTAGGCGCGGCTCACCATGGCGGTCCAGGTGGCCGCCAGTTCGGGCTCCTGCGCGCCGCCCATCGGCTTCACTGCTCCAGGCGGGCCGCCGCGGTGCCGGTGACCACCTCGGCGCCGTCCTGGTTGAGGGTGCGCAGGGAGAAGTGCGCGACCGGGCCGGACGCCGTCTCCTCGATCGACTCGACGGTGGCCGTGGCGGTGAGGGTGTCGCCGGGCCAGACCTGGGCCTTGAAACGCACACCGAAGCGGAGCAGCGACTCCACGCCGACCCAGTCGGTGAGAACCCGGCCGGTCATGCCCATCGTCAGCATGCCGTGGGCGAAGACCCCGGGGTATCCGGCGGCGTCGACGGCGAACCTCTCGTCGGTGTGCAGCGGGTTGAAGTCTCCGGACGCGCCCGCGTACTGCACGATCCGGGTGCGCTTGAGGTCGTCGACGAGGACGCTCTCGCGCGTCTCGCCGACCTTGATGTCGTCCGGGCTCAGGCTCATCGGGCGTCCTCCTTACGGGTGGCGGGGCCCTCGGGCACGACGGCGACCGTCTTGGCGCTGACGACCGGCTCGCCGTCCGCGTCCCGGTACTCGGTGATGCGCTCGCTGAAGAGCAGCCGGCCGCTGCGGCCCTGCCTCTCCCAGCTGCGTCCGAGGGTGAAGTGGGCGTACAGGGTCTCGCCGGCGCGGACCGGGCGGTGGTACTCGAAGTGCTGCTCGGCATGCAGCCCGCCGCCGCCCTCGGCCATCACCCCGGGCCCCGCACCGGACCCGAACCACTCCTCACCGGGCTTGGGCCGCAGGTGGTAGTCGGGGTCGTGGTGGGCGCTCGCCATGGTGAAGGTGGGCGGGGCGAGCGGGGCGTCGCCCTGGTACGCGGGGTTCTCGTCGCCGATGGCGCGGGCGAACATCAAGATGTGCCCGGCCTCGACCGGGAACGGCTGCCCTGTCATGGTCGCGTACTCCTACTCATCGGTCAGTCCGGTCGGTTCGGTCAGTACGGCAGGAACGCGTCGCGGGTGGCCTCGTCCGGGTCGAAGTCCGGCGGGAGTCCCTCGAACTTCGGCTCCCGCTTTTCGACGAAGCTCGCCACGCCCTCACGGAAGTCCGGCGAGCCCGCGAAGAACTCCATCGCGGAGTAGGAACGGGCGAGGGCGTCGGTGAAGGTGCGGTCGAGATCGCCGTAGACCTGGTGGCGTACGACGGCCATGGCGCGCGGGGAGCAGTTGCGGGCGATGTCCCGGGCGTAGGCACGGGCGGCGTCGAGCAGGTCCTCGGGTTCCACGACACGGCTGACCAGGCCGAGGGCCTTGGCCTCGTCGGCGTCGAAGACCCGGCCGGACAGCAGCAGGTCGAGGGCGTTCTCCAGGCCGACGACGCGCGGCAGGACGTACGGCAGGTTGTACTCTCCGGCCAGGCCGCGGCGGGTGAAGGCGGTGGTGAAGCGGGCGCCTCGGGCGGCGAAGCGGATGTCGCAGATGAGCGCCTGGACCAGGCCGATGCCGGCGCAGGCGCCGTTGACGGCGGCGATGAGCGGCTTCGGCATGTCACGCCTGCTGTACATGGGGACGCGGGCCTGGAGGTTGAGGGACTGGCCCGGCTGGGCGTTCTGTTCCAGACGCTGGACGTCCATGCCGGGGCAGAAGGCCCTGCCCGCACCCGTGACGATCACGGCACGGACGGCCGGGTCGTGGGCGGCCTCGTCGAGGAGCGCGAAGAAGCGGCGCTCCATGGGGAGGCTCCAGGCGTTCTTGCGCTCGGGCCGGTTGAGGGTGACGGTGGCGACGCCGTCCTCGTCGACCTCGTACAGCACCAGGTCCAGGTCCTGTGGCGGAACCACGGGTTCCTCAGGCATCACGTCACTCCTCGTCCAGTGGTTCGAGGTCCAGTGGTTGGATGGGGTCGCCGACGCCCGGCCGTTCCCCGGAGATGGTCACCACCACCTGTCCGCGCGCGCAGATGCGGCCGTCGGTCATCACGTCGACATCGGCGAAGTGCAGCCTGCCTCCGCGCCGCACGCAGCGCGCGTAGGCGACGGCCTCCCGGCCCCGGGCGGGTGCGAGGTACTGCACCGACATCGACACGGTGCTGAGCAGACTCCCCTTCGTGAAGTCGTGCCCGGCGATGACGGCTCCGGCGCCCGCGGTGTCGATGAGTGCCGAGATGACTCCGCCGTGGAAGACGCCCTCGTGGGCGGAGAGGGACTCGGCGTAGGGAAGCAGCACCTCGACGGCGTCCGGGTCCCAGCGTGTCACGCGGATGCGGCAGAGGCGGTTGAAGGCGACCCCGCGCTCCCAGCGGGCCCGGAACCAGGTCCGGCGTTCGCGCTGCTCCTGGTCGGTGAGGGTTCTCGCCGCGACGGTCATCAGCACGCCCTCCGGTCTCGGCCTGTCGGCCGATCGATATAGTTACATGAATCAGCTAGTTGAGGCAATCGTACGGGTCAACCAGGAGGGCCGTATGTATTATTTATCTAACTCATTCTGCTGTTAGTCGCACAGGGAGGCGCCTCGATGCCGTCGACCGCACTGGCCGGGATCCGTGTCCTCGATCTGTCCCGCATCCTCGCCGCACCGCTGGCCACCCAGATGCTGGCCGACCTGGGCGCCGAGGTGATCAAGGTCGAACGGCCCGGAACGGGGGACGACTCACGGACTTACGGCCCGCCCTTCGCGCCCGGGCCCGAGGGCGAGGGCGACCGGACGGACACCGCCGCCTTCTACCTCGCCTGCAACCGCAACAAGCGGTCGGTGACCGTCAATCACGCAACCGCCGAGGGGCAGGAGCTGATCCGTGCGCTCGCCGCGCGGTCGGACGTGGTGGTCGAGAACTTCCGGGCGGGGACGCTGGCGAAGTACGGGCTGGACCAGGAGAGCCTGCGGGAGGTGAACCCTCGGCTGGTGTACCTGTCGGTGACCGGCTTCGGCCAGACCGGGCCGTACGCGTCCCGTCCCGGGTACGACGGGATCTTCCAGGCCATGTCCGGGATGATGAGCGTCTCCGGGCATCCCGAGGAGCCGATGAAGGTCGGCATCAGCATGGTCGACATCCTCACCGGGCTGTACGCCTCCACGGCCGTGCTCGCCGCCCTGCGGCACCGGGACGTCACCGGCGAGGGCCAGTACATCGACCTGTCCCTGCTGGACTGCGGCCTGGCCTCGTTGTCGCACTTCGCGATGAACTACCTGGTCTCCGGGGAGGTTCCGAAGCGGCGCGGCAACGGTGGGTACGGGGGGATTCCGTCCCAGGCATTCCAGTGCGCGGACAAGCCACTGTTCCTCGTCGCGGGCAACGACAAGCAGTTCGCCGGGTTCTGCGCGGCGGCCGGGCGCACCGACCTGCTCCAGGATCCGCGGTTCGCGACGACGTCCGCGCGGATTGCCCATCGCGAGGAGATTCTGCCGGTGCTGGCGGCGGTCCTGCGGACGCGAACGCGGGACGAGTGGCTCGCCGTTCTCGACGAGCACGACGTCCCCGCAGGCCCGTTCAACGAACTGCCGGATGTCTTCGCCGATCCGCAGATACGGCATCGGGGGATGCTGGTCGAGGTCGAGGATCCGGTGTCGGGGCAACGCCTGCCGATGCTCGCGAATCCGATCCGGTTGACGGGGACTCCCGTGGAGGGGTACGTGGCGCCGCCTGCGTTGGGTGAACATACGGCCGAAGTCCTGGGCGAGCTGGCCGGGGTGACGGAGGGTCAGCTTCTGGGGCTGCGGGGTCGGGGGGTCGTGTAGGCGGTTTTTTTCGCCCCCGCCGCCCCTACCCATTCCCATCCCTGGGGGCTGCGCCCCCAGACCCCGCTACGGCCCTGAACGGGCCTTGTCCTCAAACGCCGGACGGGCTGGATGGTGCCGGCTGGCGCTTGGGTTTTTAGCCCGTCCGGCGTTTGAGGACGAGCGCGTTCAGCGCGATACGGGGGTTCGGGGGGCGGAGCCCCCGAGGATGGGACGGGTAGGGGCGGCGGGGGCGAGAACACACCGCCTCAGCCGAGCAGCGTTCGCCCGCCCTCCAACATCAGCGTCGCCCCCGTCAGATACCCCATGTCATCACTCACCAACGCCACCACCGCCCGCCCGATATCCCTCTCCGGATCCCCCATCCGACCCAAGGGAATCCCGGCGATCACACCCCTCTCCTTCTCCGGGTGATCCCCGAAATACGCCTCCGCCGCCGGACTCAGCGCCGCCGGGCAGACGACGTTCACGCGGATCCCGTACGCCCCCCACTCCCGCGCAGCCACCCGCGTCAGCCCCCGGACGGCCTCCTTGGCCATGGCGTACGCCGCGAACGTCACCTCACCCTGCACCGCCGCCGACGACCCGAGGTTCACGACACTCCCACGGCTCGCCCGGAGATACGGCAGGGCCGCCTGCATCGCGTGGAACGTGGCCAACGGACCGCTGCGGTAGGTGAGTTCGACGTCGTCGTACGACGTCTGCTCCAGCCTCCGCTGGACCGACGACTGCGCGTTGTTGACCAGTACGTCCAGCCCGCCGAACTCCCGCACCGTCTCCGCCACCATCCGGTCGACGTCCGCCCGCTCCCCCACGTCCCCGACAACGGTATGCACCCGACCGCCGCGCCCGGCGATCTCGTCGGCCGTGTCCTTCAGCTTGCCCTCCGTGCGGCCGGTGATCACCACGGACGCTCCCTCGGCGGCCAGCGCCAGCGCGATACCGCGTCCCACGCCCTGCCCTCCACCGGTGATCAGTGCCGTCTTGCCAGACAACCGCGCCATTACGTCGTCTCCTTCCAGAAAGGCGCCCAGGAGGGGAACGCCCCGGGCAACGCTGGTTCTCCGGCTCCCTCCCAGCCGTTGAAGCCCACCGCCTGGGGGCGTTCCGTCACGTCCGCCGCGTACCAGTGCTGTTCGCGGCGCCGGGAGAAATACCACTCGCCGTCCACGCGCGCGTAGTCGTCCCGGTAGCAGATCGCCATCACGATCCACCGGTCTCCCACCTCGTGCTCGGCCCGGCAGTAGACCGCACCGGTCGCCGTGTCCCGGCCGGTGAACTCGACGCGGTGGCCGCAGATCTGGTGGACGGACCGGTGGAAGCCACGCACCAGGGGTTCGATGTGCCGGCGCAGGACCTGCCGGCCGCGACCGTGGCGTCCCATGTCGACGTCGGGCCGGAAGCAGCCGACCCAGGCGTCGAGGTCCCGGGAGTCGACGGCGAGCGCGTAGCGGATGGGCAGTTGCTGGATCGCCAGCTGCGACTCGACGCGGTCCAGCCGCTCCTCGATGGAGGCTGTGGAGGTCATGGGCGGGGCTCCTTCGGTAGGCCCAGCAATTGCTCGCCGATGATGTTGCGCTGGATCTCGCTCGATCCGCCGTAGATCGTCTCCGCGAGGGAGAGCAGGAACGAGCGTTGCCGGGTGTCCAGGCCGTAGTCCTCGCCGACGATCTGTGCGGCCGGGCCTGCCAACTCCATGGCCAGGTGGCCCAGTTGCTGATGCCGCGTCGACGCGTACAGCTTCGCCGTGACCGCCTGCGCGCCCGGAGTGCGGCCCGCGGTCAGTTCGGCGAGGGTCCGCAGGTTGGTGGTGCGCATGATGCGTACGGAGATCCAGGCGTCCACGATCCGGCGGCGCAACATCGGATCGTCGAGTGCGCCCCGGGCCCGGGCGAGGTCGATCAGCGCCTCGGCCTCCCGTTCGAAGGTGAGCTGCTGGGGCAGGAGCGTGGTGCCGCGTTCGATGCCGAGGGTGGCCATCGCCGTGCGCCAGCCCTGGCCGGCCTCGCCCACGACCATGTCAGCGCCGGTACGCGCATCCGAGAGGAACACCTCGGCGAACTCGTCCTGGCCGGCGAGGTTGCGGATCGGGCAGATCTCCACGCCCGGCTGGTCGGTGGGCAGGAGCAGCAGGGTCAGTCCCTTGTGGCGGACGGAATCCGGGTCGGTGCGGGCAAGGACGTACAGCCAGTCGGCGTGGACGCCGAACGACGTCCACACCTTCTGTCCGCTGACCACCCACTCTCCCCCGTCGTCGCGTTCCGCCCGAGTACGGACCGACGCGAGGTCGGAGCCGGCGCCCGGCTCGCTGAAGCCCTGGCCCCACAACTCCTCGACGGCGAGGATCGGCGGCAGGAAGCGTTTCCGCTGCTCCTCGCTGCCCACCTTCAGCAGCATCGGGCCCAGCAGGTCGAGGGCGTTGACGGTGGCCCGGTAGGGGGCGTTCGCACGGGCGTACTCGTACTCGAAGACGATCTCCTCCAGGAGGCTGAGGCCTCTGCCCCCGTACTCCTGCGGCCAGCCGACGCCCAGCCACCGGCCTGCGGACAGCTCGCGGTCCCAGGCGAGGCGGACCTCCCAGGCCTCGCCGTCCGTCGGGCCGCCCACGCCCCGGTGATCAGCGAACTCCCCCACGAGATGGTCGGCCAGCCAGTCCCGCACCTCGTCGCGGAAGTCGCGTACGGCGGGCCCGAAGTCCAGTTCCATGGCCTCTCCTCTGCTCCTCTGCCGATGATCAGATGCCGAGCCGCGCGGCCAGCAGTTCGCGGTGGTACGACGGTGTGCCGAGAAGCACCTCACTGCTCTTGGCGCGCTTGAAGTACAGGTGCGCGGGGTGCTCCCAGGTGAAGCCGATTCCGCCGTGGACCTGGATGTTGTCGCCGGCCACCCTGGTGAACGCCTCCGAGCAGAAGGCCTGCGCGAGGGCCGCCGCGATGGCGATCTCCGTCTCGTCGCCCGCGTCCAGCGCCCACAATCCGCCGTACGCGGCCGAACGGGCGCACTCGATCTCCATGAGCATGTCGGCGCACTTGTGCTTGATCCCCTGGAACGAGCCGATGGGCCGGCCGTACTGCTCGCGGATCTTCGCGTACTCCACGGCCGCGTCCAGGGCCGCCGCCGCTCCCCCGACCTGTTCGGCGGCCAGCAGGACGGAGGCTGTGGCCAGGGTGCGTTCGAGGCCCGGCCATGCCGCGCCCTCGGTGCCGAGCAGCCGGGCCGGGGTGTCCGTGAACTCCAGCCTCGCCTGTTTGCGGGTCTGGTCGAGGGTGGGGAGGGAGGTGCGGGTGAGGCCCTGCGCCTCGGCGTCCTCCACCGCGAAGAGGCTGATGCCGGGCGACTCGGTGCGCGCGGCGACCAGGAGCAGGTCGGCCAGGTGTCCGTCGGGGACGTACGTCTTCGCGCCCGTCAGCCGCCATCCGTTCGTCGTCTCGTGTGCGGTTAGCCGGATGCCTCGCTCGTCCCAGCGGCCGTTGTCCTCGGTGAGCGCGAGCGTGGCCACCGTGTCGCCCGAGGCGATGCCCGGGAGCAGCTCGGCGCGGGCGGGCTCGTCGGCGCAGCGCAGGAGTGCCTCGGCGGCCAGGGCGACGGTGGCGAAGTACGGGCCGCACAGCAGCGCGCGGCCCGCCTCCTCGAAGACGATGCCGAGGTCGACGTAACCGAAGCCGGAGCCGCCGTACTCCTCCGGTACGGCGAGTCCCTGGAGCCCGAGTTCGCCGGCCATCCGCCGCCAGACGACAGGTTCGTGGCCCCCCGGGTCGGCGGCCGGTCGGCGTACCTCCGTCTCGTCGGAGTGCTTGGCGAGGAACGAGCGTACGACCTTGCGGAGTTCGTCCTGTTCCTCGCTGAAGGTGAGATCCATGCCGAGCTTCCCGTCCTCGGTGCGGCGTTCCCCGGTGCAGTGCTTCCCGGTGCGATGTCACATGCGGGCTGCTTGCCGCCCACCCCCCGATACAGTTAGATAATTATAGTATCCGCACTGAATACACCAGGAGCGCGACGTGACCGATCTCTACGCCCCGTTCACGAGCCTGACCTTCGAGCGGCCCGCGCCCGGCGTGCTCCGGATCGTGCTCGACGCACCGAACCTCAATGCCGTGGATCCCCGGATGCACAGCGAGCTGGCCGAGATCTGGCCGGTGGTCGACCGGGACGAGCAGACCCGTGCGGTGCTGGTCCAGGGGGCGGGCAGGGCCTTCTCGGCGGGCGGCACCTTCGACTCCATCGAGGCCATGACCGAGGAGTACGCGGTGCGTGCCCGCGTGATGCGCGAGGCCCGGGACATGGTCTACGGCGTCATCAACTGTTCGAAGCCGGTGGTATCCGCGATCCATGGCCCGGCGGTCGGTGCGGGGCTGGTCATCGGCATGCTGGCGGACATCTCCATCGCCGCCCGTACGGCGAAGATCGTCGACGGGCACACGCGACTCGGGGTCGCCGCCGGCGACCATGCCGCCATCTGCTGGCCGCTGCTGTGCGGTATGGCCAAGGCCAAGTACTACCTGCTGACCTGCGAGACGCTCACCGGCGAGGAGGCCGAGCGGATCGGGCTGGTGTCGAAGTGCGTGGACGACGCGGACGTGCACACGGAGGGCCTGCGGGTGGCGACCGCGCTGGCCGCCGGGCCGGCCAGCGCCATCAGCTGGACCAAGCGGTCCCTCAACCACTGGTACCGCACCGCGCAGCCGATTTTCGAGGCCTCGCTCGGGCTGGAGTTCTTCGGTTTCGCGGGCCACGAGGTCGTCGAGGGGCTGGGCGCCCACCGCGACAAGCGCAGCCCGGACTTCGAGGGCGTGGCCGGCAAGCATCCCCTCGACCTGTGACCACCACCCGCGACCACCCGTACGAGAGGAACCGTTCATGTCGCCGGAGCAGACCATCACCGAAGTCCCCCCGCTGGTACGGGGGTTGACATACGAGGAGATGCCGGTGGGCCAGGTCTTCAGGACCGCCCGCCGTACCGTCACGGAGACGGATCTCGTCAACTTCGTCACCTGGGGCGGCTTCAACGAGCCCCTTTTCTGGGACGCCTCGCACGCGGCGGACGGCGGCTACACCGGGCGGCTCGTCCCGGGGGCGCTCACGTACGCCATGGCCGAGGGGCTCGTCCTCCAGACGAACGTGCTGCACGGCACGGGACTTGCCTTCCTGCACATGGAACTCACGGTCCAGGGGCCGGTGTACGTCGGCGACACCCTGTACGCCGTCGTCGAGACCACCGGCTCCCGGCCCTCCAGCAGGCCCGGCCGGGGCGTGGTGACCAGCCGGATCAGCGTGCGCAACCAGCGGGACGACGAAGTGCTCGTGTACACGCCGGTCCGGCTGATCCGCGGCAGGGACTACGAGGCCCCGGCGCCCTGAGCCCCGGGCTCGGCCGGCACCAGACGCAGCCCGGCCGCCCGGCCCGACTCGGGTACGGCGGCGTCGGCGAAGGCGCCGTCGTGCAGCCAGTCGGCGGGCATCGGGGGGCGCGGCCCGGGCTCGTGGTCCGGGACCGCCATCGCGTACAGGCGGGTGTAGCGGAACTTGGCCTCCAGGTTGTCGAGGACCGACCAGTACTCGTAGCCGCACACCTCCACCCCGGCCGCGACGAGTCCCGCGAGCCAGGAGAGCCGGGCGCGCAGCAGGGTCCGGCGGCGGGTGTCGTCGCTGTGTCCGGTGCCGTCGACGAGGTCGAGGTCGCCCATGCCGTTGTCCACGACGGAGAGCGGCGGCAGCAGGTCGCCGTAGAGGTCGTAGAGGCCCGCGACGGCGTCGGCGAGCCCTTCGGGGATGATCGGCCAGCCGTAGGCGGTGGTCTCCACGTCCTCGAAGGGGACGATCGCGAAGCCCAGGCCCATGAGCAGGCGGTTCACCTCGTTGAGGGCGCTGCGGCAGTGCGTGGTCGGCAGCACTCGGGGCAGGTTCTCGGGTGCGGTGACACGGAACGGGGTGTGCCAGGACAGGCACAGCAGGTCCTGCGCGGTGGCGATGACGTCCAGGTCGCCGGGGCGTACGCAGCCGGTTGCGGTCACCGGTGAGATGTCGTCCTCGGTCACCATGTGCTCGCCGAGCAGCAGGGGGTCGAGGAAGAGGCGGTTGGTCCAGCTCTCCAGGCGTTCCAGGGCGAGCCGGTCGTAGGGGTCGTCGGTGGCCGCGTAGCCGCCGACGAGGGTGACCGTGGTGCCGATCCGGCCGCTCGCGCCGACGGCCCTGAGGGCCTGGGTGGCGAGGGCGTTGGCGAGCAGGATGTGATGGACGGCGGCCAGGCCCGCGCGGCCGACTCCCCGGCCCGGTGTGTACATTCCGGCCACATGGTCGGCGAGGGTGGGTCCGGCCAGGTCGGTCGAGGTGATCCAGCGATCCACGCGGTCGCCGAAGCGCCGGCCCAGTTCGGCGGCGTACGCGGCGAAGTGCTCGGCGGTGTCGCGGGCGAGCCAGCCGCCTGTGGCGTCCAGCCAGGGCGGCAGGGAGCGGTCGAACAGGGTGAGGCTCGGCCGAGTGCCATGCGCGAGGAGGGAGTCGAGCGCGCGGTCGCAGCGGTCCAGGGCGGCGCGGTCCCAGCTGCCGGGGCCGTCAGGCTGGAGCTGCGGCCATCCCGCGGCCATGCGGTGCGTGTCGGCGGTGACGCCGGTCAGGTGCCGGATGTCGTCGGTCCACTGCCGGAAGTGACCGGTCTGCTCGGCAGGGTGAGGCGGTGGGGCCGCGAGGGTGTCCGCGGTGGCGACCCCCCAGTCGACATCGCGGAGGGATTCGTGCAGGAAACCATCGCTCATGGTTACCGTCCAGCGGTGAATGGTTCAGCGCATTCAACTGAATGCCCGCCGGGCGGACGCTAACACTTCACGCACACTACGACAATGTTTCGGCCAGATCTCGCGAACCTAGGACTCCAGTGGCCGGAACTCTTCCTCCTGCCACCAGGGGTAGACGGGCGGCATGTCCTCGCTGACCCGGCCAGGGAAGGCGGGCGGGCGCTTGGCGAGGAACGACTCGACGCCCTCCACGGGGTCGGGGCCGCCGCCGATCTGGCTCATGATCCGCGAGTCGAGCCGGTGCGCGGCCATCGGGTGGGGTTCGCCGAGCATCCGCCACATCATCTGGCGGGAGAGGGCGACCGAGACCGCGGAGGTGTTCTCGGCGATCTCCCGGGCGAGTGCGTACGCGGCCGGCAGCAGTTCCTCGGGCGGGTGCACGGAGCGGACGAGCCCGGCCGCGAGGGCCTCGTCGGGGCCGAAGACCCGGCCGGTCGCCACCCATTCCATGGCCCGCTGCATGCCCACGGCCCGTGGCAGGAACCAGCTCGCCGCGGACTCCGGCACGATGCCGCGGCGCGCGAAGACGAAGCCGAACTTCGCCGAGGTCGACGCCAGCCGGATGTCCATGGGCAGGGTCATGCTGGCCCCGACACCCGCCGCCGGGCCGTTGACGGCCGCGATGACCGGCTTGGTGCTGGAGAAGATCCGCAGCGCGACCCGGCCACCGGTGTCCCGGTGCCAGGCGCCGGCCTTGCGGTGGTCGAAGGACGTGCCGCCGGAGCTGACGTCGGCGCCCGCGCAGAATCCGCGCCCGGCGCCGGTCACCACGATCACCCGTACGCCGTCGTCGGCGTCGGCCGCGTCCAGGACGTCGAGCAGGTCGGCCATCATGCGCGGGTTGAACGCGTTGAGCTTCTCGGGACGGTTCAGCGTGACGGTGAGGACCCGGTCCGCCACCTCGGCCCGCACGGTCTCGTACTCCTGCTCCGGCATTCGTGCCCTCCGTCGTCAGCCTCGTCGTCCTGCGACCGGTTCCCCGCAAGCGTCCCCTGCCGGCGTTCCCTGCCAGCCGAATTAGTTATACCATTCAACTCTACTGACTCATTCTGGGATTGCGGCGGTGGGTGTGGACATGGCGGATCTGGTGGTGACGTCCCATGGACCGGTCCGGCTGATCGAGCTGAACCGGCCGGACCAATTCAACTCGATGAGCGAGGAGTTGCACTCCGGACTCGCGTCGGTGTGGGAGACGGTCGCCGACGATCCCGAGGCACGGGTGGTCGTGCTCACCGGGCGCGGGCGGGCGTTCAGCGCGGGCGGCAACTTCGACATCATGACCCGGGTCCAGCGCGACCGTGCTTTCCGGGAGCGGAACGTCGACGAGGCCCGGCGGATCATCACCGGCATGGTCCGCTGCCCGCTGCCGGTGATCTCGGCGGTCAACGGCCCCGCAGTAGGCCTCGGCTGCAGCCTGGCCCTGCTCAGCGACCTCGTACTGATCGCCGACGACGCCTACATCGCCGACCCGCATGTCCAGGTCGGGCTCGTCGCGGGCGACGGCGGGGCCCTCGTACTGCCCCTGCTGGTCGGACTGACCCGGGCGAAGGAGCTGCTGTTCCTCGGCGACCGGGTGAGCGCCGAGGACGCGGTCCGGCTGGGCATCGCCAACCGCGCCGTACCGAAGGACAAGCTCCTTGACGAGGCCATGGACCTCGCCGGACGGCTGGCCGCACTGCCCGCGCAGGCGCTGCGCGAGACCAAGCGCGCGGTGAACCTGCATCTGGAGCAGGCGCTCGCGACCGTACTGGAACCCGCGCTGCTCGCCGAGCGGGACAGCATGCACTCCCCGGACCACATAGCCGTGGTCGAGAAGATCATCGCGTCCCGTGCCGGTCGCCGAGCCGGTGGGGAGGGCTGAGGAATGGACTTCGCGTTCAGCGAGGAGCAAGCCGAACTGGGGCGCACGGTACGGGCGTTCCTGGCGGACACCTCGCCGGAGACCGAGGTACGGCGGCTGATGGAGACCCCCGAGGGCTTCGACCCGGCACTGTGGCGCCGGATGGGGGCCGAGCTGGGGCTTCAGGGGCTGGCCGTCCCGGAGGAGTACGGCGGTGCCGGCTGCGGGCCGGTCGAAGTGGGCGTGGTGATGGAGGAGATGGGCCGTGCGCTGCTGTGCGCGCCGTTCCTGTCCTCGGCCGTGCTCGCGACGACCACGCTGCTGCGCTCCGCCGACGAGGACGCCCGCAAGAGCCTGCTGCCGGGCCTGGCCTCCGGTGAACTCGTCGGAACGCTGGCCCTGAACGAGGACTCCGCCCGCTGGGATGCGGCGGGGGTCGGCCTCACCGCCCGGGAGAGCAACGGGAGTTGGCTGCTGACCGGACACAAGATGTTCGTCCTCGACGGCGCCACCGCCGATGTCGTCCTGACCGTCGCCCGTACCGATGACGGCATCGGCGTCTTCGTCGTGGACGGCGACGCGACCGGTCTGACCCGTGAGCCGCTGCCCACGATGGACCCGACCCGCAGGCAGGCGCGCCTCGACTATCACGACGTACCGGCGACCCGGCTGCGTACGCACGGCGACGGCTGGGACCTGGTCGCCGAGGTGCTCGACCGGGCCGCGGTGGCGCTGGCCGCCGAACAGGTCGGCGTGGCCTCCCGGGCGCTCGACATGGCGGTGGAGTACGCCAAGGTGCGGCACCAGTTCGGGCGGCCCATCGGCTCCTTCCAGGCCGTGAAGCACCTGCTGGCCGATGTCCTGCTGGAGGTGGAGTCGGCCCGCGCCGCCGCGCACTACGCGCTGCTCGCCGCCCAGAACGAGGCCCCGGAGCTGCCCGCCGTGGCGAGCCTGGCCAAGGCGTTCTGCTCCGACGCCTGTCTGCAGGCGGCGGCGGAGAACATCCAGGTCCACGGCGGTATCGGCTTCACCTGGGAGCACCCGGCCCATCTGTATCTGAAGCGGGCCAAGACATCACAGTTGCTGTTCGGCGATCCCGCGTTCCATCGGGAGCTGCTGGCGCGACGCATCGGCATGAGCACAGAAGCAGGAGAGGGAGCGGCATGAAGGTCGACGGCAAGCTCAACGTCTGGGGCACCGCCGAGGTGGTCGAGGAGGCCCGGCACCACGAGAAGGCCGGGTACGACGGTCTGTGGGCGTCGGAGTCCAAGCACGACCCCTTCCTGCCGCTGGTCCTGGCGGCCGAGCACACCGACCGGCTGGAGGTCGGCACCGCCATCGCGGTGGCCTTCGCCCGCTCCCCCATGCAACTCGCGTACACCGCCCACGACTTGCAGACCTACGCCGGTGGACGGTTCTCGCTCGGCCTCGGCAGCCAGATCAAACCGCACATCGAGCGGCGCTTCGACATGCCGTGGAGCCGGCCCGCAGCGCGTATGCGGGAGTACGTGAGCGCGCTGCACGCCATCTGGGCCGCCTGGAACGAGGGCGAGAAGCTCAACTTCCGCGGCGACTTCTACTCGCACACCCTGATGTCCCCGTTCTTCTCTCCCCCGCCCGCGCCCGGCGGTCCGCCCAAGGTGTTCGTGGCGGCGGTCGGCGAGGCGATGACCCGGGTGGCGGGCGAGGTCGCCGACGGGCTCCTCGCGCACGGCTTCACCACCGAGCGGTATCTGCGGGAGGTGACCCTGCCGACCGTCGAGGCGGGGCTGGCCGCGTCCGGCCGTACCCGGGGCGACTTCTCCGTCTCCCATCTGCTGCTGACCGCGACCGGCCGTACGGAGGAGGAGATGGCCCGCGCGATCGACGGCACCCGTGCCCAGATCGCCTTCTACGGCAGCACTCCCGCCTATCGCGGGGTGCTGGAGCTGCACGGGTGGGGTGAACTCGGCGACGAGTTGCACGCGTTGTCCACGTCCCGGCGCGAGGACAAGTGGGAGGTGATGAGTGGGCTTGTGGATGAGGAGGTGCTCCGCACGTTTGCGGTGGTGGCGGAGCCGGAGGGGGTCGCGGGGGAAATTCGGCGCCGGTACGGGGCACTGGTCGACCGGGTGTCCTTCTACACGGCGTACGAGATCGACGCCAGGGTGTGGGAGCCGATCGTGCGGGAGCTGCGCGACAACTGAATCCTCGTACAGCCGCATGGGGCATCAAGCAGCCTTGTGAATTGCCTCCGTTCATTGGCGATCTCCGTCGTACGCTGACGTCCGATGTCTGCTGACGAAGGACGACGCATGGGGATCCGGAGCCTGACCCGTACCGAAGCCGAACGCCGGGCCGGGCTGTTGGCGGTCGAACGGTACGACGTGGACATCGACCTCACCGGCCTGGCGGAAGGGCCGGAGGTCCGGTGCGTCTCGACGGTGACGTTCACGTGCGCCGAGCCGGGTGCGGAGACCTTCGTGGACTGCGCGGCACAGATCCGCAGCGCCACGCTGAACGGCGTCTCCCTCGCCGCCACCGGTGACGGCGGCCGTATCCCCCTCCCCGGCCTGGCCTCGCACAACGTGCTGCGCGTGGAGAGTGTCCAGGCCGACACGGCCACGGGCGAGGGTGTGCACAAGGCGATCGACCCCGCGGACGGCGAGGTCTACGTCTGGATGAGCTTCGAACCGGACGAGGCCCGGTTCGTGTGGGCGTGCTTCGACCAGCCCGACCTGAAGGCCCCGCACGCCTTCACCGTCACGGCCCCGACCGCGTGGACCGTCACCAGCAACTCGGGCGACGCGCACATCGAGGAGCTGGACTCGGCCCGCCGCTGGACCTTCCCGGACACCCCGCCCCTGTCGGTGTACAACACCGTCGTCAACGCGGGCCCCTTCCACGAGATCCGCCGCGAGGCCGACGGGCACGACCTCGGCCTGTACGCCCGCCGTTCGCTGGCCGAGGTCCTCGACCACGACGCCGACGAGATCTTCACCCTCACCCGCCAGGGCCTCGCCTTCTATGGCGAGGTCTTCGCGATGCCGTTCCCGCAGCGCCGGTACGACCAGGTATTCATGCCCGAGTTCGGCGGGGCGATGGAGAACTACGGCTGCGTGACCTGGTCGGACGCCTACCTGCGGCGGGCCGTACCGACGCCCGCCGAGCGCGAGCTTTTCGCCAAGGTGCTGCTGCACGAGATGGCGCACATGTGGTTCGGCAACATCGTCACGATGCGTTGGTGGGACGACCTCTGGCTGAACGAGGCGTTCGCGGAGTTCGCCTGCCACTGGGCGGCCGAGCGCGCCACGCGGTACACCGACGCCTGGGCGGGCCATCTGGTGGGCGGCAAGCTCACTGCGTATCTGTCCGACCAGGGACCCGTCTCCCACTCGATCCACCAGCCGATTCACGATGTCGCCCAGGCCGCGTCGATCTTCGACAACATCACCTACCCCAAGGGCGCCTCCGTTCTCCAGCAGCTCATGACGTACGTCGGCGAAGAGAGATTCAGGGCCGGCATGGCCGCCTACTTCGCCCGCCACGCATGGGGCAACACCACGCTCCAGGACCTGATCGTCGCCCTCTCCAAGGCCAGTGGGCGCGACCTCGACGCCTGGCGGACGGCCTGGCTGGAGACGGCGGGCACCGACCGCTTCCTGCTGGAGCGTGACGGCGAGTCGGTCACCCTGGTGGCGGTCGGCACGCCGCGTCCGCAGGTGCTGGCGGTGGGGGCGTACGACAGGAACGGCGAGGCGCTGGAACGCAGCGCCCTGGTGCGGGTCGAGGTGACACAGGCCCGCACCCCGGTCGTCGGCCTCCCGCCGACGGCGGACCTCCTGCTGGTCAACGACGACGACCTGACCTTCGCCACGACCCGGCCGGATCCCACGACCAGGGACGCGCTGCTGCGTGCTGCCGCGGAGCTGCCCACGGCCATCTCCCGGGGCGCGGCCGGGGCCACCGTGTGGGACATGCTGACGACCGGCGAGGCCACGGCAGCGGAAGCCGGGCGCTGCATGACCGCGGTCCTGGCGACCGAGACCTCCGACGCTGTCATCGAGCCGTATCTGAACCTCGCCGGGAACATCGCCGAACTGTGGGCGCCGCCCGCCGAACGCGCCGGTCTGACGGCGGAGGTGGCGGCGGCCTGTCGGCGTCTCGCCGCGGATCCCGGCCGTCGTCAGGTCGCGCTGCGCGGTCTGGCCCGTACCGCGACGGACGCCGACGACCTGGCCTGGCTCCGTGAACAGGCGGGCGACGACGTGGACTTGCGCTGGCGTGCGCTGGTCCGTGAGGCGGAACTGGGCGGGGACGTCTCGTCCGAGACCGCCCGCCTGCTCGAACGTGACCCGGACCCGGACGCCTGGGTCCGCGTCCTCACGGTACGAGCCGCCTTGCCCGACCCCTCGGCGAAGGCGGAGGTCTGGCAGCAACTGGCCGTGGACCGCACCGTGCCCGTCAGCTCGGTCCACCATGTGGCCGCGGCCTTCTGGCGCCCCGCCCAGGAGACCCTGCTGGCACCCTACGCACACGAATACCTGGGGTTGATCACCGAACTCCACCGGGGCGGAATGATCCCCGCGATGACCTTCACCAGGCAACTCTTCCCACTGCACGGCATCGACCCCGCGTACATCGAGACGGCCCAGAAGGCGTCCCAGGAGGCAGCCCCGGTGGTCCGCACCACGCTGCTGGAGCGCTCGGACGCGGTCAGCCGTATGCTCCGCGCCCGCACCCGGAGCTCCTGACCGGGAGCCGCGGGCCCTGGCCGGGTCAGCCGAGCAGGTCCAGGACGGTGGTCATGGATCTGTTCTGTAGGAGGTAGTCCTCGGCCTCCTGGAGGTGTACGCGCCACAGTTCCTCGGCGGCCTCCGTGCGGCGGGCGGCCACCAGGTCGACGAGGGCGCCGTGGGCGCGGAAGCCGCGGCGGTTGGCGCGGATGTTTTCGGGGCTGCCGGCGTCGAGGTCGACGTGGGACCAGTTCGCCTGGTCGATGATGTGGCGGACCATGCCGTTGAGGACGCTGAGGGTCTCGTTGCCGGCCAGTTCCACGACGAGGGCGTGGAACTCCATGTGGGCGCGGATGAACGCCGACGGGTCGTCCATGAGCGCCTCGGCCTCGGCGACGGCGGCGCGCAGCCGCTCCAGGTCGTCGTCCGTGCGCCGCTCGGCCAGCAGACCGGCGCACGGGGCCTCGATCACCGTACGGGCGTCGTACACGTCCTTGAGGGTCGTACCCCGGTATTCGAGGACGACCCCGGCGTAGCGGGCGGCGACCGTGCCTTCCGGCGTCTGCACGCGTGCCCCGCCCCGGGCGCCCCTGCGCACGCTGATCAGCGACTCCGACTCCAGTACCCGGAACGCCTCGCGCAGCGTGGGCCGGGACACGGCGAACTCCGCCATCAGTGCCGTCTCGGCGGGCAGCGCCTCCCCTTCGGCCAGTTCGCCGCGCACGATCTTGCGGCGCAGCTGTGCCGCGACCAGCTCGGCCATCTTGGGGACCCGTACCGGCGTGTTCGCCACTGCGTCCATCTCCCTCAGTCACCCGCGTCCGGTACGAAGTACGGCAGTGCGATCTCGTCGGTGAGCGCCCGGAAGTCCACGCGGACCCGCATGCCGATGACCACGCGGTCCGGGTCGCCCGCGTCGACGTGGGACAGCAGGGTGCCTCCGTCGTCCAGGTCGATCACCGCCAGCGCGAAGGGCGTGTCGAACCCGGGCCCCGGCACACGGTGGACGACGGTCACCGAGTAGACGGTCCCCCGGCCCGCGCTCGGCGCGTACCGCCAGTCCCGTGCCATGCAGCCCGGACAGGCCGGCTCGGGCACGAAGAAGCGCAGTCCGCAGCCCGGGCAGTGCGGGACGACCAGGTCACCGCGCCGGGCCGCGTCCCAGAAGGACCGGGACAGCTCGGTGGGGACGGGTACGGGCCGGCTCATCGCATCCTCCCGAGGACGCTCATCTCGTAGTGCTGCGCCCCGGATCCGGCGTTGCCGACGACGGCCAGCTCCGCGCCCTCGACCTGGTGCACGGCGGTGCCGCGCAACTGCCGTACGGCCTCGACGACTTTGAGCGTCATCTGCTGGGTGCCGTTCCAGGCGTACGCCAGACAGCCGCCGTCCGGATTGACGGGATGCTTGCCGCCGACGGCGATGGCACCGGAGGCGGCCAACGGCCCTCCCTCGCCCTCCTCGCACAGCCCGAGGGCCTCCAACTGCCGTATGACTTCGAAGGAGTTGGGGTCGTAGAGGGAGAAGACGTCCACGTCGTGGGGACCGACGTCGGCCATGGCGTAGGCGCGGGTCGCCGCGTCCCGGCCGAGTTGTCCGACCTCCCGGTGGAGAGCCGGGTTGGCGTACGCGGCCTGGTGGTACTCCATGCCGCCGCCGAGTACGGCGACGGGCGGGTGCGGGAGGTCGCGGGCGCGTTCGGCGGTCGTGACCACGAGGGCGGCGCCGCCCTCGCCGACGATGCAGCAGTCCAGCAGATGGAACGGTGTGGCCACCATGCGGGAGGCGAGCACGTCGTCGGCGGTGTACGGGCCGCGCCCGAACATCATCGCCTCCGGGTTGGTGGTGCCGTTGTTGCGGATGGTGGCGGCGACCTCCGCGAGCTGGCGGGAGGTCGTCCCGTACTCGTGCATGTGCCGGGCCGCGACCAGCGCGAACTGGGCGACGACATAGCTGCCCCACACATCGGCGAACTCCAGCGGCACCCCGGCCCCGACCGGACCGGCGCCGCGCGCGACCAGCTTGCAGCCACCGACGACGACGGTGTCCGCGAAGCCTGCCCGGACGGCTGCCGCCGCCTTCAGCAGCCCGCGGGAGCCCGCGTTGTCGAGCATCGAGTCGCTGGTCCAGCGCAGGTCACGGCCGAGCATGCGCGCCCAGGAACTGCCCTCGCCGGGTACGCCCCCGGGGCCTGGCCAGTCGACCTGGGCGCCGTCGACGTCCGCCGGGGTCAGCCCGGCGTCCGCGATCGCGCCGCTCACCGCTTCGAGGGCGAGGTCCATGGCGTCGCGGTCGGGGAGGGTCAGCGCCTGTTCGGTGGCGTGGATGCCGACGACGACGGGTTGACGGGCGTTCACGGCGTCACCGTCCCGCGCCGAGCGTGTCGCCGCCGGGATAGCCGCCACCGCCGAAGCGCTCGTCGAGCGTCTCGTAGTCCTTGGCGAAGTCCTTCGTACGCGGCAGCGCCTCGACGAACTCGACCGTCTTCGGCTTCTTGTACGAGGCGATCCGCGCCCGGCAGTGTTCGATGACGTCCGCCGCCGTGACCCCGCCGCCGGTGTCCGGGTGGAGCACGACGACGGCCTTGACGTCCTGGGCCCAGCGCTCGTTGGGGACGCCGATCACGGCGGCCTCCTTCACCCCGGGATGGGACTCGATGCAGTTCTCGACCTCGGCGGGGAAGATGTTCTCGGCCGCCGACTTGAGCATGCGGGTCGTCGTCCCGAGGAAGCTGATCGTGCCGTCGGGCTCGCGCCGCCCGAGGTCGGTGGTGTGCCACCAACCGAAGCGGAAACGCTCCTCGTTGATCTCCGGCCGGTTCCAGTAGCCGAGGTGCACGAGGTCGCCACGGACGCAGATCTCGCCGGCCTCGCCGACCGCGCATTCCTCGCCGCTGCCGTCGAGGATGCGTACGGCGGTGAAGGGACCGGGGCGTCCCGCGTTGCCGGTGCCCGTGCCGCCGTAGGCGCCGGTCACGGCGAAGCCGGTCACCTCGGTCTGCCCGTAGCCTCGCCCCTCGCCGCCGCCGTTGCGGGTGAAGCGGCTGGTGTCGGTGGGGACCGTACCCTGCCACAGGGCGGCGGCGACGCTGGCGCGCAGATGGGAGAGGTCGTGGCCCGCTTCCCGGTTGAGGGCGACGAGTTGGGCGATGGTCGGCGGCATCAGATACGCGTGGGTGCACTGCTCGCCCGCCAGCAGCGGGAGCAGTTCCTCGGCGACCACGCGGCGGACGATCACGTTCTTGCCGCCGTGGACGAAGGCGGGGACGCCCCAGAACTGGTAGTTGCCGATGTGGAACATGGGTCCGGCGCCGAGGAAGGCGGTCTCCGTGCCGATGTCGCCCATCCAGGCGGCGCTCGCGCCCATGGCGAGCAGATTGCGGTGCGAGAGCATCGAGCCGGACTGCCGTCCGGTGATCGCGGCGGTGTAGATGACCAGGAGCGCGGAGTCGGGGTCGACAGCCACGTCCTCGGCGGCGGCCGGGTCCTCGGTCGCGCCTGAGGCCAGGAAGGCTTCGTACGAGTCCGGCCCCTCGGTGTCGTGCCGGAGCCACAACGCCCGTTGGTCGCTGCCCAGTTCGGCCCGTGCCTTGCCGACCGTCTCGCCGATCTCCTCGTCCTGCCAGACGACGACCTTGGGGTCGAAGTCCTCGACGGCGAACGCCATCTCGGGGGCGGCCCAGCGCCAGTAGCCGGGGCAGACCATGGCACCGATCTTCGCGGCGGCGCCGAGCAGCTCCCAGATCCGGAAGGAGTTCTGGCCCAGCCACAGGACGCGGTCGCCGGGGCCGACTCCCGCCTGGGCGAGGGCGTTCGCGAGACGGTTGGTGCGCTCGTCCAACTGTGGCCAGGTGAGCCGGACTTCGCCGTCCACGAGAGCGGTGCCGTCGGGGAAGGACCTTCGGTGTTCACGGATGAGGTCGCCGAACGTCAGGCGGCGGGCTGGGTGCATGCTCTTGGCTCCAGAAAGTGAGGGTTCGTCAGGCACGGCCGACACCCACGCCCTTGACGTTGATGAACTCGTCCAGACCGGCCCTGCCGCCCTCCCGGCCGAACCCGCTGAGGCCCACGCCGCCGAAGGGGGTCGCGGGCGAAGTGATCGGGTTCGGGCCCGGGTTGACGTAGACCGTCCCGGCCTTCAGGCGCGGCACCAGGCGGTTGACGCGCGCGATGTCACGGGACTGGATGTAGGCGGACAGGCCGTACTCGGTGTCGTTGGCGAGGGCGACGGCCTCGTCCTCCGTGTCGAAGGGCGTGATGGCCAGGACCGGGCCGAAGACCTCCTGCTGGGCGAGGTCGCTGCGGTTGTCGACGTCGGCGAAGACGGTCGGGGAGACGAAGTAGCCGTCGGCGTCGATGCGTTCACCGCCGAACACGAGCCGTCCCGCACCGTCTGCGACCGCCTTGTCGATCATGCCCTGGACGCGGTCGCGGGCGGCTTCGCTGACGAGGGGTCCGATGTACGTCGCCGGGTCGAGGGGGTCGCCGACGGGCAGGTGGGCCACGACACCGGTGACGCGGGCGACGACCTCGTCGTAGACCGGGCGCTCGACCAGCAGCCGGGTGGGCAGTGCGCAGCCCTGTCCGCTGTTGCTCATGGCGAAGGCCGCGCAGTACGGGACGACGGTGTCCAGGTCGGTGTCGGCGAAGAGCAGGTCGGCGGACTTGCCGCCGAGTTCGAACACGACGGGCTTGAGGGTCTGTGCCGCGTCGGCCATGATGCGGCGGGCGGTGGCGGGACCGCCGGTGAAGGAGATCTTGTCGACGCCGGGGTGTTTGACCAGGGCCGATCCGGCGTCGCCGAGTCCGGTGACGACGTTGATGACACCTTCGGGGAGGCCGGCCTCGCGCGCCAGGTCGGCGAAGAGCAGCGCGGAGAACGGCGTGGACTCGGCCGGTTTGATGACGACGGTGTTCCCGGCGGCGAGCGACGGAGGGACCTTCATCGCCAGTGAGAGAGCGGGCGAGTTCCAGGTGATGATGTGGCCGATGACGCCGTACGGCTCGGCGATGGTGTACTCGACGTTCTCGTGCGGGCTGTAGGCCGCGCCGACCATGCCCTCGATCTTGTCGGCCCAGCCGGCGTAGTACTCGGTCCACTCGGCGACGTGCGGCCCGACGTTGTCCGCCCAGCCGCCGACGCACACGCCGTTCTCCAGCGGGCAGATCGCCGCGAAGTCGGGGATGTGGTCGCGGAGGAGCCCGGCGAAGCGGGTGAGGAGCCGGCGCCGCTCGGCGGGGCGCATGGCACCCCACACCTCGAAGGCCTGACGTGCGGCGGCGACTGCCTGGTCCACCTCGGTGGGGCCCGCGAGCGGGATGTGCGCCTGGATCAGACCGGTCGCCGGGTTGCGGTGCTCGTGGAGTCCGCCGCTCGCGTCGGTGACGTCCTTGCCGCCGATGACCAGCCGGGGCTGCGGCAGGTCTCGCTCGGCTCTCTCCTGGTGCAGCTTCACATCGACCGTGACCACGGTGCCTCCTGGAGCCCGCTGCCCTCACATCCGTACAGCTTAAATAGATAACCTATTTAGCCGAACCAATCAATGCCTGCCACAGTCCTCCCCCTGCCGCAGCCCCCCTGTCACAGTCCCAGCGACCGCCCGATGATCTCCTGCATGATCTCCGAGGTCCCGCCGAAGACCCGCTGCACGCGGCTGTCGCGCCAGATGCGGGCGATCTCGTACTCGTTGACGTAGCCGTAGCCGCCGAACAGCTGCATACAGCGGTCGATGACCTCCCAGCCGGTCTCCGAGGTCCAGTACTTGGCCGCGGCGGCCTCCTCGGGCGTCAACTCACCCTGGAACAGGGCCATGATGCAGCCGTCGACGTAGACCCGGGCGACGCTCAGCTTCGCCCTGATGTCGGCCAGCGCGAACCTGTTCGCCTGGAACTGCCCGATCGGCTGCCCGAAGGCCGTACGGGTCCTGGCGTACTCAAGGGCCAGTTCGTAGGCCCGTTCGGCCGCCGCCAGCGAGGAGACCGCGATGGCGAGGCGCTCGGTCGGGAGGTTGCCCATCATGTGGTAGAAACCGCGCCCCTCCTGCCCGATGAGGTTCTCGGCGGGGACACGGACCTCGTGGAAGAAGAGTTCGGCGGTGTCCTGGGCCTTCATCCCGACCTTGTCGAGCTTGCGTCCGCGCTCGAAGCCCTCGGCGCCGCGCTCGACGACGATCAGGCTGATGCCCTTGTGGCCGGCGTCCGGATCGGTCTTGCAGGCGACGATGACCAGGTCGGCGAGGATGCCATTGGTGATGAAGGTCTTGGAGCCGTCGATCACCCACTCGTCGCCGTCCCGGCGGGCGGTGGTGCGGATGCCCTTGAGGTCTGACCCGGCGGACGGCTCCGACAGCGCGAGCGCGCAGATCGTCTCGCCGCCGATCACCCCTGGCAGCCAACGGGCCTTCTGCTCCGGGGTGGTGAGGTGCATGAGATAGGGCGGGACGACGTCGTTCTGCAGGCCGAGCCCGATGCCGACCGAGCTGGTGGCCGCCATCTCCTCCGCCATGATCGCGTTGTAGCGGAAGTCCCAGATCCCCTGCCCGCCGTACTCCTCCGGGAACTGCCAGCCGATGAGCCCGGCCTTGCCCGCCGCCGCCCAGGCGGCACGGCTCACCTGCCCGTCCCGCTCCCACTGCTCGGTGTGCGGGGCGCATTCGCGCAGGTAGAAGGTGCGGGCGGTGTCCCGGAACTGCTCGTGGTCCGCGGTGAAGATCGTCCGGCGCATACTCGACTCCGCTCAGGCATCTCGCTTATTTAGCACAAGTAGTTATACGATAGCGCTGTATCGGGGACTGGGCGAGGGAGGGCGCGTGAGCGTACGGGACAAGGTGGCACTCGTCACCGGAGCGGGACGCGGCATCGGCGAGGCGATCGCCGACGCGCTGGCCGCCGCCGGAGCCTCGGTCGCGGTCTGCGACCTGGACGCCGAGGCCGCCGCGAAGGTCGCGGCCCGGCTCACCGAGCGGTACGGAGTGCGGGCCGCCGGAGTCGGCGCGGACATCTCCGACAGCGCGGCCGTACAGGCCGCCGTGGAGCGGGTGAGCGCCGAACTCGGTCCGGTGGACGTCCTGGTCAACAACGCGGCCATCGACGTCATCGGGCGGTTCGTCGACAGTACCGAGGACACCTGGGACCGGATCATCGCCGTCAATCTGCGCGGCACGATCACGGTGACCCGGGCCGTGCTCGACCCGATGATCGAGCGCGGCGGCGGCCGGATCGTCCACATCGCCTCGGACGCCGGCCGGGTCGGTTCCTCCGGCGAGGCCGTGTACTCCGCGACGAAGGGCGGAGTCATCGCCTTCGGCAAGGCGCTCGCCCGTGAGGTCGCCCGGCACGGCATCACCGTGAACAGCGTCTGCCCGGGTCCGACCGAGACCGCGCTGCTCGGGCAGGTCGCCGAGTACAGCCAGAAGATGTACGACGCGACCCTGCGGGCGATCCCGCTGCGCCGTGTCGCCCAGCCGGGCGAGATCGCCGGTGTGGTGGCCTTCCTCGCGTCCGACGACGCCGCCTATGTGACCGGGCAGACGCTCTCGGTCAGCGGCGGCCTCACGATGGTCTGAGGTGAGCACCGTGCTGCGTGTCGAACTCCGCGACAGAATCGCCGTGTTGACCCTCGACCGGCCCCGGCAGCTCAATGCCGTCGGCTCGGAGACCGTGGAGCGGCTGAAGCAAGCCCTCGACGCCGTACGCGACAACGACGACGTACGCGCCCTGGTGGTGACCGGGGCGGGCCGGGCCTTCTCGGCCGGTGCCGACCTCGGGGAGATCGAGTCGTTCACCTCGCCCGGGCAGTTCCGTGCCTTCGTGGGCCGTCTGACGGAGGCGTTCGCGCTTCTCGACGAGTTCCCCAAGCCCTCGGTCGCCGCCGTGCACGGGTTCGCCTTCGGCGGCGGTCTGGAGCTGGCGCTCGCCTGCGATCTACGGGTGGTGGAGCGGGGCGCCCGGCTCGGATTGCCGGAGATGAAGCTCGGTGTCCTGCCGGGTGCGGGCGGGACCCAGCGGCTGCCGCGGCTGCTGCCGCCGGCGATCGCGAAGCAGATGATCCTCACCGGCGAGCCGATCGACGCGGAGCGGGCTCACGCGCTCGGGCTGGTCAACGAACTGGCCGAACCCGGTGAGGTGTTGAGGGTCGCCGAGACACTGGCCGCCACGCTGGCCGCCGGTGCTCCGCTGGCACTCGCGGCAGGCAAGCGGCTGATCGGGCACGGGCTCGGCATGGACCTGGAGGCGGCGATCGCCTACGAGCGCGAGACCGTCTCGGTGCTGTTCTCCACCGAGGACCGGGCCGAGGGACTCAAGGCCTTCCGGGAGCGCCGCCCCGGCGACTTCCGAGGCGTGTAGCAGGCGTACCGGAGAGACAGGGAGGTGGGTCGTGCGGCCACTGGAAGGCATTGCCGTCGTCGAGCTGGGCATGTGGGTGGCGGCTCCGGCCGCGGCCACCATGCTCGCGGACTGGGGCGCGGACGTGGTGAAGGTCGAGGCGCCGACCGGGGATCCCAACCGGTACACGCTCAAGCACGTCGGTCAGGACATCGACAGCGCGCCCCCGTTCGAGACCGACAACCGCGGCAAGCGCGGGATCGTCCTCGACCTGCGCTCCGAGGACGGCAAGGAAGCGCTGGAGCGGCTGCTGGAGCGCGCCGACGTGTTCGTCACGAACCTGCGCCCCGGCGCCCTGGAACGGCTGGGCCTGGCACCGGACGAGCTGCGCATCCGCCATCCCCGGCTGGTCGTCGGCACGTTGACCGGGTACGGCTGGACGGGCGCCGAGCGCGACCGGGCCGGGTACGACGTCTCCGCGTTCTGGGCCCGTCCCGGCATCGCCGCGATGCTCAACCCGGCCGGTGAGCCACCGCCCGGCATCCGGCCCGGCCTCGGTGACCGTACGGCCGCTTCCAACCTGGTCGCGGGGGTGCTGGCCGCGCTGCTGCGCCGGGAGCGCACCGGCGAGGGCGGTGTGGTCGACGTGTCCCTGCTGCGTTCCGGGACGTACGCCAACGGCAACGACCTCGCCCTGCAGAACTTCTTCGGCAAGCGCGGCCGGACCCGTCCCCGCACCGAACACGAGTCCCCGCTCTACAACAGCTACCGGACCGCCGACGACCGCTGGTTCTGGCTCGTCGGTCTGGAGGGCAACCGGCACTGGCCCGGAGTCGTCAAGGCACTCGGCCGCGCGGACCTGGAGACGGACGAGCGGTTCGCGACCGGCAGGGCCCGGCGTGGGCACGTACGCGAGCTGATCGCCGAGTTCGACGCGGAGTTCGCGCGGCGGACGCTGGCCGAGTGGGCGGAGCGGTTCGACGCCGAGGGTGTGTGGTGGGCGCCCGTACAGACGCTGGCGGAGGTGGCGGCCGATCCGCAGGCGGAGGCGGTCGGGGCGTTCGTGGAGCAGCCCGGCATGGGTGATGCACCACCGCTGCGGACGGTCTCGACTCCCGTCAGTTTCTGGGGAGTCGACGACAAACCGCGCGCCGGCGCCCCGACCCTCGGTGAGCACACCGACGACGTACTCCGCGAACTTCACTGACATCCCCTTACAGCAGGAGGCAGGACGTGGGCATCCTCGACGACAAGGTCGCCATCGTCACCGGCGGTGGCAGAGGCCTGGGCCGGGCGCACTGTCTGGCGCTCGCCGAGGCCGGCGCGACCGTGGTGGTGAACGACCTCGGTTCGGGCGTACACGGCGAGCGGACCGGCGACTCCCCCGCCGACGAGGTTGTCGCCGAGATCACCAAGCTCGGCGGCCGGGCGGTCGCCAACCATGCCTCGGTGACGGACTGGGCGGCCACCGAGGCGATGGTGGCGGACACCGTCGCGGAGTTCGGCCGCCTCGACATCGTCGTGAACAACGCGGGGATCGTGCGCGACCGGATGCTGTTCTCGATGAGCGAGGCCGAGTTCGACGCCGTCATCGCGGTGCATCTGAAGGGCACCTTCGCGCTCACCCGGCACGCGTGCGCGTACTGGCGGGAGGCGTCGAAGCGGGGTGAGCGGGTCGCCGGCCGCGTGATCAACACGACGTCCGGGACCGGCCTGTTCGGCAACCAGGGACAGTCCAACTACGGTGCGGCGAAGGCCGGTACGGCCGGACTCACGGTCCTTACCGCCCTGGAGATGCGCCGGTACGGCGTCACCGCGAACGCCATCTCGCCCATCGCGGCGACCCGGATGACCGACGGCCTGGACGTCGGCGCCGCTCTCCAGGCCTCCGCCGATTTCGACCCGCGCGACCCGGCCAACGCCTCCGGGGTCGTCGTCTATCTGGCCTCCGACAGTTCGGCCTGGCTGACCGGCCAGGTCCTGCGCATCGAGGGCAACCGGCTGAACCGGCTCCAGGGCTGGACGGTCGCGGGGGTCCACCCCAGCGAGTCCGGCAAGGCCCTCACGTACGACGAACTGGTCGACGCCGTACCGCAGTTGTACGGAGTCGCGCCCGCCGGACGGGCCACGGGGGTCGGACAGTGAAGGGCCACGACACCGCCGCCCTCCTCCTGCGCGCGACGCTGGGCCCGATGCTCTTCGCGCACGGCTGGAACAAGGTCGCCGGGCCGGGCGGCCTCAAGGGCACCACGGGCTGGTTCGAGGCGCTCGGCCTGCGACCGGCCGAGGTGCACGCCCGGATGGCCGCCGGGACGGAACTGGCGGCCGGGGTGGGCATCACCCTGGGCGTGGCGGGTCCCTTGCCCGCCGCAGCGGCCGTCGGCCTGATGACCGTGGCCGCGCGGACCGACCACCGTGGCAAGGGCTTCTTCGTCTTCAAGGGCGGCTGGGAGTACGCCGGTGTGGTGGGCGGCGCGGCCGTCGCACTCGCCGCGCTGGGCAACGGACGGTACTCGCTGGACGGGCTGCTACGGCGCCAACGCGCGGGCGTGGGGCCCGCGTTGCTGGCGGCGGGACTGGGGACGGCGAGCGCGGCGGCGTTGCTGGCCGTGTGCTACCGGCCCGCAGAAAAGCCCGACGAGCCCGACGAGGCAGCGAGATGAACCCGACTGATCAGGGAGGCGTCATGGACGCGGATGACTTCACCGCGGTGCTGTCCGAGGTCCGGCGCTTCGTCCGGGAACGGGTCGTGCCGCTGGAGGAGGAGATCGACGAGAAGGACGAGATGCCCGCGGACATCCGTGAGGCGGCGAAGAAGATGGGCCTGTTCGGCTTCGCGCTGCCCGAGGAGTACGGCGGGCTGGGGCTGTCGATGTACGAGGAGGCCCAGTTGATGTTCGAGCTGGGCTACACGACCCCGTCGCTGCGCTCGATGTTCGGCACGAACAACGGCATCGCGGGCCACGTCCTGATGGTCGGCGGCACCGAGGAACAGAAGGCCGACTGGCTGCCGAGGATCGCCTCGGGCGAGGTTCTGGCGTCGTTCGCGCTCACCGAGGCCGAGGCCGGGTCCGACCCGTCGACGCTGACGACCCGGGCCCGTCGGGACGGCGACGACTGGGTGATCAACGGGGCCAAGCGGTACATCACCAACGCTCCGCTCGCCGACGTCTTCATGGTCTTCGCCCGTACCGACCCCGACGCCCCGCGCACCCGTGGCATCTCGACCTTCCTGGTCCCGGCCGGCACCCCGGGCCTCACGGTGGCTCCCAAGGACCACAAGATGGGCCAGTTCGGCGCCTGGACGGCGGACGTGTACTTCGACGACGTACGCGTCCCGGCCGAGGCGCTGGTCGGCGGCGAGGAGAAGGGCCTCAACCGGGGCTTCGGCACCGCGATGGGCTGCATCGCGCACGGCAGGGTGCACATCTCGTCCCTGTGCGTGGGCATGGCCGAGCGCCTGGTCGACGAGTCGGTGGCGTACGCGAGCACCCGCCGCCAGTCCGGGAAGCTCATCGGCTCCTTCCAACTCGTCCAGGGCCTGATCGCCGACTCGATGACCGACTACTACGCCGGCCGCGCCACGGTCCTGGAGGCCGCCCGCGCCTTCGACGCCGGTACGGACACCAAGATCGGCCCGTCCTGCACGAAGTACTTCGCCAGCGAGATGGTGTGGCGGGTCGCGGACCGCGCGGTGCAGATCCACGGCGGCGCGGGCTATATGCGCGGGATCGCCGTCGAGCGCTTCTATCGCGACGCCCGGCTGTTCCGGATCTACGAGGGCACCAGCCAGATCCAGCAGGTGATCATCGCGAAGGCGCTGCTGGGCGAGGCGGCTCGCGGCTGAGCAGCACAACGATGAGGGAGGGCCCCGGGGACGATTCCCCGGGGCCCTCTGCTGTCCGCGGCCGTCAGATGCCGAGCCGGTCCAGCAGCCGCTCGTGATAGAGGGCCGGGCCCCCGAACAGCAGCTGCGAGGACTTGGCCCGGCGGAAGTACAGATGGGCCGGATGCTCCCAGGTGAAGCCGATGCCGCCGTGGACCTGGATGTTCTCCATCGCGGCGAACATGTACGCCCGTGAGCAGCACGCGTGTGCCACCGCCGCGGCGATCGGGAAGTCCGGGGCACCCTCGGCCGCCAGCCGTGCCGCCTCCCTGGACGCCGCCTCCGCCAGTTCGACCTGGACGAGCATGTCGGCGCACTTGTGCTTGACGGCCTGGAAGGAGCCGATGGGCCGGCCGAACTGGTGCCGGGTACGGGCATGTTCGGCGCTCGTCTCCAAGCACCGGCGTGCCCCGCCCGCCTGTTCGGCGGCGAGCCCGACCGTGGCGATGTCGAGGACCTTGGCCATGATCCGCCCGCCCGCCCCGTCCGGGCCGACGAGCGTCGCCGGCACGGCGTCGAAGGTCAGCCGGGCCATGGCCCGGGTGGCGTCCAGGGTCTCCAGCGCCTCGGCCGTCACCCCGGCGGAGGCCCGCTCCACCGTGAAGAACGACGGACCGGCGACGGTACGGGCGACCACGACGACCAGGTCGGCCGTCGTACCGTCGATCACGAAGGACTTGCGTCCGCTCAGCCGCCAGCCTCCGTCTCCGTTCCCGTCCGGTACCGCGCGGGCGGAGATCAGGGCGGGGTCCCAGGAGCCGTCGTCCTCGGCGACCGCGAGGGTCGCGGTGGTCAGGCCCGCCGCGATGCCGGGGAGATGGCGTGCGCAGGCCTCCTTGTCGCCGGAGGCCAGCAGGGCCTGGGCCGCGAGGACGACCGTCGCGAAGAAGGGCGAGCAGAGCAGGGCGCGGCCCATCTCCTCCAGGACGACGCCGAGTTCGACCTGGCCGAAGCCGTCGCCGCCGTACTCCTCCGGGATCACCAGGCCGGGCAGCCGCAGTTGGTCGGCCGACTGGGCCCACACGTCGAGGTCGAAGCGCGGCTCGCTCTCCATGAGCTTGCGCACGGCCTCCTCGGGAGACTTGGCCTCCAGGAACTCACGTACAGAGGCCCGGAGTTGATGAAGCTCGCTTTCGTCGGCGCTCATGCGCGTACTCATGTGTGTGCTCATGCGCGTGCCTCCTTCGGCAGACCGAGGACCCGTTCCGCGAGGATGTTCTTCATGATCTCCTCGGTACCGCCGAGGATGCGCAACGCCGGGGTGGCGAGGAGGAGTTCGGACCAGGCGTACGTGCCCCACCTGCCGGTGTCGGCGACGATGCGGGGGCCGAGGCAGTCCGCGACGAAGTGGGCGGCCCTGGTGAGGTTCTGACCGTACATCAGCTTGGCGACAGACCTCTCGGGCCCGGGTGCGATGCCTGCCCGCAGGGTGCGCTGGGCCCGGGCGTTGAGGTAACCGGTGGCCAGCGCGTCTACGAGGAGGTCGGCGAGACGGGCACGCAGGGCGCGGTCGTCCCAGGTCCAGGTCGCGCGCATGAGCGCCGAGAGATGGTCGGGGGAGAGGGCGGCGGCCACCGGGCCCGCACCCTCGCTGCCGACCGTGTCGCGCTCGTTCATCAGGGTGGTCAGGGCGACGGTCCAGCCGCCGTCGACCTCGCCGAGGCGGTGGTCGTCGGGGATGCGTACGTCGGTGAGGAAGACCTCGTTGAAGTCGGCGCCGCCGGTCATCTGCCGCAGGGGCCGGACCTCGACGCCGGGGGCGTCCATGGGGACCAGGAAGGCCGTGATGCCACGGTGCTTGGGCGCGTCCGGGTTCGTGCGGGTCAGCGCGAGGCCGATCTCGCTGTGCTGGGCGACCGAGGTCCACACCTTCTGCCCGTTCAGCACCCAGTCGTCGCCCTCCCGGACGGCCCTGGTCGCCACGCTCGCCAGGTCGGACCCCGCGCCGGGCTCGCTGAACAGCTGGCAGGCGACGGCGTCCCCGCGGTACATCGCGGGCAACCAGCGCTCCCTGATGTGCGGTTGGGCGTGGGCCAGGATCGTCGGCCCGATCATGCCGAGGCCGATCACACTCAGGACGCCGGTGTCGGCGACGTCGTACTCCGACTCGACGGCGTCGTAGAGCAGGTCGTGGACGGGGGTCAGGCCCCGGCCGCCGTACTCCACCGGTCCCGTGATCCAGCCGAAGCCGTTCTCGTGCCGGATGCGCTGCCACTCCCGCGCCCGCCGCACGGACTCCCGTTCCTCGTCCGGCGGAAGGCTGCTGAAGTACGCCATCGAGTCGTCGCCCTCGCCCCAGGTGAGGGCGGTGCGGTCGGGGGCCTTCGCCGCGTGCGCGTCGAGGAAGCGGCGCACCTCGGCGGCGAAGTCCTGCATGTCCTGGTCCATGAGCCTGTTCCCTCAGTTCGAGAGGATCGTCACCGCCGACGCGCCGGGCGCGCCGTACAGGTGGGTGTAGCCGACGCGGGGCGTGCCGGGGATCTGGCGCGTGCCCGCCGTACCCCGCAGCTGGAGGACGATCTCGTGGATCTGCCGCAGCCCGGACGCGCCGATGGGTTCGCCGTTGCCGAGCAGGCCGCCGTCGGTGTTGACCGGAAGCCGGCCGCCGATCTCGGTGGCGCCCTCGGCGATGAGCCGCTCCTGCTCGCCGTCCTTGCAGAGGCCGTTCTCGGCCATGTGGATGACCTCCGACCCGGCGTCGGTGTCCTGGAGTTGAGCCACGTCCACATCCTCGGGACCGATGCCCGCGAGTTCGTACGCCGCCCGGGAGGCGTCCACGGTCGGGCTCTCGACGACGTCCCCGACCGGGAACGACGGGCTCTGCACCTCGAAGGCGCCGAGCCTGCGGCTGCGCAGGGCGGTGGAGCGGACCCGTACGGGTTTCCCCGTGTACTTGTGTGCCTGGTCGGCCCGGCACAGCACCAGGGCCGCGGCGCCCTCGTCCGGGCCGCAGTACATGAACTGGCGGAGGGGGAAGTTGAGGACCGGGGAGGCGAGGATCTCCTCGGGTGTGAGGGGCGTTCGGCGCCAGGCCTTCTCGTTTCCGGCCGCGTTGCGGAAGTTCTTCGAGGCCACGCGGGCGAGCGTCTCGTGGGAGATGCCGTGGTCGTGCATATAGCGGTTGATCTTCATGCCGAAGAAGTGGGTGGTGAGGAAGAGCCCCGTCTGTCCGTACCAGGAGGGGATGCCCGCCACGGACGGATCGGCGGCGAAGGCACCGCGCGGGTGCTTGTCGAGGCCGATCGCGATGGTCAGGTCGTGCTCGCCGGTCTCGATCGCGCGGGCAGCCAGCGCGACGGCGGTACCTGCTGTGGCACAGCCGTTGAAGACTCCGCGCAGCGGGATGCCGGTGAGGCCGAGCCGGCCGACGATGGCGTCCGGGTTGGCGACCTCGTAGCTCCCGATGTAACCGCCCTGGATCTGCGGCCAGTTGACGCCCGCGTCGGCGAGCGCGAGCCGTACCGCGTCCGCGCCCATGTCCAGCGCGGGCTTCCCGGGGAACCGGCCGAAGGGATGGAGCCCCACGCCGATGATGACGGCCTCGGTCACGCTGTCTCCTCCTCCGACATGGCGAACTCCTCGGACTGGGCGGGCTCTTCGGCGGGAGCGAACGCGAACGTCATGACCTCGGTGCCGTCGTCCCGCACGGTGTACGGCACGAGGGTGAGCCGCATCTCCTGCCCGATCCTGAGCTTCTCCGGGTCGGGTTCGGTGAGGCGGGCCTCGACCAGCAGTTCGCCGGGGAGTTCGACGTAGCCCACCGAGTAGGGCTCGAACGCCTCGGGGCCGTCGTACGGCGGGGACGGCGGGCGGAAGTCCTGCGTCGTGTACGTCCACAGCGTGCCGCGGTCCGCCAGCAGCCGCTGCTTCGACTCCGTGCTCGCGCACCGGACGCAGTCGGAGGCCGCCGGGAAGCTCACCAGGCCGCACGCCACGCACTCGGAGCCGATCAGCCGAAGGGGCGCGGAGTCACCGGGCGGCCAGGTGAACAGGCCCTCGGCAACCGGCCGTTGAGTCGTCGATGTCATCTCACGCCCCGTTCCGGTTGCCCAGGGCGTCCGCGTTCGGAGCCGCCTTGGCCACCAGGTTCGGGACGACGGAGGACAGTTCCTCCGGTGTCCACCGTGACTCGGCGCTCGCGGCGGGGCCGTTGACCCAGCCCTCCAGGACGGTGATCCGGTTGCCGACGACACCGAACACCCGACCGGTGACCTCGCGTGAGGCGGCCGAGCCGAGCCACACCACGAGCGGCGAGATGGCCTCGGGGGTGAGATCCTCCGCCTCGGCGGCCCGTTTCATCATCTCGATGTCCTCGGTCAGCCGGGTGAGCGCGGTCGGCGCGATGGCGTTCACCGTCACGCCGTAGCGGGCGAGTTCGGCGGCGGCGATGAGGGTGAGGCTCGCGATGCCGGCCTTGGCGGAGCCGTAGTTGGACTGTCCGGGGTTGCCGAAGATGCCGGACGGAGAGGTCGTGTTGATGACCCGGGCGTCGTTGTCGTGACCGGACTTGGCGCGCTCCCTCCAGTACGCCGCCGCGTGGTGCAGGGTGGCGAAACCGCCCTTGAGATGGACGGCGAGCACACTGTCCCAGTCCCGCTCGGTCATCGACACGATCATCCGGTCGCGCAGGATGCCCGCGTTGTTGACCAGCACGTCCAGTCCGCCGTAGGTGTCCACGGCCTGCCGGACGAGGTGTCCCGCGCCCTCCCAGGTGGAGATGTCGTCCGTGTTGGCCACGGCCTCGCCGCCGGCCGCGACGATCTCGTCCACCACGGTCTGGGCGGGCCCGGCCGAGGTGCCCGCCCCGTCGCGTGCGCCGCCCAGGTCGTTGACCACGACCTTCGCCCCGTGCGCGGCGAACGCCAGGGCGTGCGCCCGGCCGATCCCGTTGCCGGCGCCCGTGACGACCACGACCCGGCCGTCGACCACTCCTTCTGACATCCTCAACTCCTCGATGACGAGGGCCAGTTGGCCTCGGCGAGCAGAACCCGGGGGTTCTCGCTGCCGCAGGCGCACCGGCCGGTGATGACGCGGCCCGGAATGCCGAGCGGGGTCTCGGGCAGCGGCGAGACGCGCCCCTCCCCCGCCGCCACGGACAGCTGCCCGTCCCGCTCGCCGACCCGCCATTCGGCGGCGTTGACGTGCGCGCCGACCCGCTCGGGGCACTCCAGCGCGAGGGCGGGCCCCACGGCGGAGATCAGGGCGGCGGGCACTCCCGCTCCGCGCAGGAGCGGTACGGCGGCGGGCCGGGCCAGGACGACGGACGTCGGCCGGAACAGTTCACCGATGTCGGCGCCGCCGGCCAGCCCCTCCAGGGTCTCGGCGGACAGCCCGATGACCGCGTGCGGGGCGAGTTCACGGTGGAAGACGGAGGTACGGCGGTGGTCCCAGCCCATCGCCTCGGCGATGCCGTACGTCACCTTCAGCGTGCGCAGGGCGCCGATCACCGCGTGGCCCCAGAAGCCCTCGAAGCCGGAGGTGGTCAGCAGCGCCCGCTGTCCTGCGGCGAGGCCGTGCTCCCGCAGCCGTTCGGTGACCCACTCGGTGTCCCGGGCGAGTTCGGCCCAGGTCAGCTCCATGTCCGTCATGCCGTCGGCGGCGGGAAAGCGTACGAGGTAGGCGAGTTCGGGGCGGTCGAGTTCCCTGGCGCGGGCCAGGGTGTCGGCGCGGGCCATCAGCTCTTCACCACCCGGGGGAACTTGGCGACGCTGGTCATGGTCCTCAACAGGTCCTCCTCGGTGCGCATGTCCAGCACCGGTTTGACGCCGGTCCGCTCGCGCACGGCCTCGCTGAGCCGGCCGGCCAGCGCGTCGACGTCGCCGGTGAGTGCGGGGTCGTAGCCGACGCGCAGCCGCAGTTCGTCGACCTCGCGGCGGTCCCGGACGATCTGGAAGACTCCGGCGACCGTCTCCGGCTGGTCCTCCACGGCCTGCCAGACATCTCGCAGGACGACGGAACGCCCGTGGACCAGCGTCTCGTCGCCGCGCCGCCCGGCCACCCACATCCGGGCGTGCGTACGTCCGCAGCCGCAGGTGTCCCGGGAGAGGCGGACGAGGTCCTCGCTGCGGTAACGGATCAGGGGCGCCGCCCTGTTGTCCAGGTCGGTGGCGACCAGTTCACCGAGGTCGCCCTCCGGGGCGTCGTACCATCCGCCGTGCTCGTCGACCTCGACGCACTCGGCGAAGACGGTGTCCTCCCAGAGGTGGAAGCCGTCGTGCTCACGGCACTCCCACGCGGTGCCGGTGTCGGCGGCGCTGGTGTACTCGTAGACGTCGATGCCCCAGTCGTCGCGGATCCGCTCGCGCATCTTCCGGCTGAGCGGCTGCCCTGCGCAGGAGGCACCCTTGAGGGAGGAGAACGCCTCCTTCAGGTCCGTCTTCTCAGCCAGGTGCTCCAGCTCCACCATCTGCGGATACATCATCTGGAGATAGGCGGGCCGGTAGGTGCGCAGGGCCTCGACGACCTCGTGCATCCGCCCGATCCAGGTGTCGACCTCGATGACCACAGCGCCCAGCGCCTGATAGCCGGGGTCCATGAGGTTGCGGAAGGTGCCCGGCGGGCTCAGCACCCGGTCCCCCGGCCGCAGGCCGAGTTCCCACAGGTCACGCACCTGCGCGGTCACCAGGGGCGGGGCGTCCTGCCAGATCTCGGGGAAGAACTCCGGGTCGCCGGTGGTGCCCGAACTGGAGGAGACCGAGGTCAGCTCCTCGACCGGGACGCAGAGCAGACCGCCGAAGGGGTCGCCGGTGCGGGCCCGGTAGGCGCGCACCATGTCCTTGGTGATGAACGGCACCCGGGCCCGGAAGTCGTCCAGGGACCGGATGTCGCGCGGGTGTACCCCGTGCGCGTCCCAGAGTTCGCGGTAGAAGGCCGAGTTGCCGTAGGCGTACTCGACGAGTTCCAGGATCCGTTCCTCCTGCCGCGCCCGCAGCTGTTCGCGGGGCATGGTCTCCACCTGGGGCTCGAAGTACCTGTCCCCGGTGTCCCTGTCACCGACCATGGCGCCTCCTCGCGGCTCAGTGCCCAGATCTTCCAGCTATCAGCGCAATCAGTCAACCAATTCGACGGATTCAAGGCCAGACCTCGCGCTCCTTCGATCTATATAGTTAACTATTAGAACTCATTAAGCCAACAGGAGGGCGCCGTGAAGATCGTTGTCTGTGTGAAGCACGTGCCCGACGCGACGGCGGACCGCACCTTCACCCAGGGCGGCACCACCGACCGCGCGTCGGTCGACTCGCTGCTGTCCGAACTCGACGAGTACGCGGTCGAACAGGCCCTGCGGATCGCCGAGTCGGACGCCGACACCGAGATCAGCTATCTCACCGTCGGCCCCGACGACGCCAGGGACGCGCTGCGCAAGGCGCTGGCCATGGGCGGTGACTCGGCGATCCATGTCAACGACGAGGACATCGAGGGCAGCGACGCGTTCGGTACGTCACTCGTCCTGGCCAGGGCGATCGAGCGGCACGGCTTCGATCTGGTGCTGTGCGGGATGGCCTCGACGGACGGCACCATGGGCGTCGTACCGGCACTGCTGGCCGAGCGGCTCGGCGTCCGGGCCGTCACCCATCTCGAAGAGGTCGCGGTCGAGGACGGAAAGGTGACGGGCCGCCGCGAGGGCGACGGCGCGACCGTACGGATCCAGGGCGACCTGCCGGCCGTGGTGTCGGTGACCGACCGCTCCGGGGACGCCCGTTACCCGTCCTTCAAGGGGATCATGGCCGCGAAGAAGAAGCCGCTGGAGACCCTCGACCTCGCCGACCTCGGGATCGAGGCCGCGCAGGTCGGCCGGGCCGGCGCGCGCTCGGCCGTGGACAGCGCGACCCGACGTCCGCCGCGCACCAAGGGCGAGATCGTCGTCGACGAGGGCACGGGCGGCGCCGGACTGGCCGCGTTCCTCACCGCCCAGAAGTTCATCTGACCCCGGTCTGTCCTGCCCTGCCCCGATCCACCCCCGTTCCCGTTCCCCGGCAAGAGGAGTGCACCCCCGTGGCCGAAGTCCTCGTCCTCGTCGACCACACCGACGGCGTGGTCCGCAAACCGACCCTCGAACTGCTCACCCTGGCCCGCCGGTTGGGTGAACCCTCGGCCGTCCTCCTGGGGCCGGGCGTGGACACCGCGACCGAGACCCTCGGCCGGTTCGGCGCGCGGAAGATCTACGTCGTGGACGCCCCCGAGGTCGACGAGTACCTCGTGACCCCCGTCGTCGACGCGCTCACCCAGATCGCCGAACGCACCGACCCGGCGGCGATCCTGCTGCCCTCCGGGCCGGACGGCAAGGAGGCCGCCGCCCGGATCGCGCTCCGGCTCGACTCGGGCCTGATCACCGATGCCGTCGACGTCACCGCCGGGCCGGAAGGACCGGTGACCGAGCAGTCGGCGTTCGCGGCGACGCACCAGATCACCGCGCACATCACCCGAGGCGTGCCGGTGATCACGGTCAAGCCGAACGCCACCGCGCCCGAGCCCGCCCCCGCGGACCCCGTCGTCGAGAAGCAGGACATCGTCTTCGGTCCGGCCTCCGCCGGTGTCCGGGTCCTGTCCCGCACCCGGCGGGAGCGCGGCGACCGTCCCGAGCTGACCGAGGCGGACATCGTGGTCTCCGGCGGCCGGGGCGTGAACGGGGCCGAGAACTTCGCCCTCGTCGAGCGGGTCGCCGACGCCCTGGGCGGGGCCGTCGGGGCGTCGCGCGCCGCCGTGGACGCGGGCTGGTACCCGCACAGCCACCAGGTCGGCCAGACGGGCACCCAGGTCTCGCCGCAGCTCTACCTCGCCGCCGGCATCTCCGGCGCGATCCAGCACCGGGCGGGCATGCAGACGTCCAGGACCATCGTCGCCGTCAACAAGGACCCCGACGCGCCCATCTTCGAGCTGGCCGACCACGGCGTCGTCGGGGACCTCTTCGAGGTGCTGCCCGCGCTGGTGGACGAGATCGAGCGGCGCCGAAGCTGATCTCTCACCCATCCGGCCTTCCTTTCGGCCCGCCATACAACTAAAATCGCTAACTGATTACATCCATTGACCCGAAGGAGCGTCATGTCGAAGATCTGGGTCAACTCGGGGGACTCCCACGTGATGGAGCCCGCCGACGTGTGGACCGAGCGGCTGCCCGCACGGCTCGGCGCCCGCGCCCCGCGCAGTGAGCGGGGTGAGAAGTACGAGATGCTCTACATCGACGGCGAGCGCATCGACCGCCAGCTCGGCGACTTCATGGACGCCATGCGTCCGCCGGGCGCCTGGGACCTGAAGGTCCGCCTCAAGGACCTCGACCAGGAGGGCGTCTGGTCCCAACTGGCCTTCCCCTCCATGGGGTTCTGGCTCGTCTCGATCACCGACCGCGAACTCGCCCGGGAGACCGTCCGCGCCTGGAACGACTGGGCGCACGAGGAGATCCTCAGCAAGAACAAGCGGGTCATCACCACCGCCTGTGTCTCGACGGCCGACGTCGGCGACGCGGTCGCCGAGCTGGAGCGGGCGGCGGAGCTGGGCTTCAAGGCGATCTTCCTGCCGTGTTCGACACGGGAGGGCGAGGAGTACGCGCTCGACCGCTGGGAGCCGCTGTGGACGGCGGCCGAGCGGGCCGGGATGGTGCTCGGCTTCCACATCGGCACCGGCGCTCAGAACGTCGTCTTCCGCGGGCCCGGCGGCGCGGTCGTCAACTACATGGAGACGACCTACCCGGGGATGCGCGTGGTGTCCCACATGGTCGCGGGAGGCGCCCTGGACCGCCATCCCGACCTCAAGATCCTCATCGCCGAAGGCGGCGCCGGCTGGGTGCCGATCATCGGCGACCGGATGGACGAGGCGTACCGCCAGCACGGCATGTTCGTCCGGCCGAAGCTGAGCCGGCTGCCCAGCGAGATCGTCCGGCAGCAGGTGTACGCGTCCTTCCAGCACGACCGCAGCTCGGTGGAGATCGTCGAGGCGACCGGCTACCGCAACGTGATGTGGGGCGACGACTACCCCCACCTGGAGGGCACTTACGGGCACACCCAGTCCACGCTCCGCGAGCTGTTCGACGGTGTGTCCGACGAGACCCGCGACCGTGTCACGCGCGGCACCTTCAACGAACTCTTCAAGCTGCCGGAGCAGACTCCCCAGGAGGCGGCCGTCTGAACGGCGCCGACGGCGGCCCTCCGGTGACCACTCCCCCGTCCTCCCAGGACCCGCCCCCGGAGGACTCGTACCCCGAGGACCTGGAACGGCCCGGGCTCGTCAGGACCGGGCGGTCGACCTTCGTCCGGCCGATCCGGCCGGAGGACGCCGACCGGCTGGTCGCGTTCGTCGGCGGGCTGTCCCGGGCCACCCTGGCCTACCGCTCGCTCGGGCCGGTGGTCCGCGCCCGCGACGACGTCATCCGGCGCGGCGCGCACGTGGACTATCTCAACGAGCTGGCGCTGGTCGCGCTGGCCGGTGACGAGATCGCCGGTCTGGTGCGCTATGTCCGTGACCCGGAGGAACCCGAGCACGCCGAGGTCACGTTCACCATCCGGGACGACCACCAGAGCGAGGGGTTCGGCCGGCTGCTCCTGGAGCACATCGCCGCTGCCGCCCGCGCCCGGGGCATCCGGGTGCTGGAGGCCGACGTACTCGCCGACAACACCCGGATGATCAATGTGTTCCTCGGCTCCGGCTACCGGATCGAGGCCGGGCCGCCCGGTCAGATCATCCACTTCGAGATCGCCATCGACCCGCAGGCCCAGGCCGTGGCCCGCGCCGAGCGCCGCGAGCACACGGCCGTACGACGGTCGCTCAGGCCCCTGCTGGAGCCGCGGTCGGTCGCCGTGATCGGCGCCAACCGCGATCCGCTGACCATCGGCCACGAGATCGTGGCCAACCTGCTGCGAGGCGGCTTCGGCGGCAGCGTGTTCCCGGTCAACCCGCGGGCGGAACGGATCGCCGGGGTACGGGCGTACGCGACCGTCCGTGACCTGCCCGAGCAGCCGGACCTGGCGCTGGTGGCCGTACGGGCGGGCGCGGTCCCCGATGTCGTACGGGAGTGCGCGGACGCCGGGGTCAAGGCGGTGGTCGTCGTCTCGACGGGCTTCGGGGAGACCGGGGTCGAGGGGCGGGCGACCGAACTTGAGCTGGCCCGGTTCGCCCGGGCCTCCGGTATGCGGCTGGTGGGGCCGAACTGCATGGGCGTGGTCAACACGACGCCCGCCGCGCGGCTGGCCGCGACGTTCTCGCCCGCTCTGCCGACGCCCGGCCGGGTGGCGATGTCCAGCCAGTCCGGGCCGCTGGGGCTCGCGGTGCTCGACTTCGCCAGGCGGCTGCGGCTCGGCTTCTCCGGGTTCGTGTCGGTGGGTCATGCCGTGGACGTGTCCACCAACGACCTGCTCCAGTGGTGGGAGGAGGACCCGGGGACCTCGGTGATCCTGCTGCACGTCGAGACCTTCGGCAATCCGCGCCGGTTCGCCCGCGTCGCCCGCCGGATCGCCCCGCGCAAGCCGATCGTCGCCGTGCATCCGGGCCACGCGGACTCGGCGGTGAGTTCACTCTTCGCCCAGTCCGGGGTGATCCGTACCCGCGGTCTCCAGGAGCTGTTCGACGTCGCCCTGCTGCTCGCCCACCAGCCTCCCCCGCCCGGAAACCGGGTCGCTGTCGTCACCAACGCGGGCGGCCCGGCGGCGCTGACGGTCGGGGCGTGCGCGGCGAGCGGTCTGTGCGTTCCCGCGCTCGCTGAGCGCACGCGGGCGACGCTCCGTTCGGCCCTGGCGCCCGGCGCGGACGTCGCCAATCCGGTTGACCTGACCCCGACGGCCACCGCCGCGCACTACCGGCAGGCCCTGGACGCCGTCCTGGCCGACGACGGCATCGACGCGGCCGTCGTCCTGTTCATGCCGCCGCTGGCCGACAAGCCCGACGAGGTGGCGTCGGCGATCCTCGACGCGGCCTCGGCCCGCCCCGACAAACCGGTGGTGGCCAGTTTCCTGGGCGGCGCGGGCGTCGCCGACCTCCTGCACCGCGGCGACCTGGTGGTGCCGACGTACACGTTCCCCGAGGCGGCGGCCGTCTCCCTCGGACACGCGGCGGCGTACCAGGCCTGGCGCAGCACCCCCGCGGGCGTCATACCGGACCTCGCGGGTGTCGACGCGGAGCGCGCCCGGTCCCTGATCGCCGCCTGCGCTCCCGGCCCGCTCCCGGCAGCGGTCGCCGCCGAACTGCTGGACGCGTACGGAATCGCCGTACGCGAGAACGAACCGCACGCAGATCCGCAGCCCGGCCCACGCTCCGGCCCGGACGCGTTTCTCTCCGTCCGTGCCGACCCGGTCTTCGGTCCGGTGGTCGCCTTCGGGCTCACCGGGGACTACGCCGACCTCATGGCGGATGTCGCGCACCGCGTCACCCCGCTCAGCGACCGCGACGCGCGGGAGATGGTCCGCTCGCTGCGGGCGGCCCCGCTGCTGGACGGCCGGGCGGGCGGCCCGGGAGTGGATCTGGCGGCGCTCGAAGAAACCGTCCTGCGGATCTCGGCGATGGTCGAGGACCTCCCCGAGATCGAGGCACTGGAACTGCGCCCGGTACGGCTGCTGCCGCCCGGGCACGGCGTGAGCGTCGCCCGCGCGACGGTCCGCCTGGCCGACGACAACACCAAGGGAGGTGGCCGCTCATGAGAGTCGGCATCTACTTCGATATGCGCAATCCCCCGCCCTGGCAACAGAGTTGGTCCCGGGTCTACGGCTTCGCCCTGGAGATGTGCGAGGAGGCGGACCACCTCGGCCTCGACTCGGTCTGGTTCTCCGAACACCACGGCTTCGAGGACGGCTATCTCCCCCAGCCGCTCACCATGGCGGCAGCGGCGGCGGCCCGGACCCGCCGGGTGCGTCTGGGCACCGCCGTGATCCCCGCGCCGCTGCACGCGGCCCCCGAGATCGCCGAACAGGCCGCGATCGTGGACATCATCAGCGACGGCCGTCTGGACCTCGGCCTCGGCACCGGCTACCGGGTGCCCGAGTACCGGCTGTACGGCGGCGACCTCACCAGGCGCTACACGACAACCGACCAGCGGGTACGGGAGATCCGCGGCCTGTGGGCCGAGTCCCTGGTCACCCCCGGCCCGGTCCAGGATCCGCTGCCGATCTGGCTCGGCTACCAGGGCCCGCAGGGCGCCCGACGCGCGGGCCGGCTCGGCACCGGGCTGCTGTCGCTCAACCCCGCGCTGCTGACGCCGTACCGGGAAGGGCTCGCCGAGAGCGGGTACGACGTGTCGGCGGGCCGGATGCAGGGCTCGTTCACGACGTTCGTCACCGAGGACCCGGACGGGGACTGGCCGGTGGTCCGCAAGCACCTGGCGTACCAGTGGGACAGCTACCGCCGGTACATGGTGGAGGGCACCGACCAGCCCGCGCCCCGGCCGATCGACCCCGAGCGATGGCGGGAGACGGGGCTGAGCGCGACCGGCGTCGGCCAGTTCCTGTACGGCACCCCGCAGACCGTCGCCGACGCCATCAAGGAGTACGTGGCAGGGCTGCCCGTCGAGGGGGTGTTCCTGTGGGCGTCCCTGGCCGGGATGCCCGAGGAGCTGGTCGCCCGCCAAGTGCAGCTGATCGCGGGGAAGTTGCGTCCGCTGCTCGCCGACGCGTGACGGACAGACAGCCGGACAGACGGACAGCCGCACAGACAGGCACCGAGGAGCACATCATGTCGACGACGGGATCCGGCGGGACCGGAATCACGGCACCGAACGGGCACTGGGCGGGGACAGGCCTGCCGGAGCCGCCCCGGACCGCCGGGGGCGTGACCCTCTGCGGTGGATGCCGTGCCGCCGGCGCGTGCCGGCTGGGGGTGGAGCGCGAACGGCTCGACGAGGACGGCGTGGCGTGGTTCGAGCTGAGCTGCCCGCGCTCCCACGAGGGCGGGCCCGATGTCGCGCACGGCGGCTGGACGGCGGCCGTCCTGGACGACTGTCTCGGCCATCTCCCGCTGCTGCACGGCGTGATGAGCGTGACGGCCGAGCTGACGGTGAGCTTCAGGAAGCCGGTGCCGGTGGAACGGCCGCTGGAGCTGCGGGTGTGGGCGGACCGGCGGGAGGGGTCGCGCTGGTACATCGCGGGCGAGCTGACGCTCGCGCCGGGCGGGGCCGTACTGGCCCGGGCCTCCGGAATCTGGGTGACCCGCGACCAGAGCCACTACGCGCGGCACGCGAAGTGGCTGGCCGGGCAGGCCGACGACACCAAAGGTCAATAGGACCTCAGAGGTCAGTAGGAGCGCAGCCCCATGCTCCGGGCGATCCCGTTGCGCTGGATCTGGCTGGTGCCCCCGGAGATGGTGGCGACGATCGACTCCCGGTAGCGGAAGCTCATCACGCTCTCCGTCGAGAAGCCGTGCCCCGCGCAGACCTGCATCCCGAGCCGGGCGGCGGCCACGTACGTCTCCGACCCCTTGAGCTTCGCCATCGATCCCTCGCGCGTGCAGGGCTTGCCCTGGGCGAGCAGCCAGGCGGCGCGGTAGGCGAGGAGCCGGGCGGAGTCGATCTCGGTCTGCAGGTCGGCCATGGCGTGAGCGAGCGCCTGGAAGTTGCCGATCGGACGGCCGAAGGCGTGCCGGGTGCGGGAGTAGTCGAGCATCTCGTCGAGCGTGGCCTGGGCGGCGCCCAGATAGCCGCCGCTGATGATCACCTTCTCCAGCTCGATGTTGGTGAGCATCACCTTCCAGCCCTCGTCGCGCGGGCCCACGAGGTTCTCCTTGGCCACCAGGGCGTCGTTGAAGAACACCTCGTTGGTGCCCAGGATGTGCCGGGCCAGGGTCGGCGTCCGGCGCACCTCGACGCCCTCCGTCGACGGATCGACGAGCAGCAGGCTGATACCGCCGTGCTTGGGCTCGCGCGGCCCCGTGCGCACATAGGTGGCGATGGTCGTGTCGGGCAGTCCGCCGCCCGTGCACCACGCCTTCTGCCCCCGGACGAGGAAGTGGTCCCCGTGGTCCTCGGCGGTGGTCCGCAGCGCGGCGGCGTCGGACCCGCTGTCCGGCTCGCTGAGGCCGACGGCGAGCCGATGGCGCCCTGTCATCACCTGCTCCCGGATGAAGTCGCGCTGCGCCTCGCTGCCCCAGCGGAACACCGTGAGCCCCGGGATGAGCACCCCGATGTAGCACATGGCGACGTCGAAACTGGCCCGTCCCAGCTCCTCGGCGATGAGGACGAGTTCGAGCGGTCCGCCGCCGTCGCCGCCCTCCTCCTCGCTGAACGGCAGTGAGAACCACCCGAGTTCGGCCATCCCGCGAAACAGCTCGGGTGGTACGGCGCTCTCCTCGTCCCACTGCTTGGCCTTCTCGGCCGGGCACACGTCGGCGACGAACTGCCGTGCCGTCGCGCGCAACAGGTCCTGCTCGTCGGTCAGCCCGAAGTCCACGGCCACTCCTCGCCAGCATCAGCCCATTCATCTACCTAATTATTCTATGTTAGCGGATAGAGAAAAGATGTCACGGGGATCTGGTCATCCCTCGAAGCGGTAGCCCATGCCGGGCTCGGTGATCAGATGACGGGGGTGGGAGGGGTCCGTCTCCAGCTTGCGGCGCAGCTGGGCCATGTAGACGCGCAGGTAGTTGGACTTGTTGGTCTGCGAGACGCCCCAGACCTCCTGGAGGAGCTGCTTCTGGGTGATGAGCCGGCCGGGATGGGTCACCAGGATCTCCAGCAGGTGCCATTCGGTCGGAGTCAGCCGTACGTCCCGCTCGTCCCGGACGGCCTTCTTCCTGACGACCTTCCTGGCCAGCAGGTCGATGCGGAAGTCCGCCGTCTCGACGAGCGCCGTCTCGGGTACGAGCGGCGCGTCCTCGGTGCGGCGGACGGCGGCCCGCAGCCGTGCCAGCAGTTCGTCCATGCCGAACGGCTTCGTGATGTAGTCGTCGGCGCCCGCGTCGAGCGCGGCCACCTTCTCGTCGGACGCCCGCCGGGCGGACAGGACCAGGATCGGCATCCGGCTCCGGCCGCGCAGGCCCTTGATGATGTCGACGCCCTCCATGTCGGGCAGTCCGAGGTCGAGCAGGACCACGTCGGGCTGGCGCGCGGCGGCGAGCCGGAGGGCGGTGGCGCCGTCGGGGGCGGCGTCCACGCCGTAGTGGCGTGCCTGCAAGTTGATGACGAGGGCCCGTACGAGCTGCGGGTCGTCCTCCACCACGAGCACCCGGGTCATGGGCGTGTGCCTCTCCTGTCGTACGTCGGGCGTGCGCGCCGGAAGCGGGGCGGCCGGCTTCATGGCGGAGGGAGCCGACGGATCCGGGATGGCTCCCGGGCCGCCGGCTCCCGTGCGGGTCGCGTAAGGCCGTCACTTGTTCGCTGCGAGGCCCTTGAGCGCGACGTTGAGTTCCAGGACGTTCACCCGGGGCTCTCCGATGAAGCCGAGGGTGCGGCCGTCGGTGTGCTCGTCGACCAGCTTCCGGACCTGGGCGACGGTCAGGCCGTTCTTCTCGGCGACCCGGTGGACCTGGAGGTCGGCGTAGGCCGGGGAGATGTCCGGGTCGAGGCCGGAGCCGGAGGAGGTGACCGCGTCGGCGGGGACCTGAGAGGGCTTGACCTTGTAGTCGGCGGTGGAGTTGTCCTCCACGACCTTGGCCTTGGCGTCGTCGACCTGCTTGATCAGGTCCTTGCTGTCGGCGGACAGGTTGGTGGCACCGGACAGCAGCAGCTTGTACTGCGTGTTGAGCGAGTTCTCACCGAGTCCGTTGGCCGGGCGCGGCTGGAAGTAGTTCAGGCTGTACCCCTGTTGACCGATCAGGGACGAGCCGACGACCTTCCCCTCGTACGTGATCTCGGAGCCGTTCGCCTTGTTGCTGAAGAGCGCCTGGGCCACACCTGTTACGGCGAGCGGATAGATCACACCTGTGAGCAGGGTCAACACGAGCAGCGCCCGAAGACCGGCGCCCAGCAACCGGGCGGTGTTCGTGACGGAGTTGTTCATGGCGATCAACACGCTTTCGAAAAATTACAGCCCGGGGATGAGGGAGATGAGCAGATCGATGATCTTGATGCCGATGAAGGGCGCGATCAGCCCGCCGATGCCGTAGATGGTGAGGTTGCGGCGGAGCATCCTGTCGGCGCTGACCGGCTTGTACTGCACGCCCCGCAGGGACAGCGGCACCAGCGCGATGATGATCAGCGCGTTGAAGATGACGGCCGACAGGATCGCGGAGTCGGGCGAGGACAGGTTCATGATGTTGAGCTTGTCCAGGCCCGGGTAGACGGCCGCGAACAGCGCCGGGATGATCGCGAAGTACTTCGCGACGTCGTTGGCGATGGAGAACGTCGTCAACGCGCCCCGGGTGATCAGCAACTGCTTGCCGATCTCGACGATCTCGATCAGCTTCGTCGGGTTCGAGTCGAGGTCGACCATGTTGCCGGCCTCCTTCGCGGCCGACGTACCCGTGTTCATGGCCACGCCGACGTCCGCCTGCGCGAGGGCCGGCGCGTCGTTGGTGCCGTCGCCGGTCATCGCGACCAGCTTGCCGCCCGCCTGCTCCCGCTTGATGAGCGCCATCTTGTCCTCGGGAGTCGCCTCCGCGAGGAAGTCGTCGACGCCCGCCTCCTCGGCGATCGCCTTGGCGGTCAGCGGGTTGTCGCCCGTGATCATGACGGTCTTGATGCCCATACGGCGCAGTTCCTCGAACCGCTCCCGCATGCCCTCCTTGACGACGTCCTTGAGGTGGATGACGCCCAACACCCGTGCCCCGTCGGCGTCTTCGACCGCCACGAGCAGCGGTGTGCCGCCCGCCTCGGAGATGCGGTCGGTGAGCGCGCCGGCGTCCTCGGACACCTCGCCGCCCTGCTCCCGTACCCAGGCGACGACCGAACCGGCCGCGCCCTTGCGGATCTTGCGCCCGTCGACGTCCACGCCCGACATCCGGGTCTGGGCGGTGAAGGCGATCCACTCGGCACCGGCCAGCTCGCCCTGGTGGCGCTCGCGCAGCCCGTACTTCTCCTTCGCCAGGACGACGATCGACCGGCCCTCGGGCGTCTCGTCGGCCAGTGACGACAGCTGGGCCGCGTCCGCCAGTTCGGCCTCCGTCGTCCCCGCCACCGGCACGAACTCGGACGCCTGCCGGTTGCCGAGCGTGATGGTGCCGGTCTTGTCCAGCAGCAGGGTGGAGACGTCACCGGCGGCCTCGACCGCACGCCCCGACATGGCGAGGACGTTGCGCTGGACCAGCCGGTCCATGCCCGCGATGCCGATCGCGGAGAGCAGTGCGCCGATCGTGGTCGGGATCAGACAGACGAGCAGCGCCACCAGCACGACCATCGTCAGGTGCGTGCCCGCGTAGTCCGCGAACGGCGGCAGAGTCGCCACCGCCAGCAGGAAGACGATCGTCAGCGACGCGAGCAGGATGTTCAGCGCGATCTCGTTCGGCGTCTTCTGCCGGGCCGCGCCCTCGACCAGGGCGATCATGCGGTCGATGAAGGTCTCACCGGGCTTCGTCGTGATCTTGACGACGATCCGGTCGGACAGCACCTTCGTACCGCCGGTGACAGCACTGCGGTCGCCGCCGGACTCGCGGATGACGGGTGCCGACTCACCGGTGATGGCCGACTCGTCCACCGAGGCGACACCCTCGACGACGTCACCGTCCCCCGGAATGATGTCGCCGGCCTCGCAGACGACCAGGTCACCGATCCTCAGCTCGGTGCCGGGAACCTGTTCCTCGGAGTCACCGGTGAGCCGTCGGGCGACCGTGTCGGTCTTGGCCCTGCGCAGGGTGTCGGCCTGCGCCTTGCCCCGCCCCTCGGCGACCGCCTCCGCCAGGTTGGCGAAGATCACGGTCAGCCAGAGCCAGGCGCTGATGGTCCAGCCGAACCAGTCGCCGGGGTCCTTGAAGGAGAACACCGTCGTCAGCACGGAGCCGACCAGCACGACGAACATCACGGGTGACTTGACCATCACGCGCGGGTCGAGCTTGCGGCAGGCGTCCGGCAGCGACCTCAGCAGCTGCTTGGGGTCGAACAGACCGGCACCGACCCGGCCCTCCTTGTGTCCGGTCGGGACGTCCTGGTGGGGCGCCCGGGTGTGAGTGGCTGTGGACATCGCGTCCTCTGACTTCTGGGTACGGGTGGTTCGGGTCGTCCGGGTGGTCATGACGCCAGCCCCTCGGCGAGCGGCCCCAGCGCGAGGGCGGGGAAGTAGGTCAGACCGGTGATGATCAGGATGGCGCCCACGAGCAGGCCGGTGAACAACGGCTTCTCGGTGCGCAGGGTGCCCGCGGTGACCGGCACCGGCTTCTGCTCGGCGAGCGAGCCGGCCAGGGCCAGGACGAACACCATCGGCAGGAAGCGGCCCAGCAGCATCGCGAGTCCGGTCATGGTGTTGTACCAGTCGGTGTTCGCGTTCAGACCGCCGAAGGCCGAGCCGTTGTTGTTGGCGGCGGAGGTGAAGGCGTACAGCACCTCGGAGAAGCCGTGGGCACCGGAGTTCAGCATCGAGTTGGGCGGTGTCGACAGCGCCATGGACACGGCTGTGAGGACGAGGACCAGTGCCGGCGTGATGAGGATGTAGCAGGCCGCGAGCTTGATCTCGCGGGTGCCGATCTTCTTGCCCAGGTATTCGGGCGTACGGCCGACCATGAGCCCGGCGATGAACACCGCGATGATCGCCATGACGAGCATGCCGTAGAGGCCGGAGCCGGTGCCGCCGGGTGCGATCTCGCCCAGCATCATGCTGAGCATGGTGATGCCGCCGCCGAGTCCGGTGAAGGACGAGTGGAAGGAGTCCACCGCACCGGTCGAGGTGAGCGTGGTGGACACCGCGAAGATCGATGACGATCCGACGCCGAAGCGGACCTCCTTGCCCTCCAGCGCGCCGCCCGCGGCCTGGAGCGCCGGGCCGTGGTGGGCGAACTCGGTCCACATCATCAGGGCGACGAAGCCCAGCCAGATCGTGAACATCGTGGCGAGGATCGCGTACCCCTGCTTGACCGAGCCGACCATGACGCCGAAGGTGCGGGTCAGCGAGAACGGGATCACCAGCAGCAGGAAGATCTCGAACAGGTTGGTGAAGGGCGTCGGGTTCTCGAAGGGGTGGGCGGAGTTGGCGTTCAGATAGCCGCCGCCGTTGGTGCCGATCTCCTTGATGGCCTCCTGCGAGGCGATGGCACCCCCGTTCCACTGCTGCGACCCGCCCATGAACTGGCCGACCTCGTGAATGCCGGAGAAGTTCTGCACGGCACCGCACGCCACGAGCACGATCGCGGCGACGACGGACAGCGGCACCAGGATGCGTACGACACCACGCACCAGGTCGGCCCAGAAGTTGCCCAGCTCACCGGTGCGCGAGCGGGCGAACCCCCGGACGAGGGCCACCGCGACGGCGATTCCGACGGCCGCGGAGACGAAGTTCTGCACGGCCAGTCCGGCGGTCTGCACGACGTGACCCATGGTCTGCTCGCCGTAGTACGACTGCCAGTTGGTGTTGGTCACGAACGACACGGCCGTGTTGAACGACTGCGCCGGGTTGACCGAGTCGAAGCCGAGCGAGCCGGGCAGGACGCCCTGGAGCCGCTGAAGCAGGTAGAGGAAGACGACACCGACGGCCGAGAAGGCGAGGATTCCGCGCAGATACGCGGGCCAGGTCATCTCGGTGTCGGGGTTGGCACCGATGCCCTTGTAGATCCACTTCTCGACGCGCAGGTGCTTGTCGGAGGAGTAGACCCGGGCCATGTAGGTGCCGAGGGGGATGTAGGCGAGCGCCAGCGCGCCGATCAGGGCGACCAGCTGGAGGACGCCCGCGAGTACGGGACCCATCTGCGTCTCAGAACCTCTCCGGGAAGATCAGGGCGAGGACGAGATAACCCAGCAGGGCGACGGCCACGACGAGGCCGACGATGTTCTCGGCGGTCACAGCTTCGTCACCCCCTTGGCGACGAGTGCCACCAGCGCGAAACCCGCGATGGTGACGACGACGAAGGCCAGATCGGCCATCGCGAACTCCTGGAGTGAGGTTCGGTGAACAGGGACGATTAGAGGAAAGCTCTTCTACGGCCGGATCGGACCCTCCGTTGACGGCTCCCATACGGCGGTACCCACGGCTTTGACGGGTCTCTTACGGCCCTGATCCGTACCGGTGTGAGGGCCGGTGACCCGGGTCACGGCAGCCGGAAGCGGAGCCGGCAGATCACCGCGTCCGTCTCCCGCCGCACGGCGTGCGCGACGACCCCGCCCCGCTGGTTCTGCAGCAGCCGCTGCCACAGCCGTTCCGGTTCCGTCTCCGGGATCAGCACGGTGACGAGGAGAGCGCGGCGAGACCGGTGACGGCGGTCAGCCGATGGCGGTCACCGGTGTCCAGGGGGTCGGGCGGTTCCGCGGCGGGGGCCGGCCCCGGCTCGATGGTGACGACAGGCATGGACACGTGCTCCTTGGACGAAGGGCCCGCGCACGCGGGGAGGCGATGCGCGGGTCCGCCGAGGTTCTGTCCGCCGGGCGCGTCGATCGACCGTTCCTTGCGCCTTCTTCGCGCGGAATCCCCGTACCTTGACGGGGCCTTGACGCCGGTGTGACCGGCACGACTCGGGAGCGCGCGTCAGGGGGAGGGCCCCGTCGGCATGCGGGGACACACAGGCCCGGCAGCTCTTAACGGAGTCTTGACGCGCTCGGAGCACTCTCCCGTGGGCCCGGACGTCACTCTCTGCTTACGCTGGTGCGGCCGTCCGCGTGATGGCCCGAACCCCGCGCCGAACCACGCACCAGGAGCACGCCGATGGCCACCACAGAACGACCACAGCGGCGTCTACGTGCATGGATGCTGGAAGGTCTGTCCGACATGGGCAAGCCGGCCGGCCACACCGGGCCGCACGCCCAGCCGGAACCGGCCCACAAGGGCCAGCGCTGGTACCGGGTGATGTGCCTGACCGGTGTCGACTACTTCTCCACTCTCGGCTACCAGCCGGGCATCGCGGCCCTCGCGGCCGGACTGCTGTCCCCGATCGCGACGATCGTGCTGGTGATCGTCACCCTGGCCGGCGCGCTGCCGGTCTACCGTCGGGTGGCCGAGGAGAGCCCGCACGGCGAGGGCTCCATCGCCATGCTGGAACGGCTGCTCTCCTTCTGGCAGGGCAAGCTGTTCGTCCTGACCCTGCTGGGCTTCGCCGCCACCGACTTCCTGATCACCATCACCCTTTCGGCCGCCGACGCCTCCACCCACCTGGTCGAGAACCCGCATCTGACCAGTGCGCTGCACGACAAGCAGGTGCTGATCACCCTGATCCTGGTCGCCCTGTTGGGCGCGGTCTTCCTCAAGGGCTTCCTGGAGGCGATCGGTGTCGCGGTGGCCCTGGTCGCCGTCTATCTCGGGCTGAACGTCGTGGTGGTCGCCGTCGGCCTGTGGCACGTCGCCACCGAGGGCCATGTGATCACCGACTGGTCCACCGCCCTGACCGCCGAACACGGCAACGTCTTCGTCATGGTCGGCGTGGCGCTGATCGTCTTCCCGAAGCTCGCGCTCGGCCTCTCCGGCTTCGAGACCGGTGTCGCGGTGATGCCGCACGTCAGGGGCGACGACAGCGACACCGAGGAGAGCCCCAAGGGCCGTATCCGGGACACCAAGAAGCTGCTGACCACCGCCGCGGTCATCATGAGCGTCTTCCTGATCGCCACCAGCTTCATCACCACCCTGCTGATCCCGGAGAAGGAGTTCGAGTCGGGCGGCCAGGCCAACGGCCGTGCGCTCGCCTTCCTCGCGCACGAGTACCTGGGCAGCGCCTTCGGCACGGTCTACGACGTGTCGACGATCGCGATCCTGTGGTTCGCGGGCGCCTCCGCGATGGCCGGCCTGCTCAACCTGATGCCGCGCTATCTCCCCCGCTACGGCATGGCCCCGCACTGGGCCCGCGCCGTGCGCCCCATGGTGATCGTCTTCACGCTCATCGGTTTCCTGGTGACCTGGATCTTCGACGCGGACGTGGACGCGCAGGGCGGCGCGTACGCCACCGGCGTGCTGGTGCTCATCAGCTCGGCGGCGATCGCCGTGACCATCGCCGCCCGCAAGGCCGGCCAGCGCAACTGGACGATCGGCTTCGCCGTCATCTCGGCGGTGTTCCTCTACGTCACCGTCGTCAACGTCATCGAACGCCCGGACGGTGTGAAGATCGGCGCCTGCTTCATCGCGGGCATCATCCTGGTCTCGCTGCTCTCCCGGCTGGCCCGCGCCTTCGAGCTGCGCGTGACGAGCGTGTCGCTGGACGACATGGCGGAACGATTCATCCGGGACATGGCCAGCCGCAAGATCCGCTTCATCGCGAACGAGCCCGACCAGCGCGACAACGCCGAGTACCGCGACAAGATCGAGCAGATCCGGCAGGACAACGACATGCCCGATCAGGAGGACTTCGTCTTCGTCGAGGTCACGGTCACCGACCCCTCCGAGTTCGAGGCGGGTCTGACCGTACGCGGCGAGGTGCTCCACCACCGCTACCGCGTCCTGACCCTGGAGTCCGCCTCCATCCCCAACGCCCTGGCCGCGCTGCTCCTGCATGTCCGCGACTCGACCGGCTGCACCCCGCACATGTACTTCGAGTGGACCGAGGGCAACCCCTTCGCCAACTTCCTCCGCTTCTTCCTCTTCGGCCAGGGCGAGGTCGCCCCCGTCACCCGAGAGGTCCTGCGCGAGGCGGAACCCGACCGGGCCCGCCGCCCTCGCGTGCACACCGGCTGAGGATCGGGGGTGGCGGCGCGCCCCGGCTTCCCCCGCTCGGGGACTGCCCCGTAGGCTGGCCCGTGCAGCTGGTTCGCCCCGTCCGCCAGGCGGGATGCGTCGTAAGAGGGAACCCGGTGGGAATCCGGGACTGCCCCGCAGCGGTGAGCGAGAACGACCGCCGTCATACGCACTGGATCCGGTGAACAGGGTCTGGGAAGCGACGGCCAGTAGGTGTCCTCCGAAACGGAGGGCGTGCTCGCGAGTCCGAAGACCTGCCCGTTGCCCGCGTACGAAGCACTCGTGCGTGGACATCCCGGTGACCTCGTGGGCGGGTCGGCGTACATATCCGGTGGGACGGCCGTCGTGCGTCCGCCCGGTGTGTCGTTCCCTTCGCGCTCCTCGTCCCGTCCCGGGATCCCAGGGAGATATCTCGCGAAGGAGATTTCCGTGACAGCGAAGTCCGCAGCCGCGGCAGCACGGTCCACCGTGTACGGCTACCCCCGTCAGGGCCCGAACCGGGAACTGAAGAAGGCCATCGAGGGCTACTGGAAGGGCCGCACCGGCGCCGACGCCCTCCGCACCACCGCCACCGACCTGCGCGCCGCCAACGGGCGCCGGCTCGCCGACGCCGGCATCGACGAGGTCCCGACCGGTGACTTCTCGTACTACGACCACGTCCTGGACACCTCCGTCATGGTCGGCGCGATCCCGGAACGCCACCGCGCCGCCGTCGACGCCGACGCGCTGGACGGCTACTTCGCGATGGCGCGGGGTACGCAGGACGTGGCGCCGCTGGAGATGACCAAGTGGTTCGACACCAACTACCACTATCTGGTCCCCGAGTTGGGCCCGGGCACGGTCTTCACGGCCGACTCGGCCAAGCAGGTCGCCGAACTGGGCGAAGCCCTGGCACTGGGCCTCGCCGCCCGCCCCGTCCTCGTGGGCCCCGTCACCTATCTGCTGCTGGCCAAGCCCGCGCCCGGTGTCGCCGCCGACTTCGACCCGCTGACGCTCCTGGACCGACTGCTGCCCGTGTACGCCGAGGTCCTCGCCGACCTGCGGGCGGCTGGCGCCGAGTGGGCGCAGCTCGACGAGCCCGCCCTCGTCCAGGACCGCACCCCGGCCGAACTGAACGCCGCCGCCCGCGCCTACCGCGACCTCGGCGCCCTCACCGACCGGCCGAAACTGCTGGTCGCCTCGTACTTCGACCGGCTCGGCGACGCTCTGCCGGTCCTCGCGAAGGCGCCTGTGGAAGGACTGGCACTCGACTTCACCGACTCCGCCGCCGCCAACCTGGACGCGCTCGCGGCCGTGGGCGGCCTGCCCGGCAAGCGCCTGGTCGCCGGGGTCGTCAACGGCCGCAACATCTGGGTCAACGACCTGGAGAAGTCGCTGTCCACCCTCGGCACCCTCCTCGGTCTGGCCGACCGGGTCGACGTGTCGGCCTCCTGCTCCCTGCTCCATGTCCCCCTCGACACCGCCGCCGAACGCGACATCGAGCCGCAGATCCTGCGCTGGTTGGCCTTCGCCCGCCAGAAGACGACCGAGATCGTCACCCTCGCCAGGGGGCTCGCCCAGGGCACCGTCGCCATCACCGCCCAACTGGCCGCCAACCGCGCCGACCTGGCCGCACGCGCCGCATCGCCCATCACCCGCGACCCCGCGGTACGAGCCCGCACGGCCGCCGTCACGGACGCCGACGCCCGCCGCTCCCAGCCCTACGGCGAACGCGCCACCGCCCAACGCGCGCACCTGCGCCTGCCGTTGCTGCCGACCACCACCATCGGCTCGTTCCCGCAGACCGCCGAACTGCGCACCGCCCGCGCCGACTTGAGGACGGGCCGCATCGACAAGGCGGCGTACGAGGATCGAATCAGGACGGAGATCGGCGAGGTGATCACCTTCCAGGAGAAGACGGGCCTCGACGTCCTCGTCCACGGCGAGCCCGAACGCAACGACATGGTCCAGTACTTCGCCGAGCAGCTGACGGGGTACCTCGCCACGCAGCACGGCTGGGTGCAGTCCTACGGCACCCGTTACGTCCGCCCGCCGATCCTGGCCGGCGACATCTCCCGTCCCGAGCCGATGACGGTGCGCTGGACGACGTACGCCCAGTCCCTCACCTCGCGCCCGGTCAAGGGCATGCTGACCGGACCGGTGACCATGCTGGCCTGGTCCTTCGTCCGGGACGACCAGCCGCTCGGCGACACCGCCCGCCAGGTCGCCCTCGCCCTGCGCGACGAGGTCAACGACCTTGAGGCGGCCGGGACTTCGGTCATCCAGGTGGACGAGCCCGCCCTGCGCGAGACACTGCCGCTCCGGGCCTCCGACCATCCCACCTACCTCGCCTGGGCCACCGAGGCGTTCCGGCTCAGCACCGGCGGCGTCCGTCCGGACACCCAGATCCACACGCACATGTGCTACGCCGAGTTCGGCGACATCGTCCAGGCGATCGACGACCTCGACGCCGACGTCATCAGCCTGGAAGCCGCCCGCTCCCACATGCAGGTGGCCCGCGAACTCGCCGCCCACGGCTATCCGCGCGAGGCCGGTCCCGGCGTCTACGACATCCACTCCCCGCGCGTCCCGAGCACCGAGGAGGCCGCCGAACTGCTCCGTACCGGCCTCGAGGCGATTCCCGCCGAGCGCCTCTGGGTCAACCCCGACTGTGGCCTGAAGACCCGCGGCTGGCCCGAGACCCGCGCCTCCCTGGAACACCTGGTCGCCGCCGCCCGCACGGTCCGTGAGGAGATCTCCCCGTCCTGACGCCAGGCCCCTCCGTCCGGGGGAGGAAGCACCTGCGGTCCTCCCCCGGACGGCGGACGGCTCCGTGGGCCCTGGCTCGGGTGACGGATCCGACCGGGTGAGTGTCAGTGGCCCGTTGTGACGTCCCGTGCCATGAACAGTGCCACCTCACCTGCGGGTTACCGTCTCATCGGCGTCGACGAGGCCGAGGCTCGCTTCGACGCCGCCTCCGACCTCCAGTACCCGTACCAGGAGTTCGCCGACGAACAGGAGATCCGCCTGTACGAGGGCGGTCTGCACGTCGCGGGGAACCTGGAGCGCGAGGGCGACGGCGACTGGTCGCCGTGCAACGTGATCGTGGACGGCGATCTGACCGTCGACGGAGACCTTGAGTGGTGGGACTCCGCCGGGGGCAACTTCCTGCTGGTCACGGGGAATGCGCGGGTCCGCAACGTGCTGCTGTCGGGATGCCCCGACGTGGTGGTCCGCGGCGACCTCACCGCCACCGGAGGCGTGCAGGGGCACCACGGCGACGACGGCGGATGTCTGACGGTCAAGGGCCTGGTCCGTGCGCAGACCGTGATCAGCACCCTGTACTTCTGCCTGGACTTCGCCCGGCAGCCGGAAGCCCTCGTCGTCGGTGACCCGTACCGGACCACTTGCCGGGTCGACTTCACCACCGCCGAACTGGACGACATAGTGCTGCCGGAGCTGCTCGACAGCTACGACCAGGCGGACGAACAGAAGATCAGCGAAGCTCTGCGCGCGGAACACCCCGTCCTGCGTCCCGACGTACACCGGACCCACGTCGTGCCGTCATCGCCGTTCCCGACGTGATGGGCGGCGCAGCGTCATCGAGAGTCGGGGCGCGCCGAGCAGGACGCGGAGCGTGAAGCGGGTCCGGGCCCGGCCGGTGGTGTGCTCGGCCAGGTCGGCGCTCCATTCCTCCTGCCAGCGTGCGCGTTGCACCGAGGGCAGCAGCAGCGTGCACACGGTCAGCAGGCGGCCCGTCACGGCGTAGGAAGAGGGCACTGGTCGCAGGACCGCTGAGGCGAGGTCCCGCAGTTCACGGCCTACCGACTCCAGTCCGGCCGCGGAGGCCACCGGCACGAAGACATCGAGGGTTTCATGGGCCTTGAGCAGCTGCTTGGCCCTGGCCAGGAACGTGATGGTGCGCAGGTTGTGCAGCCGGTCGGCGAGCCGGACGACCAGCACGGCCATCTCCCGTGACGGACGGACGACATCGGACACGGGCATGATGGCCCTGCCGCCCTGCCAGTACTGGGAGACCTCTGCGGTTCCGACCGCTGCGATCACGTCGGCGACTTCTCGGCCGAATCGGTCGACGATCCGTCGCGGAGGACAGGCCGTGTCCTCCAGCACATCGTGCAGCAGCGCCGCGCACACCACGTGCGGGGGCAGACGGAGATCGGCGACGATGGCGGCGACCGCGAGGCAGTGGGTGACGTAGGCGTCCCCACTGCGGCGCCGCTGCCCTTCGTGCCAGAAGGCGGCCTCGGCACAGGCGCGTTCCACCGGGGCGGTGTCGGACCCGGGGTGGTGTGCGCGGACAGCGGCGAGAATGCCGTCGAGGGACGGTGCCGTGCCCGCCCGCACGACCCGGCGCGGTCCCAAGCGCCGCCGGGCCTTCATGACATACCTCCCTCTGTCGCCGGCCGGCCGAGCGCCCAGCCGGGCAGGGGTTGCTTCCGGGACCGGTAGACACGGGCCAGGGCGTCGCGGGCCCGCTCGGCCCCGTCCTGGGTGATCCGGTAGAAACGGCGACGCGGACGTCCGGCCGTCTCATGAACGGCCGGATCCTCCCAGACGCTGTCGACCCAGCCGACCTGTTCCAGCCGGGCGAGGATGGGATAGATCGTGCCCGACTCCAGTCCCGCCAGCGCGCACAGCTCCAGGCCGTACCGCTGCTTGGCGGGATCCTCCAGCAAAGCCCGCAGAACCAGTTGGGTCTGCAGGGTCATACGCGGCGTACCCATACTCATACTCTACATAGCCTGTATACGGGCTGACTAGAGGTCGTGGCCAGCCCGTCGAACCGAACATGAACTGCCGTACGCACGGGGGCCGTTGGGACATAGGTTGTGCCTCGAAGCATCCCTGGCCCTGCCCCTCCCCCCTGCCCCCTGCTCTGGCGAAGGACGGAACGCTGCCCATGGACGAGAAGGCCGCCACGACCCGACCCGCGGAACACCGGACGATCGACACGTCGGTACCGCACTCGGCGCGCATCTGGAACTACTGGCTGGGAGGGAAGGACAACTACCCCGTCGACAGGGCGGCCGGTGACGCCTACACGGACGTCTTCCCCGGCATCGTCACCATCGCCCGCAGCAGCCGTGCCTTTCTCGCCCGCAACATCACCCACCTGGTCGCCGAGGCGGGCATACGGCAGTTCCTGGACGTCGGGACCGGGCTGCCCAGCGCCGACAACACCCACCAGGTCGCCCAGCGCATCGCCCCCGAGACCCGGATCGTCCACGTCGACAACGACCCCATGGTCCTCGCGCATGCCCGCACCCTGCTCCGCTCCACGCCGGAGGGGGCGACCGCGTACATCGAAGCCGACGTGCTGGACACCGACCGTATCCTCAAGGCCGCCGCGCAGACGCTCGACCTGTCCCGGCCGACCGCGCTGATCCTCAGCAACATCCTCGGGCACGTGGCCACTTACGAGCAGGCCCGTTCGATCGTCACCGACCTGATGAGTGCGCTGCCGTCCGGCAGTTACCTCTCCGTCAACGACGGTTCGGCGGGCATCGACCCCGTCTTCGAGGCGGCGCAGAACGCCTACAACGAGAGCGGTGCCGTCCCCTACAACCTGCGTACCGTCGAGGAGATCACGTCGTACTTCGACGGTCTGGAGCTGCTCGATCCCGGTGTCGTCTCCGTCCCGCTCTGGCGGCCGGACACCACCGGGCCCGCGACCCAGGTCGTCGGCGAACACGGCGGGCTCGCCCGTAAGCCGTGACCCCGTGGTGAGGAGAACGGACGATCTCAACTGCCGGGCTGTGGACGCGGTTTCACCAGGCCGCTCTGGTAGGCGATGACGACGAGCTGGGCGCGGTCGCGGGCGTCCAGTTTGGTCATGGCCCGCTGGATGTGGCTGCGCACGGTCAGCGGGCTCAGGACGAGTTGCCCGGCGATCTCGGCGTTGGACTTGCCGTGCGCGGCCAGGGCCATGACCTCGCGTTCGCGTTCGGTCAGGGTCTTGACGGCGTCGGGGAGGGCGAGGAAGTGATCGGTGTCCGGGGTGGTCAGGAAGCGGGTGACGAGGGCCCGGGTGGCGGTGGGTGAGAGGAGGGCGTCGCCGGCCGCGACCGTGCGGATGCCGGACAACAGGGTGTCGGGGCTGACGCCCTTGCCGAGGAAGCCGCTCGCGCCGGCGCGCAGGGCCTTGGCGACGTTCGCGTCGTTCTCGAAGGTGGTGAGGATCAGGATGTGGGTGTCCGAGAGCTCCGGCCGGGCGCAGATGGCCGCCGTGGCGGCGACTCCGTCGAGGTTCGGCATACGGATGTCCATGACGACCACGTCGGGCCGGTGCGCCGCGGTGAGGTCGACGGCTTCCTGGCCGTCGGCGGCCTCCGCGACGACGGTCATGTCCTCGGCCGAGTCGACGAGGATGCGGAAGGTGGCCCGGAGCAGGGCCTGGTCGTCGGCGAGCAGGACGCGGATGGTCATGGGGCGAGGCCTTCGTGGTGGCTGTCGTCGTTGCTGTTTTCGTTGTTGCTGTTTTCGTTGTTGCTGTTTTCGTTGTTGCCGGCTGTGTCGCTGTCTTCGTTGCTGTTGAGCGGGAGGGTGCAGGTGACCTCGAAGCCGCCCTGCGGACGGCGGCCGGCGTGGAAGGTGCCGCCCACCGCCGTCGTGCGCTCGCGCATGCTGAGCAGTCCGAAGCCGCCGCCGGAGTGGCGGGCGGGCGCTGGGCGGTCCTGCGGGGTGTCGTTGGTGACCGTCAGGGTGAGCCGGCGGCGGGTGTAGGACAGCCGGACCCGTGCGGTACGGGTGGTGGCGTGCTTGGTGACGTTGGTGAGTGCCTCCTGGAGGATCCGGTAGGCCGTGAGGTCGAGCACGGGGGTGAGCGGATGCGGCTCTCCTCCGGTGGTGACGGTCACCTCCAGGCCGGCCGCCGAGCAGGCGTCGATCAGATCGGGCAGGTGCCCGAGTCCCGGTGCGGGGGCCAGTTCGTCCGCGGGGTCGGTGTCCTGGTGCAGGAGTCCCACGGTGGCCTTGAGTTCGCGCAGCGCAGCGCCCGTGGACTCCGGCAGTCTGGCGACGATCTCGAAGGCCTTGTCGGGGTCGGTCCGTGCGAGGTGGGCCGCGGTGCCGGCCTGGGCGTCGGCGAGGGTCAGATGGTGGGCGACGACGTCGTGCAGCTCCCGTGCGATGCGCATACGTTCCTGGATCACCCGGTGACGTGCCTCCTCCTCCCGTTCGCGGGCGGCGTGCTCGGTGCGGGCCACGGCGTACTCGCGGCGCACCCGGACGTAGCTGCCGAAGACCGCGGACAGCAGCGCCCACGCCGCCGGGTTGACGAGGGTGAGGATCAGGGAGTTGTGGAAGGAGGGGACGAACAGCCCGGCGACGATCATGCCGACGGCGGCCGTCAGCGCGCTGTTCCACGTGGTCCGGCGGGAGGTGCGCACGCTCGTGAAGTACAGCGAGACCAGGAGCGGGCCCATCAGCCCGGGCGTCAGGAGGTAGCCGAGGAGACCCTGGCCCATGCTGCACAGCAGGGTGACGGCGAGGACCTGGAGCGGGCGGTCGCGGCGCCAGTGCAGCGCCGCGCAGGCGATGGCGGACAGAGCCACGCCGGGCCACAGGGGCGGTGTCTCGGACATGATCACGCGAGTGACAGCGACGCCGAAGGCGGTGCCGGCGAACAGCAGGACCAGAGTCGCGGCTTCGACGGCCTGCGGGCGGGTCGCCGCCCTGCGCTGCCAGTTTGTGCTCATCACGCTCCGAGACGGTTCCACAGGCAGAGTACTTGGGCGCGGGTGGGCCGCGGCGCCGTCGTGTCCGGCACCGCGGCCCACCCGTGCGGACCGCGTCAGAGGCGGGCCGGTTCCTGCCGCGCGGGCTCGCTGTCCGTCGGTCCGGTGCCGGGGGCCGGTGGCGCGGTCAGCTCGGAGCCCTCGACATCGACGCGGGGCAGCAGCCGGTCGAGCCGGCCGGGCAGCCACCACGCCTTGTCGCCGAGCAGGGCGAGCACGGCGGGCACGAGTGCCATCCGTACGACGAAGGCGTCGAACAGGACCGCGACGGCGAGACCGAAGCCGATGGTCTTGATCATCGCCTCGCCTGCGCCGATGAAGCCGGAGAACACCGCGATCATGATCACCGCGGCGGCACCGACCACCCGTGCGCTGTGCCGGAAGCCGGTGACGACCGCCTGCGGGGCCGGGTCGCCGTGGACGTACGCCTCCCGCATCCGGGCGACCAGGAACACCTCGTAGTCCATCGCCAGGCCGAAGACGATGCCCACCAGGAAGATCGGCATCAGGCTCATGATCGGACCGGCCTGCTCCACGCCCAGCAGATCCGCGCCCCAGCCCCACTGGAAGACCGCCACGACCGCGCCGAGGGCGGCCAGCACCGACAGCAGGAACCCGAACGCGGCCTTCACGGGCACGAGGACGGAACGGAAGACCACCAGCAGCAGGAGCAGCGCGAGGACGATGATGACGGCCAGGTAGGGCACGAGGGCGTTCTGGAGGGCCTGGGAGATGTCGATGTTCATCGCGGTGCTGCCGGTGACCTCGAAGGTCGCGCCCGTCTCGTCTTCGAGGTCGGCGCGTTCCGAGCGGATCGTCCTGACGAGGGTCTTGGTGTCCTCGGTGTTGGGACCGGCGGTCGGGACCGCCGAGAACAGCGCGGTGTCACCGGCCGGGTTGAACCGCGCGGGAGAGACGGACACGACGCCCTTCGTCGCGCCGATGTCCTGGGCGATCCCGGTCACGGCCGCCTTGGGGTCGGCGGCGCCCTTGGCGTCCACCACGATCGTCAGGGGACCGTTGAAGCCCGCGCCGAAGCCGTCCGCGAGGGCGTCGTAGGCGCGTCGCTCGGTCGAGGAGACGGGCTTGGACTCGGCGCCCGGCATGCCCATCTCCAGGCTCGCGGCAGGCAGCGCCAGCACCCCCAGGCCCGCGACGCACGCCACCAGCACGGTCCACGGGTGGCGCAGCACGAACCGCGCCCACCGGGTACCGCCGTTGTCGGCGCCTTCGGCCGAACGGCCTGCCGCAGGACCGCGTTTGCGTATGGCGCGGGAGAGTACGGCGTCCGGCCACATGCCGAGCAGGGCGGGGACGAGGGTGAGGGCGACCAGGACGGCGACGACCACGGCGCCCGCCGCGCACAGGCCCATCTTTGTCAGCATCGGAACGCCGACCACCGACAGGCCCGCCAGTGCGATGACGACCGTGAGCCCGGCGAAGACGACGGCGGATCCGGCCGTACCGACGGCGAGACCCGTCGCCTCGTGCGGGGCATGGCCGTTGGCGCGCTCCTCCCGGTAGCGCGAGACCACGAACAGGGCGTAGTCGATGCCGACCGCCAGCCCGAGCATGGTGGCGAGCGTGCCCGTGGTGAGGGACAGGCCGAAGACGCTGCCCAGGGCGAGGATGGCGGCCATGCTGATGCCGACCCCGACGACGGCGGTGAGCAGGGGAAGGCCGGCGGCTGCGAGGGAGCCGAAGGTGATCAGGAGGACGACCGCGGCCAGTGCGATACCGATGGCCTCGCCGGAGCCGCCCGCCGCGGGCTGCGTGGCCAGGGCGGTGCCTCCGACCTCGACCGTGAGGCCGGAGTCACGGACCTTGTCGACGGCCTTCTCCAGCGCGGCCTTGTCCGTGTCGGTGAGGTCGTCGGCCTTGACCTTGTAGGTCACCGTGGCGTAGGCGGTGGAGCCGTCCTTGCTGACCGCGCCCGCCGTGAACGGGTTCACGGCGCTCGCGACCCGCGGTTCGTCGGCCGTATCGCTCACGAGCGTGTCGATGGCGGCGCGGTTGGCGGACGCGGTCACCTTCTCGCCGTCGGGGGCGACGAACACGATCCTCGCGTCGGCGCCGTTGGCGTCGGCGGCGGGGAAACGCTCCCCGATCAGGTCGAACGCCTGCTGCGCCTCGATGCCGGGCATGAAGGACGTGCCGTCGTCGGAGGCGGCGGGCGCCTTGACCGCGCCGAGACCGACGGCGCCGAGGAGCACGGCCCACAGCAGCGCCACGAGCCGGCGCCGCCGGAAGGCGGTACGGCCCAACCGGTGGAGGAAGGTAGCCACGAGAAACGGATCTCCAGGTCTGGGTTCGGGTGGATCACCAGCCTGGCTCGCGGGGGTGGGCGGGGACATCGTGCTTGTGCTGGCACTCCCGCTTGGTGCCACCGCACGAGGCGGAGGGCCCCTGTCCTCCTTGAGGATGAGTGCCGATGCCGGACCGGGTCATGCCCGCCCGGCCGGGCGCCGCCCTGTCACTCGTCCTCGATCACCAGCCCTTTCGCGGCGAGAAGCGGCGCGAGACCGCACATCTCGACGACTGTCCTGCCCGCCCGGTACGCGGAGATGTACCCGGCCTCGGCGTCGACCCGCTCCTGCGACGCGGTGACCGCCTGCGCGGCGTCCTCGCGGCGTACGACGACCACGCCGTCGGCGTCGGCCCGCATCACGTCGCCGGGGCGGACGAGTACGCCGCCGACGGTGACCGGCTCGCACATCGGTCCGACGGTCTCCTTGACCGTGCCCTTGATGGACACGCTGCGGGAGAAGACGGGGAAGCCGAGGGCGCGCAGGTCCTCGGTGTCCCGGACGCCCGTGTCGGTGATCAGGCCGCCGAGCCCCTTGGCCTGGCAGGCGTTGGCGAGGACGTCCCCGAAGGAGCCCGCCTCCTCGTAGTTGCCGGCGGACACGACCACGACGTCGCCGGGGCGGGCGTAGGCGATGGCGGTCTGGAGCATGAGGTTGTCGCGCGGTGCGCACTGGACGGTGAAGGCGGGGCCGCACAGGGACATACGGTGGTCGACCGGCTTGATGGCCGAGTCCAGCGCCCCGAGGCGGCCCTGTGCCTCGTGGATCGTCGCCGAGGAGAAGGCGCTCAGCTGCTCGACGAGAGCGGCGTCCGGCCGTTCGAACTTCGTGCTGACGCGGATCATGACGGCCTTTCAGACGGAGGGAATCAGACGGTGGGGGTGGCGGACAGTTCGGCGCAGGCCGTCGCGATGCGCGCGCATGCCTCGGTGAGGACGTCCGTCGAGGTGGCGAACGAGATACGGAAGTAGCCGGGCGCGCCGTACGCGGTTCCGTGGATCACCGCCACCTGGCGGCTGTCGAGCAGATGGAGAGCGAAGTCCTCGTCGTTCCGGATCGGGTTCCCCGCTGGCGTCAACTGCCCTATGGCGCTACGGCAGTTGACCAGGAGGTAGAAGCCCCCGTCGGGGACGGTGCAGCTGAGCCCGGGAACGTCGTTGATGAGCTTGACCGTGGCGTCGCGGCGTTCGCGGTAGACGCGCACGGTGTCCTGTACGAAGTCCTGCGGTCCGGTGAGCGCGGCAGCGGCGGCGGCCTGGCTCACGGAGGACGGGCAGGAAGAGGTCTGGGACTGGAGGGTGTTGATCGCGGTGACCAGGTCCGCCGGGCCGACCCCGTATCCGAGGCGCCAACCCGTCATCGCGTACGTCTTGGAGACGCCGTTGGTGAGGAACACCCGCTCGGCCAGGCGGGGTTCGACGGCGGCCAGGGACGGGGCGGACTCCTCGCGATACCAGATCTCGTCGTAGATCTCGTCGGTGAGGACGCTCACGTGCGGGTGCGCCAGCAACACCTGGGCGAGCGCGTGCAGTTCGGCGGTGGAGTAGGCCGATCCGGTGGGATTTCCCGGGGTGTTGAGGACGACCCAGCGCGTGCGCACGGTGATCGCCGCCCCGAGCCGCTCCGGCGTCAGCTTGAAGCCGTCCGTCTCGGGGCAGTCGACGACGACCGGGGTGCCGTCGTTCGCCCGGACCATGTCCGGATAGGACACCCAGTAGGGGGCGGGGACGACGACCTCGTCCCCTTCGTCCAGCGTGGCCATCAGGGCGAGGAAGATGACCTGCTTGGCTCCCCCGCCGACCGTGATCTGCGTGTCGGTGCAGTCGATGCCGTGGCGGGCGCGGAGCTTGCCGGTGATGGCGGCGCGCAGCCGGGGGGTGCCGTTCACGGGGGTGTACTTGGTCTCGCCCGCCTCGATGGCCTCGATCGCGGCGGCCTTGACGTGGTCGGGGGTGTCGAAGTCGGGCTCGCCGACGGTCAGGTCGAGGATGGTGAGGCCCTGGCTCTTGAGTTCGCGTACGCGCTGCGCCGCCGCCGTGCTGGGCGAGGGCTTGATACGGCGTACGCGCTCGGCGATGTTCGCAGGCATGGCCTCAGCCCTCGCGGCGCTCGAAGTTGAGGCCGCCGGGGACCTGGAAGGTGGGCAGGATCTCGATGTGGCCGAGGTTGACGTGCCGGGGCGCGTCGACGGCGAACTCGATGGAGTCGGCGATGTCCTCGGGCTTGAGGGACTCGTAGCCGTCGTAGAACTGCCGCTGGGCCTCCTCCATGTCTCCGAGGAGACGGCCGAAGATCTCCGTCTCCACCCGGCCGGGGCAGATCTCGGTGACGCGGATCCGGCGGCCGTAGCCGTCGACGCGGAGCTGGCGGGAGAGGGTGTGCACCGCCGCCTTGGTGGCGTGGTAGATGGTGTTGCCGCCGAAGTTGTAGACGCCGGCGATGGAGCTGATGTTGACGATGTGTCCGAGGTCCCGCTCGACCATGCCGGGCATGAGCAGGCGTACGAGGTGCAGGACGGCCTGGATGTTGACGGCGACCTGCTCGTCGACGGCGAACGCGTCGGCGGTCAGGATGTTGCCGGTGCGTGAGACGCCCGCGTTGTTGACGAGGACGTCGATCTCCAGGCCGCCCAGTGCGGCGGTGAGCGCCTCGGTGTCGGTGATGTCGACGGCGTGCGGGACGCAGCCGGTGGCGTCGGCGAGGGCGTCGAGCCGTTCGGCGTTGCGGGCCACGGCGTGGACTTCCAGGCCGCGCTTGGCGAGTCGCTCGACGACCACGGCTCCGATGCCGGTCGACGCTCCGGTGACGAGGGCCGTCCTGTAGTCGGAGATGGGCATGCTGATGTGCTCCTTGGTGTGCGGGGTGGGGGGTGTGCGGGTGCCGGGTGCCGGGGGTGTGTCAGGCGTCGCGCAGGGGCAGGTGGGCCCGGTCCTTCACCCGTGAGACGGCGACGAGGGTGCCGAGCGCGGTGAGGACGGCGTAGAAGGCCGGCATGTTGACGTTGCCCGTGCGGTCGATGAGGTAGGTCATCAGCAGGGGTGCCGTGCCGCCGAACAGTGCGGCGGAGACGTTGTAGCCCAGGCCGTAGGCGGAGTAGCGCACCCGGGTGGGGAACAGCTCGACGAGCAGGATGTGGATGACGCCGGTGTGCCCGGCGAACACGACGGCCATGACGCAGGCGCCGAGGACGGCGAGGGCGACGTTGCCGGTGCCGATCAGGAGGTAACAGGGGACGCCGATGGCGGCCATGGCGATCGCGGCGCCGGCGATGACCTTCTTGCGTCCGACCCGGTCGGAGAGGCGCCCCATGTAGGGGATGGCGATACAGATCGCGACCAGGCTGGACGCGGTGACGAGGAGTCCCTGGACCTTGCTGAAGTCCAGCTCGCTGCTCATGAAGGTGGGCATGTAGCCGAACAGGACGTAGTACCCGGAGCCGTTCATCAGGGGGATGAACAGGGCGAGCAGCATGGCGCGGCGGTGCTCGGCGGAGGTGAACGCCTCCTTGAGGGGGTTCTCGGACAGGCCGCCCTCTTCCTTGAGGCGGGTGAAGTTGGGCGTGTCGCTGATGCGCTTGCGGATGTAGATGCCGGTGATGCCGAGCGGGACGGCGAGCAGGAACGGTATGCGCCAGCCCCAGGACTCCATGCGTTCGGTGCCGAGTCCGCTGGTCAGGGCGGCGGCGATCAGGGTGCCGGTGAGCAGGGAGAGGAACGAGGCGATCTGGGCGTAGCTGGTGTAGAGGCCGCGCTTGCCCTCGGGGGCGTGCTCGGCGAGGAAGCTCATCGCGCCGGACGCCTCGCCGCCGACGGAGAAGCCCTGGGCGACGCGGAGCAGGATCAGCAGGGCGGGGGCCGCGATGCCGATGCTCGCGTAGGTGGGCAGGACGCCGATGGCGGCGGTGGCGACGCTGATGAGCATGATCACGAAGACCAGCATCCGCTGGCGTCCGATGCGGTCGCCGAGGTGACCGCAGATGATGCCGCCGAGGGGGCGGAAGAAGAAGGAGACGGCGTAGCCGAGGAAGACGAGCTGGATGGCGTTGTCGGAGCCGGGGAAGAAGACGGCGGCGAGCGTTCCGGCCATGAAGCCGAAGATGCCGTTGTCGTACAGCTCGGCGAAGATGCCGACGCATCCCGCGAGGGTGACCTTGCGGGCTGTTCTGGGGTCGACGGTGTTGGGGACTGGCTGGGCGGCCACGGCGGTCATGGCTCTCCTCTGTCTGGGAGCAGGCTGGGGACGGGGGACGTGCGGCTCCGTGCGGGGAGGTTTCGTATTTCGTGCGGGCGGGCGAATGGGGCTGCTGAGCGAGTGCCCGGGGAGGGCCTCAGCTGCCGAGGGGAGCGCGGATGCGCAGGGCGTCGAAGGCCGTACACACACGGGTTCTCAGGGCGTCGACGGCGTGGCGTTGGGTGCGGTGGGCGGTGACCGCCTGGTCGAGGGTGCGGTGGCGGAAGCGGACGGTCTGTCCGGGGCGGACCTGCCCCAGGGCGGACAGTCCGGTGGCGGTGACGACGGCGAGGACGGGGTAGCCGGCCGTGACACCACGACCGCGGTGCAGTACGAGGAGTTCGTCCCCGGCGGGCACTTCGACGGCGCCGATGGGGACGCCACGGGAGAGGATCTCGCCCCGGGTGACTCGGCGGGGCACGTCGCCCCGCAGCCGCAGACCGATGTGGTTGCTCTGCGGGCTGACGCCGAAGGGGGCGTCGAACAGACGGCGTCCGGTGTCTCCGAACTCGGCCCGGTCGGGGCCGTCGGTGACGTCGATCGTCCAGGTGGTGGGGAACGTGGGGACGGGTGCGCGCAGCCGGAACAGCGGGATGCGGGAGAAGGGGTGATCGATGGGTGGGCAGGAGGTGCGCAGGGCGAGTTCGTCGCCGTCGCGCAGGGCGGGGCCGAATCCCAGGACGGTGTCGGGGGCGCAGCTGCCCTGAAGGTAGTCCGCCTCGAACGAGCCGAGTACGGCGAGGTAGACGCGCAGGCCGCGCCGGATGCCGGTGACGCGGATCGTCTCCCCGGCCCGCACGGAGACCGGTTCCCACTGTGAGCGGGCCACTCCCCCGACGGTCACGTCGGCGGGGGCGCCGGTCACGGCGACGAGGGTGTCGGCGGAGGGCACGCAGGCGAAGTCGAGCGCCGTGATCTCCAGCAGCGGGGTGCGGTCGTCGTTACCGCACAGGACGTTGGCGACGCGCGCCGAGTGCTGGTCGGCGGCCCCGTTGGCGGGCAGTCCGTAGCGGGAGCGGCCGACGCGGCCGAGGTCCTGGACGGTGACGATGCCCGCGGTGCGGATCGTGAGGGTGTCAGCCATGGCAGGCCGCCAGTGACGTGTCGGCGTACTCGTCCCACTGCTGGGATGTGATGGGGCGGAATCGAAAAGTGTCCCCGGGCCGGTAGGCGGTGATCGGGTCGCTGTGCAGGTCGAGGACGCGTACGGGGGTGCGCCCGAGGAGCGGCCAGCCGCCGGGTGAGGGCATCGGGCAGATGACGGCCTGCCGGCCGGCGACGGCGACCGAGCCGGGGTCGACGCGGGTACGGGGCGAGGCCAGTCGCGGCACCGGCCTCGGGAAGGGCGGGCCGTCGGTCATCGGCGCACCGGCGGGCGCGCCGAGGCAGCGCACGGTGAGATCGGACCCGGTGTGGAGGGCGACGACCTCGCTCTCGGTCAGGCCGAGTTGCGCGGCCACCTCGGGCAGGTCGGGCCCGTGTTCGCCGCCGTAGACGACGGGGACGACGAAGCGCCGCGGAGGTGTCGTCGGCGCGGGGTCCGGGCCGAGACGCGCTGCCTCGCGCGCCAGGACGCGCCGGACGGTGTCATGGTCGGTGCCGGTGCTGTCGAACTCCACGAGCAGGGCGTCGTAGGTGGGCACCACGTCGTGGACACCGGTGAGCCGTACGGCGTCCAGGGCGTCGGCGAGGGCGTGGACCAGCCGCCAGGCGTCCTCGGCGTCGAGGCCCACGGCCTTGGCGACCAGGGCGGAGTCGCCGCAGTCGGTGATGGTGACGTGGCCGTTCATGTCAGACGCCCTTCTCGCTCAGCACCTTGTCGAGGGAGGTGATCCCGACACCGGCGGCGAGGAGCTGCTCGCGGATACGGCGGGCCAGCGCGATAGCGCCGGGGCTGTCGCCGTGCAGCAGGACGGTGTCGCAGGCGACCGGGACGTCCTTGCCGTCGGCGCTGCGGACGACCCCCTCGGTGACCATGCGCAGGGTGCGCCGGGCGACCTCGTCGGGGTCGTGGATCACCGCGCCGGGTTCGGAGCGGGGGACGAGTGTCCCGTCGTCGCGGTACGCGCGGTCGGCGATGCCGACGATGCCCACGCGCAGTCCTCGGGCGCGGGCGGCGTCGGCGAGTTCGCCGTCCTGCGCGAGGACGATGAGGGAGTCGTCCAGGGCGGCGACGGCGTCCACGACGGCGCGGGCGTATTCGGGGCGTACGGCGACCAGGTTGCCCAGGCGCCCGTGCGGGGCGACATGCCGTACGCGGGTGCCGTGCGCGACGGCGAACGCCTGGAGGGCGCCGATCTGGTAGAGCACGTCCGTACGGACCTCTTCCGCCGTGAGGTCCATCGCGCGGCGGCCGAAGCCGACCAGGTCGGGAAAGCTCGGGTGGGCGCCCACGGCGACCTGTTTCTCCGTACAGCCGCGGACGGTGGCGTCCATGATGCGGGGATCTCCGGCGTGGAATCCGCAGGCGACGTTGGCGGAGGTCAGCATCTCCAGGAGGGCTTCGTCGTCGCCCATCGAATAGGCGCCGAATCCCTCGCCGAGATCGGCGACGAGATCAACCATGGGGGTCATGACGGCCTCCGGGAGATAATGTGGGCGAGGAAATGCCAGCGCGTCTCGGGGATATTCCGGAAAATGTCCGGGGCTGGATGTTCCGCTCAACTTAATCCCCGGCTCACATGACCGCCAATATCCGTTCGGTCTGGCGTTATCGCGAACGGCTATGACCCACGGCACACCTGGGGCCCACCAGGGCTGTGCTTCGGGATGGCCCCTCCCTACGATGAGGCTTCGCTCCCCGTGGAAGGCCCCGCATGGACACCAGGCGTCTGTACTCGTTCATCAAGATCATTGACGCGGGGAGCATCACGCGGGCAGCGGACATCCTGCACATCGCACAGCCCGCGCTCAGCCAGCAGCTGTCCGCGCTGGAGGCGCAGTTCGGGCAGCAGCTGCTGATCCGCAGCAAACGCGGGGTCGCCCCGACCGAGGCGGGCCGGGCGCTCTACCGGCATGCCCAGCTGATCCTGCGGCAGGTGGACCTCGCGCACGCCGCCGTCGGGGTGTCCGGCCGGGCTCCCGCCGGCAGTGTGTCGGTGGGCCTCGCGCCGTACAGCCTGGGCGCGGCGCTGGCGTTGCCGCTGCTCAAGAGCGTGCGCGAGCGCTACCCGGACATCCTGCTGCACATCAACGAGAACTTCGGCGGCGTGATCAGCGAGGCCATCATGACCGGGCGGATGGACATGGCGTTCATCTACGGGGCGGGCCCGTTGAGGGGCGTGCAGTTCGAACCACTACGCACGGAGGACCTGTTCCTGATCGGGGCACCCGGCGGGACGGCTCCGGCGGGCGAAGGCGAGGTGAGCCTGGAGGAGCTGAAGGATGTGCCCCTGCTCCTCCCCAGCCGCATCCACACGATCCGGCAGGTGGTGGAAACCGCCTTCCAGCAGGCTTCGCTGGAGCCGAAGGTGGTGGGCGAGGTCGAGTCGGCACTCACGCTCGTCAACGCGGTGGACGCGGGCCTGGGCGCCACCGTGCTGCCCTGGTCGGCCGCGCAGGCCATTCTCGACGTCCGTTCGTTGCCGGTACGCCGCATCGTGGATCCGACGATCCAGGTCAAATTGTCACTGGTGACCTCCGACAATCAGCCTCTGTCCGAACCCGCACTCGCCGTGCACGATCTGTTTCTGGAACTCATCGCGGCCTTCGATAAGGATCGGCAATAGCGTCACACATAACCGCTCTTTGTTTCAGGCGAGTGTCGCCACTAGTGTCCGGGAAATGAAATTCCGCGTGCTCACCACCCGTGAAAACCTCCCCGGCCACGGTCTACACCGTCTTTCCGAGGCGGCGGACGTCGTGTCCTGGCCGGGGACCGGCAAACCCGACGCCTCGGACCTCGTCACCCTCGCCCCCGGAGTGAACGGGGTTCTCGCCCTGGGCAACGACCCGGTGGACGCCGCGCTGATGGACGGCGCCGGCCCCTCGCTGCGCGTCGTCGCGCTGGCGAGCATGGGGTTCGACAACGTCGACCGGACTGCCGCCGCCGAGCGCGGCATCGTCGTCACGCACACCCCCGGGGTGCTCGCGGAGACCACCGCCGACCTCACCTTCGCCCTGATCCTCGCCGCCCGCCGCCGGATCGGCGCCGCCGAGGCGTCTCTGGCGACGGGCTCCTGGGGGCTGTTCCGGATGCACGACTACCTCGGACTGGACATCCATGGAGCGACCCTCGGGCTGATCGGCTACGGCCAGATCGGCCGCGCGGTGGCCCGCCGGGCCCACGGCTTCGGCATGCGCATACTCCACCACGACCCTTACGCCCCCGACGACGACCTGTCGACCTCGGTGGACCTGCCCACGCTGCTGGCCGAGTCCGACGTCGTGTCGCTGCACGTGCCGCTCACCGAGGAGACACGGCACCTGATCTCGGCCCGTGAACTGGCCGCGATGAAGCCCACGGTCACCCTGGTCAGCACCTCGCGCGGCGGTGTCGTCGACGAGGAGGCCCTGCTGCACGCCGTACGGGAGGGACGGCTGCACTCCGCCGGGCTCGACGTGTTCGAACGCGAGCCGATGGGACCGGAGTTGTCACCGCTGGTCGCCGAGCCCCACGTGGTCACGCTCCCCCACATCGGGTCGGCCACCGAGTCCGCCCGGGCCGCCATGGCCGACCTGGCGGTCGACAACATCCTCGACGTCCTCGCCGAACGCCCGGCCCGGACCCCGCTTCCCGGCAGCTCCGCGGTGCCAGGCATTCCGGCCGGGACCGCCGGGGTACGTGCGTGATCCCAGCCGTTCTTCGACGCCACCGGAGGGACGGCCCTGGTCACCGGCTCCAGCCGTGGCAGTGACGGACTCGTCGGTCACCGTGCTCGCGGCACGGTTCCGCCCGTTGTCGAGCCGGCCGGCGCGACTCACCGGTCGCACCGCTCAGTAGAACTCGACGGTGTTCACCCGGTTGAGCAGTGCGTCTCCGTCGAGGAGCCGGGTCGCGTTGGCGGCGAAGAGTTCGGCGATGAGACGGTCCTCCGCGGCGTTGAGGGCGGCGGTGTGGGGGCTCACCAGGACGTGGTCGTGGTCCCAGAGGGGGCTGTCGGCGGGCAGTGGTTCCGTCTCGAAGACGTCCAGCGCGGCGAAACCGACCCGGCCGGAGTCGAGGGCGTCGATCAGGGCGGCCTCGTCCACGACGGTTCCACGGCCGACGTTGACGAGGGCCGCGCCGGGCCGGAGGGCGTCGAAGAACCCCTTGTCGAGCAAGCGCTCGGTCGCCGCGGTGCCGGGGAGAGTGTTGACGACGGCGTCCACGGTCGGCGCCACCTCGACGAGACGGCCGGGATGCACGACCTCGGCCACGCCGGGGACATCGACGTCCCGTCTGCTCGTACCGACGACTCTCGCGCCCAGTGCGTGCAGTTTCGCGGCGACGACCCGACCGATACCGCCGAGGCCGAGCACAAGCACGGTCTGCTCGCTCACCTGGTTCATCGTCCAGCGACCGCTCCACTCGCGGTCGCGCTGCTGACGGCCCAGGCGGGGCAGACCCTTGGCGCCCGCGAGCACGCCGAAGACGGCGAACTCGGCGAGGGGCTGCCCGTGCACACCGGCCGAGGTGGTGAAGGCGACCCGGTCGAGTTCTTCGGCGCCGAGCCCTGCCGCCTTGACCTGACTCCCGCCGCCTGCCGCCATGATGTGCACCCAGCGCAGCCTCGAGTTGGCACGGACCGTGCGGGCCAGCGCCGACGGGTCCACATCGGGGATGCCGTACAGGGCGTCGGCGGAGTCGAGCAGAGCCTCGTACGCGCGCTGCTGTCGCGGTGTGCGCCGCCAGGCCGGATCGCCGGCGAAGTCGGCGGGCCAGCGCATCGGGGGCAGGAGAGCCTGGTCGACGACGAAGTCGATCCTCGGCTCCAGCTGCCGTACGCGCGAGCAGTTCTCCTCGGACAGCGGCGCGGCGACGGCGACCCGGAGTCGGCCCGCCGTCCGTCCTTCCGCTTCCGTCAGGTCCGCCCCCGTCAGGTCCGCTTCCATCAGGCGGCCTTCTTGCGCAGTGCGTCGACCTCGGCGTCCAGGTCGGCCTCGCGGGCGACGATCTCCTTGACCGCCGCGAGGGCCTCCTCGGCGCGGTGCGGGGGGATGACGATCACGCCGTCGGCGTCGGCGGCGACGATGTCGCCGGGGTTGACGACCACCCCGCCGATGGCGACGGGTTCGCCGATCGTGCCCGGTCCGTTCTTGAAGGGGCCGGCGGGTGTCAGCCCGCGTGCGAAGACGGGGACGCCGAGCTTCTCGATGATCGCGCCGTCGCGCACATAGCCGTCGACGACCGCGCCGACGGCGCCGTGCACGTCGAACCGCTGGGCGAGGTTGTCGCCGATGACGGCCCGGCCCTCGTAGCCGAAGGCGTTGATGACGAGGATGTCGCCGGGTCGGATGTGTTCGAGCGCGGCGATCACGGCCTTGTTGTCACCCGCGACGGTGAGTACCGGGAGTGCGGTGCCCACGGTCCTGGCCCCGTTCCAGATGGGCGCGATGCCCCCGTCGACGATGTTCAGCCGGTCGAGGGCGTCGCCGAGGTTGGCCACGGAGTGCTCCCGGAACTGGTCGAGTACGTGACGGTCGACACGGTCCCATTCCGTGGTGACACGTACGTTGTCCTGGGTCATCGCAGGATCCCCTCCAAGAAGTGCGAAATCTTTCGCGTTTCGAGGTGTCAGTCTGCATCGCGCCACGCCACTGGGCAAGAGGCCGCGGCCACCCAGCCAGCTGCGACAACCTTGGAAACACGACGGAATCGCAAGGTTGACATGGATGCAACCTCACCCCTTGACCACCCCGAGAATGCGAACTTATTCTCATTCGCGATTCACGTCGCATCTCGGCTCGAACCCGGAAGTGGGCCCATGGCAACGTCAGATCGGCTCGGCATCACCACAGATCCCTCAGAGACAGCGGTCGACGTCGTCACCGCACAGGACAAGGTCGTCCGCAAGGCCACCGTCGCGGGGGCCGTCGGCTCGTTCGTGGAGTGGTACGACTACGGCATCTACGGCCTGCTCGTCACCTATCTCGCGATCAACATCATGGGCGAGGCGGAGGCCGGAGGGCTCTTCCTCACCAACGTCGGTTTCCTGATCAGCTTCCTCGCGCGCCCTTTCGGCAGCGTGATCTGCGGTTATCTCGGGGACAAGGTTGGGCGCAAGACGCTGCTGGCCACTCTCCTGGTGCTCATCTCCGGAGCGACGGCCGCGATCGGCCTCATCCCCTCCCACGCCGTCATCGGGGTCGCCGCACCCACCCTCCTGGTCCTGCTCCGCGTGCTCCAGGGCTTCTCGGCGGGCGGAGAGGTGGCGGGCGCCATGTCGTTCGTCGGCGAGTACGCCCCGGACTCGCGCCGCAACTTCATGATGAGCTTCATCGCCGTCGGCTCCTTCGTGGCGCTCATGTTCGGCAGCACCCTCTCCGCCGTCCTCATCACGACGCTCGGCGACGACGCGATGACCTCCTGGGCCTGGCGCGTCCCGTTCCTGCTCGCCGTACCGCTCGGCTATGTGGGCTTCTACATCCGCAGCCGACTGGAGGAGACCCCGCACTTCACCGCCCTGCGCGAGCAGAAGAGCGTCGCCCGCAACCCGCTCCGCGAGGCGCTCACCTCCAAGCGGCACCTGAAGGCGATCGCGCTCACCATCTTCCTGCCGGCGCTCAACGGCCCCGGCTACTACCTGCTGTTCGTCTACATGCCGACGTATCTGAAGACCTCGCTCGGCGACCACAACTTCTCGATGGTGCGGGCACTCATGGTCACCGCGTGCAGTCTGGTCGCGATCGTGATCAGCATCCCGCTGATGGCGCGGCTGTCGGACCGGATCGGCCGCAAGCCCGTGCTCGTCATCTCCGCCGTCGCCATGGGCGTGGTCTCGTACCCCATGTTCCTGCTCATCACCACCGGCAGGTTCGGGCTCGCCTGTATCGGCACGGTCGTTCTCGCGGTCGCCTTCTCCGGTCACGCCGCGGTGGTGCACACCGTGCTCGCCGAGATGTTCCCGACGAGCGTGCGCTACTCCGCGTACAGCATCGGGTTCAGCATCTCGACGATCATCTTCGGCGGCAGCGCCCCGCTCGTGATGACCGAACTCATCGAGTCGACGGGCTCCAACCTGATACCGGCGTTCGCCTCGATCCTCACCGCGACGATCACCCTGGTCGCCGTCGCGTTCCTGCGGGAGACCAAGGGCCGGCCGCTCGCTTCCCACTGATCCGAACCGCACTTCGGGAGACACACCATGGCAACCCATTCGGTAGCAGTCGTCGCCGACCTCGGCGAGAGCTTCGGCAACTACACGATCGGTGACGACGCGGCCCTGCTCGGCCTGGTCACCGCGTCGAACATCGCCTGCGGCTTCCACGCCGGTGACCCGCGCATCATGGACCGGACCGTCCGCGACTGCGTCGAGCGCGGGATCGAACTCGGCGCCCACCCCGGCTACCCCGACCTCGTCGGCTTCGGCCGCCGGCTCATCGAGGCCTCGGAGGACGAGATCCGTACCGACATCCTCTATCAGCTCGGCGCGCTCGACGCCTTCGCACGGGTGCACGGCGGCACGATCAGCCATGTCGCCCCGCACGGCCGGATGGGCTCGATAGCGCAGACCGATGCCAAGCACGCCCGCGCCATCACGGACGCGATCGCCGCGTACAACAAGGAGTACATCGTCATCTGTCAACGCGGCCTGCTCGCCGAGGAGTCGTACAAGCGCGGCCTCGACGTCGGCTACGTCTTCCTCGCCGACCGCGGTTACGGCGACGACGGCATGCCCGTCCCGCGCTCGCACGAACAGGGCCTGATCTACGACCCGGAGGCCATCGGCGAGCGCTGCGTGCAGGTCGTGCGGGAGGGCACCGTGCGCTCGGTGGACGGCAACGTCGTACCGCTCGGCCACGACGTCGACGTACTCCTGCTGCACGGCGACCACCCCACCGTGCTCGCCAACGGCACAGCGCTGCGGGCCGGGTTGGACGCGGCGGGTGTCAACGTCACCGGTTTGAAGGACGTGTTGGCCGAGAAGGCGAAGGCCCTGGTCTGAGGGTGTCGATGACCGCCGCGCAGATACCCGCCGTTGCCGTCGAGCCCTTCGGGGACTCGGCGGTGATGGTGACCGTCCCCCATCCCGATCCGGTGATCCGCAGGACCGCGATCGTCGCCTTCCGCGAGCGGTTGCTGGCGCATCGCCCGCCCGGCGTACTCGATGTCGTCTCCGGACTGGAGTCGCTGCTCGTCGAGTTCGACGCGCTGGCGACCGCACCCGAGCACATCGAGTACGCGATACGGCTGCTGGCGGAGCGGATGCCGGCCGAGCAGCCGACCGAGCGGTCGCGCACGGCTCTCCGGTTCGCCGTCCCTGTCGTGTTCGACGCGGAGACGGGACCCGATCTGCTCTCCGTCGCCGAGGAGGTGGGCCTGGCGCCCGCCGAAGTGGTCGACGCGATCGCGGAGTCCACGTTCACGATCTCACTGCTGGGCGCGGCGATGGCGCCGATGATGGACGGGCTCCAGGTGCCCCGGCCGGTCCGCCGACGCGCCGAGCCGCGCACCGACGTGGCCCCCGGAGCGATCATGATCGCGGGCACCAACGCGATCATCCAGCCGTTCCCGGGCCCGACGGGCTGGCGGGTGGTGGGGCGGACTCCGCACACCATCGTCGACATCTCCCGCCCGGACCCCGTGTCGTTCGCCACGGGTGACATCGTGCGGTTCGTCCCGGTCAGCCGGGACGAGGCGGCGGCGCTGGACGCGGGCTTTCTGCTGCCGGTGGAGGAGGTGCCCGTATGAGGACCGTGGGCCTCGACATCACTGGCACGGGCTGGGTCACGACGTTCCAGGACCTCGGCCGGTGCGACGCCGAACGCCGTGGGGTCCCCACCGGCGGCGCGGCCGACCAGCACTCGGCGGCCGTGGCGAACGTCCTCGTGGGCAACCCTCGGGACGCCACGCTGATCGAGAACCTGGGCGGCGAGTTGGCGTTCGTGCCCGACGCCGATGTCCTGGTCGCCGCGACCGGCGCCCCCGCGCGGGTCACCGTCGGTGGCGCGCCCGTCGACACCTGGTCGCCGGTGGTCGTGCCGGCCGGCCAGGAGGTCCGTCTGGGCGGCGACCTGGGAGTCGGCGCCCGCAACTACCTGTCCGTACACGGCGCGTTGGCGGCGGAGACGCTGCTGGGCAGCGCCGCTCCGGACGCACGTATGGGCTTCACGCAGGCTCTCGGGGCGCGGGTCCTGCTGGAGTCCGGGTTCCGGGGATTCGGGCGCAGCCACTTCACTCCCCCGCTCTTCCGGCTCCCCGTCCCTGTCCTGCGCTGCCCGGAGGGGCCCTGGGTCGTCGACGTCGTGGAGAGCTACGGCGCCCGCTCGATCCCTGGGGTCCGTGAGCTGATCGCGGAGTCGCCGTACGTCGTCACCGCCCGCTCGAACCATGTCGGCCTGCGGCTCGAGGGGCCGGTGCTGCACCCGGACTCGGACACGGAGATCGTGTCGCACGGGGTGCCGGTCGGGGCGCTCCAGATCCCGCACGCGGACGAGCTGATCGTCCTCGGCAGATACCGGAGCCTGACGGCCGGCTACCCGATCGTCGGCGTCACCTCCCGGGCCTCGCTCCCGCTGCTCGGGCAGGCCGGGCCCGGCCGGGAGTTGCGGTTCCGGTGGGTGGACCGGGAGACCTCGGTACGCCGGTCCGCCGAACGGGAGGGCGAGGTAAGGGCGTTGGAGCGGGCGACGGCCGCGGCGTTCGAGGCGCTCGGCTTCATGGCGCGGTGCGTCCGGTGAGGACCGCGCGCTTGATCCGGCAGCACATGAGAAACTATTCTCACTTGATAGAAGTATCTCACATGGAGGAGGAACGGTGACGAGGACCGCGCTCATCACAGGCGCCGGCAGCGGAATGGGGCTGGAGACCGCACGTCTGCTCGCCCGCGAAGGCATCACCGTCGTCCTCGTCGGCCGCCGCCAGGAGCCCCTCGACAAGGCCGAGGCGGAGATCCGCGCCGAAGGAGGGACGGCTCTCGCCCTCGCGGCGGACATCACCGACGCCACTGACGTGACCCGGGTCCTCGACATGATCCACGCCGAACTCGGCCCGGTCGACGTCCTCGTCAACAACGCGGGCAGCGCGTCGTCGGTGCTCAACCCGCAGTGGCTGCCGCACGAGGAATGGCGCCAGGTCCTCGACGTGAACCTCACGGCGGTCTTCCAGCTCACCCAGGCCGTGCTGCCCGACATGCTCGGCCGCGACGGCGGCACGATCGTCACGGTCTCCTCGCTCGCCGCCGTCAACCCCAACCTGCTCGGCGGGGCCGCGTACGGGGCGGCCAAGGCGGGGGTCCGCAACTTCATGACCTTCCTGCACAACACCTTCCGCAACCAGGGCCTGCGCGCCATCACCGTGCTGCCCGGCGAGGCGGACACCCCGATCCTCGACAACCGCGCCCGGCCCCCGGCCCCGGAGGAACGCGCCCACATGCTCCGACCCGAGGATGTCGCGGAGGCCGTCCGCCTCGCGGTGACGCTCCCCCAGCGAGTGGTTCTCCAGGAGATCGTCGTCGCCCCGACCCGGCAGCGCGACACCTCTGCCGACCTGGAGATCAGCCGCTGGGCGGGCGCTCCCGCCGACGCCGGACCCCAGGACTGACCACCCCTTGCCCCGCCTCCAGGAGGAGAGCATGCCGCCCACCGCCGTCACCACCACTCCCCCCTCGTTCGCACCCGCCGCGGCCGTCGCCCGGATCGCCGCCGCCTCCCGCCGGACGCAACAGCCGCAGTCCGGAGGCGACCTCGTCTCCCTCGCCATGGGCGAACCCGACTTCGACACACCGAAGCAGGTCACCGAGGCGGCGGAGGCCTCACTCCGCGCCGGCCGCACCCACTACTCGCCCCTGCTGGGCGAACCGGCACTGCGCGAAGCACTCGCCGAGAAGCTCACCGGCATCGCCTCCTCCCCCGTCTCCCCCACCGACCTCCTCATCACCCAGGGCGGCACCGCCGGTCTCGCCGCGGCGATCCTCGGCATCGTCGACCCCGGCGACAAGGTCGTCGTTCCCGACCCCACGTACTCCCTCTACGCCGACCTGGTGAGCATGGCCGGCGGAGTCGTCGTCCCCGTCCCGCTCGCACCCGACCTGCACTGGGACCTCGACCGGCTGGCCGACGCCCTGGACGGGGCGAAGCTCTTCGTGTTCTGCAACCCGGGCAACCCCACCGGAATCGTGCACAGCCGCGGCGAGTTGGAGGCACTCGCCGACCTGCTCGACGGCACACCCACCCTCGTCATCTCGGACGAGGCGTACGCCGACCTGGACTTCACCGGCCGCCCGTTCACCTCGGCGCTCGCACTCGACGGCCTGCGCGACCGTACGGTCTACTGCCAGACCTTCTCGAAGAGTTACGCGATGACCGGCTGGCGCGTGGGCTATCTCTGGGGCCCCACACAGCTGATCCAGGCCGCCGCACGCATCCACAACACCTTCAACGGCTCGGTCAACACGGTCGCCCAGGACGCCGCGCTCGTCGCCGTACAGACCTGCGGCCCCGACATCGCGAGGATGCGCGCGGAGTACGAGACGCGCCGCGAGATCATGCGGACGGAACTCGCCAGGATCCCAGGCCTCACGCTGAGTTCCCCCGAGGGCGCGTTCTACCAGTTCCCCCGGTACGACCTCGATCTGCCGTCCGCCGAGGTGGTGGCGGCGCTGCGCACGACGTACGGCGTCGCCGTGCGGCCGGGCAGTGAGTTCGGCGCCTGCGGCGAGGGACACCTGCGGTTGTCGTACGCTGCGAGCGCGCAGTCCGTGGTCGAGGGCGTCCGTCGTCTGGCCGACGGCCTCGCGGGCCTTCGGGCTCGTCGGACTGTTCGGTGAAGGCCGTCTCCATGCAGAAAACGGGGATTCGACCCATGCGCAGTGACACCCAGCGCAACCGCAGGCAACTCATCAAGGCCGCCGCGGAGTTGTTCGAGAACTCACCGACCCCGGTGAGCCTGGCCGAGATCGCCAAGCGTGCCGAGGTGTCCACCGCCACGGCCTACCGGCACTTCTCCTCCGTCGAGGACGTCCTGCACGCCTTCCGGGCCCAGGTCGGCTCCGAGTTGCGGGACTTCAGCGCGGCGCAGACGACGCGCGGTATGCAGCGGCTGGAAGCGGTGTCCCGCTACTGGGTGTCGCTCGTTCTCGAACACGGCGGTGCGATGGCGCAGATGCGCTCGCACCGCGGCTATCTGGAGCGACTGCGCGAGAACACCGGCTATCTCGCCCCGCAGGCCGAGGCGCTCACCGAAGCCCTGCGGCAGACCACCGAGGACCTCGGACTCGGCGACCTCGGTGACGAAGCCCTGTACCTGTGGAACGCCTTGTTCGACCCCCGCGACATCCTCGACCTCATCAAGAGCGGACGCACCGAGGGCGAGGCGGCCTCCCGTCTGGTGGCGGCGCTGCGCGGCGCCCTCATCGGCTGGTCCACGGCACCGGACCGGGATCACAGGGTGAGCAGTTCCTCGTAGAAGCCGCCGAACTCCCGTTCCCGGTCGATGAGATGGATCTCCAGAATCCAGTGGCAGCGGCGCCCGGCCTTGTCGGTGCGCCGCAGCTGTGTGGTGTTGGCGGGCGTGATGTACGACTCGACGTCCGCGCCGTCGATCCACTCGTGCGGGAACTCGCCGACCAGGTGCCCGGCGTGCCAGCCGCCCAGCTCCCACCCGGCCTCTTTCGCGAGGCGCTCCACCTCGGCGTACAACCGTGCCCCCGTGATCTCCGGATCGGCGTCGAAGAAGCGCCGGCCGGCCGCGAAGAGCTGCGGCAGGTCGTCGCGCAGCCGGTGCTTGACCGGGTCGTCGCCGAGGACGAAGGTCCGGCCGAAGTCGGCCTCGTACTCCTCGAAGATCGGACCGAAGTCGGCGAACACGATGTCGTCCGCGGCGATCTCCCGGTCCGGCGGGTTCTCCCGGTAGGGCTTCAGCGTGTTCGGCCCGGAGCGCACGATCCGCTTGTGCCAGTGCCGGGTCGTGCCGAACAGTTCGTTCGCCAGGTCCCGGACCTGATCGCTGACCGCCCGCTCGCCCTCGCCCGGTGCGATCAGCCCGCGCTTCTCGATCTCCGTGAAGAGCCGCTCGGCCTTCGCCTGGGCGTCCAGCAGCCGTGCCGCACGCGTGGGTTCGTCATCCGCCATGGGCCGAACCTAGTTACCTAGATCGCTTCCGGCAACGCAGTTCCGGTGCCCTCAGGCCCACGAGGTGTAGCCGCCGTCCACGCGGATCGCGCTGATGCCGCTGATGTGCCGGGCGCCGCAGCGGTCCTGCGGGAGAACCAGCTGAGGTCCGGCGCGGTCGAGCGGGGTGGCGTCGATGGTGGCCGCGAGCAGTACCGCAGCGTGGCCGAAGTCGGGGTCGATCTCGGCCCAGGACAGCAGGGCGTGGTGACCGTCCGCGCCGGTCACGGCGATCAGGAAGCGCAGGCGGTCCTTGCGGCGGGCCGGGTCGAAGCCGGGGCCGGCGGCCGACAGCACCTCGTGCAGCAGGGGTCCGGTGAAGCGGTGGTGCTGAACGCCGCTGGTGGCGCACTCGAAGCTGACGTCGGCCTCGTGCTGGGGCCAGGCGAGCAGATCGGGCACCGTCAGCCGGGACGGCCGGGCCAGGTCACCGGCGAGGGTGAGTTCCGCCGGTGGAACGGTGGCCGTGCCGGCGGCTGCGAGGGACTGACTCACGGGCTACCACCTCCCGGACTGACCGTACCCGGACCTGGGTCCCGTGCAAACGCACATGCCAACCGTTCAGATCATGGTTCCGGCTCATGCGAAGCCACAGGAGACTTTCCCCTTGCATTTGCGGCAGTATCATCAGCGCGTGCACACCTGTCGGATCGGGGATGCCGCTGTCCTGCTCGGTGTCAGTGCCGACACCGTGCGGCGCCTCGTCGACGGCGGGAAGCTCACCGCCGAACGCGACGAGCAGGGCCGCCGGATCATCCCCGGGCCGGCCCTCGCGGCCTACGCCCGGCAGGTGCACCGGGCGGAGCGGGAGTCCACCGGCTCCTCGGCCCGCAACCGGCTCTCCGGCATCGTCACCGACGTGATCCTCGGTGATGTGTCGGCGCAGGTGGAGATCCAGGCCGGACCGTTCCGGGTGGTGGCGCTGGTCAGCCGCGAGTCGGCTGAGGAGTTGGAGCTGGAGCCCGGTGTTCCGGCGGTTGCCGTGATCAAGTCGACCAACGTGGTCGTCGAGAGACCGTAGATGGTCCGCCAGGACCACAGATGGATGGTCCGGCAGGACCACAGATGTATGGGTCCGTCAGGACCAGAAGCGATTGTGTCCGTGAGGACCAGAGGGAGTGGACCCGTGATGACCCGTACCGCGCGCCGGACCCGCCGACCGATGCAGGTGGCCGCCCTGGGGGCCACCGCGTTGCTGACCCTGAGCGCCTGCTCGTCGTCCGACGACTCCTCGTCGGCGAAGTCGGACTCCTCCGCGTCCGCCTCGGCCTCGGACAAGCTGTCCGGCACGGTGACCGTGTTCGCCGCCGCGTCGCTGAAGGAGAGCTTCACGACGCTGGGCGAGCAGTTCGAGAAGGCCCACCCCGGTACGAAGGTGACCTTCAGCTTCGGCGGCAGCGACTCCCTCGCATCGAGCATCACCGGCGGCGCCCCGGCGGACGTGTTCGCCTCCGCCAGCCCCAAGACGATGAAGATCGTCACGGACGCGGGCGACGCCACCGGCACACCCGCCACCTTCGTCCGCAACCAGCTGGAGATCGCCACCCTGCCGGGAAACCCCGACAAGATCGTGTCCCTCAAGGACCTCACCAAGTCCGGTCTGAAGGTCGTGCTGTGCGACAAGGAGGTGCCCTGTGGCGCCGCCGCCCAGAAGGCCCTGGACGCCAGCAAGCTGAAGCTCACCCCCGTCTCCTACGAGCAGGACGTCAAGGCCGCCCTGACGAAGGTCGAGCTGAAGGAGGCCGACGCGGCCGTCGTCTACAAGACCGATGTGCACGCCGCGGGTGACAAGGTGGAGGGCGTGGAGTTCCCCGAGTCCGCCAACGCCATCAACGAATACCCGATCGTCCAGCTCAAGGACGCCCAGAACACCGAGGCCGCCAAGGCGTTCATCGCCCTGGTGCAGTCAGCGGCGGGCCAGCAGGTCCTGACCGAGGCCGGGTTCCTCAAGCCGTGACCCTCCCGAGCGACAAGTCCGGCGCCGCGACCGACACCCTCCGGGGCGGTCCGCGGCGTCGGCGCGTCCGGACGGGTGGCATCGGTGGCGGCGGCCGGGGCGCTCCCCTGCCGCTGCTCGTGCCCGCGCTGATCGGTGTGGCGTTCCTGGTCGTGCCGCTGATCGCGCTGCTCGTACGGGCCCCGTGGCGCAGTCTGCCCGAGCTGCTGACCAGCGCCGAGGTGTGGCAGGCGCTCCAGCTGTCCCTGGTCTGCGCGACCGCCGCCACCGCGGTGAGCCTGGTCATCGGTGTGCCGCTGGCCTGGCTGCTGGCCCGTGTCGAGTTCCCCGGACGCGGACTCGTCCGGGCCCTGGTCACCCTGCCGCTCGTGCTGCCGCCGGTGGTCGGCGGTGTGGCGCTGCTGATGGCGCTCGGCCGCAACGGCATCGTCGGGCGGTCGCTGGACTCCTGGTTCGGGATCACGCTGCCGTTCACCACGGCGGGCGTCGTGGTCGCGGAGGCGTTCGTCGCGATGCCCTTCCTGGTCATCAGCGTCGAGGGCACCCTGCGCGCCGCCGACCCCCGCTTCGAGGAGGCGGCGGCCACGCTCGGCGCGTCCCGGTTCACCGCGTTCCGCCGGGTCACGCTCCCGCTGATCGCGCCGGGCATCGCGGCCGGCGCGGTACTGGCCTGGGCGCGGGCGCTGGGCGAGTTCGGGGCGACGATCACCTTCGCGGGCAACTTTCCCGGCCGTACGCAGACGATGCCCCTGGCGGTCTATCTGGCGCTGCAGAGCGACCCGGAGGCCGCCATCGCCCTCAGTCTGGTCCTGCTGGCCGTGTCCGTCGCGGTGCTGGCGGGACTGCGCGACCGTTGGATGACAGCAGGATGACCGACATGCACGATGCCCCCGCCGACACCACCCTCGACGGCCTCGACGCCCATCTCGTCGTCGAGCGCGGCGCCTTCCGTCTCGACGTGGCGCTGAGTGTCGCGCCCGGTGAGGTCGTCGCCCTGCTCGGCCCGAACGGTGCCGGGAAGACCACCGCCCTGCGCGCCCTCGCCGGTCTGACCCCGCTCACCGACGGCCGTCTTCGCCTGGACGGCATGGCGTTGGAACGTACGCCGCCGGAGTCCCGCCCGGTCGGCGTCGTCTTCCAGGACTACCTGCTCTTCCCTCACCTCACCGCCCTGGACAACGTGGCGTTCGGGCCGCGCTGCCAGGGCGCGACCAAGGCTGAGGCACGTGCGCAGGCAGCCGAGTGGCTCGACCGCCTGGGCCTCGCGGACCACGCCGGTGCCAAGCCGCGCAAGCTGTCCGGCGGCCAGGCTCAACGCGTCGCCCTGGCCCGCGCGTTGGCCACCCACCCGCGCCTGCTGCTCCTCGACGAGCCGCTGGCGGCGCTCGACGCCCGTACCCGCCTGGAGGTCCGCGCCCAACTCCGCCGTCACCTGGCCGAGTTCGAGGCCGTCGCCGTCCTGGTCACGCACGACCCGCTGGACGCGATGGTGCTGGCCGACCGGCTGGTCGTGGTCGAGGACGGCCGGGTCGTCCAGGAAGGCACCCCGTCCGACATCGCCCGCCATCCCCGTACGGACTACATCGCCCAGTTGGTCGGCCTGAACCTCTACCGGGGCGAGGCCGACGGCCACACCGTCCGCCTCGACACCGGCCCCGCCATCACCACCACGGAAGTCCTGTCCGGCCCGGTCTTCGTGGCGTTCCCGCCGAGCGCGGTCACCCTCTACCGCGACCGCCCGACCGGCGCCAGCGCCCGCAACCTCTGGCGCTGCGAGGTCGCGGGCCTGGAGACCCACGGCGACCAGATCCGCGCCGACCTCGCGGGAGAGCTGCCGCTCGCCGCGGACCTGACCACGGTCGCCGCCGCCGAACTCGAACTGCATCCGGGGGCCGAGGTCTGGGCGACGGTGAAGGCGACACAGACGCACGCGTACCCGGTCTGAGAAAGTGCGCGGCAGGGCCGCTTCCACCTCCCGCACGTCGCGCCAGTGCGTCGACGGCGGCAGGGCCTCACCTCGGCGCTCCCCCTGGACGCCGTCAAGGAACTCGCTCTCGCCACGGGCTCCGCGACGCACGCCCTGATCAAGTCCGCGGAGGTCGACCTCGCCACCGGCCCGGTGGCGGGCGTCTCCGGCCGCGACCGCCTGCCCTGCACGGTGAGCGCCATCGCCCCCCGGAGCCCAAGGCCCGGAGCCGCAATGGCCTCCGTCAAGGCCGACATCGAGGGCGACGAACTCACCGCCGGGATCATCAACGACCCCGTCCGTGACCTCGGCCCGACCGTCGATTCCCTCGTCACCGGGTCGGCCAAGCCGCCCGAGGCCTCCCTCGCCACCATCGGATTCCGCTATTCCACGCTGGTGATCTCGGGCAGTGCGACGCCCAACTTCTCCGCCGCTTCCCTCAGTTCACGCCACACCTTCGGTGCCACGGGCACCCCCTCGCCGGCCCGGCCCTCGGCCAGTGCGGCGCTGCGTTCGCCCGGGTAGAAGACGCCTGCGGCGCCGTCCGCGACCGGGAGTTGTTTCAAGGTGCCCAGTGTGGTGTCGACGGCCGCGGCAAAGGCGTCCGGGTCGCCGAAGGCCGCCGGGTCGAGGGCGATGAGCAGGGCGTTCTGGCGGTGCCTGCGGCCCTGGGGGTCGTCGGAGTGGAAGGCGGAGAGGATCGGGGCGCCGACGAGAACGCTGGTCAGCAGTTCGAAGGCGAGCGACATGCCCGAGCCCTTGGCACCGCCCAACGGCAGCGGCATGACCGCCTGCTCGGGGTCGGTCGTGGGGGTGCCGTCCTCGGTGGCGGCGGCGCCCTCGGGCAGTTGGGTGCCGTTCGCCCTGGCCTGTCGGATCTTTCCCAGGGCGATGGTGGCGGTGGCCATGTCGAGGAGCAGCGGCGCGTGTTCGCGGGCCGGTACGGCGATGGCGATCGGGCTGGTGGCCACGGCGGCGCCCTTGACGCCGGTGTAGCCCATGTTCGGCATTCCGGCGACGAATCCGATGCCGACCATGCCCTGTTCGGCGATCTTCGAGACGTAGTAGCCGATGGCACCCGTGTGGACGGTCCGGCGTACGCCCACGGAGGCGATGCCGGTCGTCCGGGCCCGCCGTACGGCCTCCTCGGCAGCGGCGGTCAGAGCCACCGGGCCGGGGGCGCGGTCGGCGTCCAGGACGGCGGCGGCCGGCGTGGTGGACTCGAACCTGAGGTCGGGCTTGGCGTTGGCCACGCCCTTGGCGAGCAGTTCGACGTAGGCGGGGATGCGGGCGATGCCGTGCGAGTCGACGCCGCGCAGCGCGGCCCAGACGAACACGTCGGCGGTGGTGCGGGCGTGCTCGGCGCTGAGGCCGGCCTTCTCCAGGACGGCGGCGGCGAGGGTACGCAGTTCAGCGGCGGGGACAATGACCTTGCCCGGCTTGGGCGTTGGGGTGTCGGACATGGTGGCGGGAGTCTCCTGGGTCAGCGGGTGACGAGAACGTCGACGACGGCGGTCGTACCGTCCGCCACGGCCTTGAGGGCACGCTCCAGAGCGGGCGCGAGGGCATCGGGCGCGTCGACCGTCTCGGTGTGCATCCCGAACGGCTCGGCGAACGCGGCGAGTCGGGGCAGCCGGTGCAGATCGGTGCCGAGCCATTCACCGGTCTCGGCCGCCGCGCCCTCGGGGTAGAAGCGGCGGTGGTTGAGGTTCATCGACTTGTAGACACGGTTGTTGAACACCACGATCAGCAGCGGGAGTTCGTACGTCTTCGAGGCGTCGTACGACGGGAGGACCGGGTTGTACGCGAAGGCGCCGTCACCGATCGTGAGCACCACCGGGCGTTCCCGCGCGGCGAGTTTGACGCCGAGGGCGACCGCCATGCCCTGGCCGAGGCCGCCCTGGACGTAGAAGTACGAGTCGGGGGCGGAGACTTGGAGATGGCGTTTGACGACCCGGCTGTGGGTGATGGTCTCGTCGACGACGATCACGTCCCGTCCGTCGAGGAGCCCTCGCAGGGTCGCGGCGAGGAGCACCGGGTCGATGCCCTCGCCCCCGGCCGCCTTCGCCTCCGCGGCGGCGATCGCCGTCCGTTCGTCGGCGTGCCGCTGCTCCTGTGCCGTACGGCGTGCGGCGACGGCAGCCGTGTCGAGCCCCTTGGCCCGTTTGGTGAGCTGGCGCAGGGTGTTGGCGACGTTGCCCTCCAAGTAGTGGTCGGCGAACAGGACTTGGTAGGTGATGTGCGGGCGCTGCGGTACCTCGTCGATGACGACGACCTTCGCGCGGGCCGGGCGGCGGGAGGGCGGGTAGAAGGGGGCCCGGCAGTTGACGAGGAGGATCAGGTCCGCCTCGTCGAGCCATGGGCCGACGTCGGAGCCGGCGTGCAGGGGGTGCGTACGCGGGAAGTTGCCGCACACGGCCGAGTCCGGCTCGACGACCGGGATGTGCCACGCCTCGGCGAAGGCGGTCAGGGCCTCGAAGCCTCCGGCCTCCCGGCCCGCCGTCTCGGTGACGATGACGGGGTTCTGCGCCTCGCGGATCAACTGGGCGACCGGGTCGACCTCTTCGGGCGAGCTGTGCGTGGAGCCCGGCGGCACGATCGGCTTGGCCTCACGGCCGTCCCACTCCTCCAGGAGGATCTCCAGCGGGATGTTGAGGTACGCCGGTCCCGCCGGAGCCCGCCAGGACAGTTCGGCGGCACGGGTGATCATCGTCGGCAGCGTGTGGACACTCGCCGCCTCGGTGGACCACTTGGTGAACGGCTGGGCCACGCCGTGCGGGCCGCCCACGATCGACAGGTTGCGGTACCACTGGCCGCCCGGGTCCTGGCCTGGGCCGTCGCCGTAGGTGGTCGACTCCGAGGAGGCTACGACCATGGGGACGCCCGCGAGCAGCGCGCCGTGGACCGCCATCGAACCCTGGAGCAGGCCGGGGGCCGCGTGCAACAGCACGCCCTGCGGACGGCGTTCGACCAGGCCGTAGCCGGTGGCCATGCCGACGGCGACGGTCTCGTGGGTGAGGTCCAGGTACCGCGGGCAGGGCAGTCCGTCGCGGTGGTGCCGGGCCAGTGACTCCCACACCGGGGCCCATTCGGACCCCGAGGAGCAGAAGAGGTAGTCGGCGCCGGCGGCGGTGAAGGCGCGGACGGCCGCGTCCCCGCCGTCCATGTGTTGGCTGTGGCTCTGGCTCATGTCAGCCCTCGATCGGCCAGTTCAGGACCTCGGAGATACCGCGCCCCATGATCCATTCGAGCTCTTCCGGGGTGAAGTCCCAGTGCTTGGTGAACTGCTCGATGGTGTCGGTGTACGTGATGCCGTGGCCGAGCAGCCGGGTGATGTCCGTGCCGTAGAAGCAGCGCTGCGGGCCCATCCTGTCGACCATCTCGCGCACGTACTTCTGGATGTTGTTGTTCGGGAAGGGCTGCGTCGAGTAGCCCGGCAGCGCGGAGACCTTGACGTAGATATTGGGGTGCGCGGCCAGGTCTGCGGTCTCCGAGACCCAGTAGCCGATCGAGTCGTCGACGCAGCGGGCCATGATGCCCATGTGATCGATGATGATCTTCAACTCGGGGTGCTTGGCGGCGATCTCGCCCAGTTCCCGCTTCCAGATCGGCGCGTGGACCATCGTCGGGATGCGCAGGTCCTCGGCGAGGGGCCAGTACCAGTCGTTGGTGCCGTCGATCATCCAGTTGCGGTCGATCGGCCGGTGGAAGGTGAGCCGGGTGCCCTTGACGTACGGGTTCTGCGCGAAGTCCGCGAGCATGGCCTTGCCCTCTTCGGGCTTGTTCTGCGGAATGCGGGCCATGATGCCGAACCGGTCGGGGTACGCCTCGCAGGCTTCCAGGGCGTAGTCGATGCGGTCACCCTCCCAGGAGGGGGGAAGGATCAGCGCCCGGTTCACCCCCGCCTCGTCCATCAGCTCCAGCGCCTCCTCGTACGAGAAGGGGTCCTCGCGGTGTCCGTTGAGGCGGATGCGCTCCCGCGCTCCCGGGACCCAGGGGCGGTCCTCGGACTCTTCCAGCCAGATGTGGATCTGCGTGTCGACAACGAACATCGGTGGGCTCTTTCTGTTCGAAGGAGGGTGGTGAGGTGGTGAGGTGGGTGCGGGTGGAACGCTAGGCGTGGTGCGAGACCTTGCGGAGCCCCCGGGAGCGCAAGCACTTGTTGCGCGTGACCACCCCCTGAGCAGGGCATTCTCAGCTTGCGGAAGCGTCGCCGAAGACAGCGCCGACGATGTGTTCGGCGATCGACATGGAGGCCGTGGCGGCCGGCGAGGGCGCGTTGCGGACGGCGGTGACACGACCCACCCGATGGATGCGGAAGTCGTCCAGGAAGGTGCCGTCGCGGTCGAGGGCCTGGGCGCGGACGCCTGCTCCGCCGCGCACGACGTCGGAGACGCCGACGCCCGGGACGTAGAGCCCGGCGTTCTTCATGAAGGCGGCCATGGAGAGGGAGCCGCGGTATTCGCGGATGCCGGTACGCCAGTGCCTGGCCGCCATCCTCCAGGTACCCGGGTAGGCGGCGAGGCCGACGAGGTCCTTCGGGGAGATCCTCGTCCGCGTGTAGCCCTCCCTGGCCAGGGCCAGGACCGCGTTGGGGCCGACCTCCACCGAGCCGTCGACGCGGGGTGTGAAGTGCACGCCGAGGAAGGGGTAGCGCGGGTCGGGCACCGGGTAGATCAGGCCGCGGACCAGGCCGGTCCTCTCGGGCTTGAGCAGCATGTACTCGCCCCGGAACGGGACGATCCGCGGCTCCCGCTCGTCCCGCGCCAGCTTCGCCACGGTGTCCGACTGGAGGCCCGCGCACAGGATCAGCCGGTCCACGCGGACGCGTTCCTGTCCGGAGGCCACCGCGATGCCGCCCGGCACGGTGGTGATGCCCGTGACCGGGTAGCCGAGCCTCACCTCCCCGCCGGAGTCGACGACGTCCTTGGCGAAGGAGCGGGCGATCGCCGGGTAGTCGGTAATGGCGGTACGGGGCGAGTGCAGCGCGGCGACACCGGCGCCGTGCGGTTCGAACTCCCGGATCTCCTCCTTGGAGATCCGCCGCAGATCGGGCACGTGGTTGTTCCTGGCCTGCTCGTAGAGGTCGTTCATCCGGCCCAGCTCGTCCTCGCGGACCGCCACGACCAGCTTGCCGATCTCCTTGTACGGCAGCTCCCGGTCCCGGCAGTACTCGCGCAGCAGGGAGACTCCGCGCACCGTCAGGTCGGCCTTGAGGCTGCCGGGCGTGTAGTAGATGCCGGCGTGTACGACGCCCGAGTTGTGGCCGGTCTGGTGCAGCGAGACCTCCTGCTCCTTCTCGAGGACGACGACCCGCGTGCCGGGGCGGCTCAGGGCGATCTCGCGGGCCGTGGCCAGGCCCACGATGCCGGCGCCGACGATGCCGACGGTCTCGTCAGCCACGAACCGGCTCCCCGAGATGGATCGCGACCGTCTTGACGCGGGTGGAGAAGCGCAGCACCTCGTCGCCCTGCTCCTTGTAAGCCGTACCGGAGTCGTGGAAGCCGCCGAAGGGCAGGTGGACGTCCCAGCCGGTGGTCGTGGTGTTGACCGCGATCTGACCGCACTCGGCCTCGTCGGCGAAGCGGTACGCGGAGGCGAGATCGCGGGTGAAGACGGCGGCTGCGAGGCCGAAGTCGGAGTCGTTGACCGCCTCGACGGCCGCCGCGAAGTCGTCGACCGCGCGGACGGCGAGCACCGGGCCGAAGGCCTCCTCGCGCCAGATCGCCGTCTCGGGCGTGACACCGGCGAGGACGGTCGGCTGCACATAGCAGCCGTGGGCGCGCTCGCCCTCGGTGTCCGCCCGGCCGCCCGTGAGGACGGTGGCGCCCTGCTCGATCGCCTTGTCCAGGTCCGCGAGGACGCTGTCGCGCTGCTTCGGGCTCGACAGCGGGCACAGGGTCGTCGCCGGGTCGCTGCCCGGACCCACCTTCAGCGTCTCGACCTCGGCGACCAGCAGACGCGCGAACTCCTCGTACACCGGCTGTTCGACGATCACCCGGCTGGTGGCGGTGCAGCGCTGGCCGGCCTGGCCGAAGGAGGCGGCGACGACGGCCTTCGCGGCGGCGGGCAGGTCGGCGTCGCGCAGGACCACGGACGCGTTCTTGCCGCCGAGTTCGCCCTGGAAGCGGACGTTGCGGTCGGCGAGGCGGCGGCGGATGCGGTTGCCGACGGCGTTGGAGCCGGTGAAGGTGATGCCGACGATGCGTGGGTCGTCGAGGAGAGCCTCCTCGATCTCCGCCGTACGGCCGGTCACGACGTTCAGGACACCGGCCGGCAGACCCGCGTCGTGCAGGGCACGGGCGAAGTGCAGGCCCGACAGCGGGGTTTCGGTGGCCGGCTTGAACACTGCCGCGTTGCCGACCGCGAGCAGCGGGGCGAGCTTGCGGGCCGGGGTGATCAGCGGGTCGTTCCAGGGGCTGATCACGAGGATCACGCCGATGGGTTCGCGCTGGGTGTGGGTGCGGTGGCCCGGGCGTACGTCGTGCAGGAGGGTGCCGTAGCCCTGGCGGGCGAGACCGGCGTAGTACTCCAGGAAGTCGGCTGCCTTGAGCGTCTCGCCGGTGGCCTCGGCGAGGGTCTTGCCGTTCTCGGCGGTGACGTCGGCGGCGATCCCGTCGACCCGTTCGCGGATCAGCCGGGCGGCGTCGACGAAGACGCGTGCCCGCTCGAAGGGGCTCGTGCGCTTCCAGACGGCGAAGCCGCGTTCGGCGTGGTCGTAGGCCCGGGTGACGTCCTTGGCGGCGAGGGCGGGGACGCGGGCGACGGGGGTGCGGACGTCGGCCGGGTCGTGGACGTCGATCCAGTCGCCGGTCGACACCCACTCGCCGCTGACGAGGGTTTCGAGGGTACGCATGCGGTTCACCACACCTCACTGGGCAAAGGGTGGCCAGCCCCGGGGCGGCACACATTGGTTGCGCTCCGCGCGAGCCGCTCATCAGGGGATTCATGCTGGAATCGGCGGTGTCGCGCATTCTCCGGAGGAGTCGATATGGCTTTCGTCGTTGTCGCCCAGTACCGCTGCGAGCCCGCTGACGCGGGGGTGGTGCGGGACGCGTTGTTGAAGGCGCGGGAAGGTACACGTACGGAGCCGGCCAACCTGGTGTACAAGGTGCACTCGGTGGTTGATCAGCCGGGGGCTTTTCTCCTGTACGAAAGCTACGTCGACAAGGGCGGGTTCGAAGCGCACAAGGTCGCTGATCACTTCCGGGAGTTGATCGTGGAGACGGTGTGGCCGTTGCTTGTCGAGCGGACGGTCACATTTGCCGAGGTGCTGTAGGTGCGTTTCGGGGCGCGGGTGGTCTGTGGCTTGTCGCGCAGTTCCCCGCGCCCCTAGGTGGGTTCAGAACTCGTTGCCCCATACGTACCGGGCGATTGTCTCCACCAAGGTCAGCTTGCGGCGCTGCTCCTCTGCTGTCAGCAGGGGGTGCGATGCTGCGTCTGCGAAGCCTCTCGACGGGGATACGGCGCCGTCCTCCAGGTCCTTGAACTCGCCCACCGCGTCCAGGCGGGACATCACCGTGTCGATGTCCTCCAACTCCGGCCTGGTCGCGTCGACCACGCCCAAGCAGAAATCCCGGTCGTCCGGCAAGGTCCTGACCAGGTCGAGTTCGGCTTCCGTGCCCTGGTCGAAGGGGAGAATCCAGCGGTCGGCCGGGATGCCCGCGTACAGCTGCTCGGTACGGGCGCGGTCCACTTCGGCGGGGGCCGCCCAGCCAGGGCAGACGCCGATGCGTACCCCCTCGGGACGCTCGTCCAGCCGTACCGCCAGGGCGTCGACCGCCAGCGCCTCCTCGAAGGACAGCGCACCCGGGTCGCCACCCAGCAGCAGGGGACTGTTCAGCTGGATCAGGCGTACGCCCTTCGACACCAGCAGTGCGATCTCCGCTCGGATGATCTCTGCGAGGGCCTCCCCCAGTTCGCGGGGCGACGAGGGGCCGAGTCCGGGCTGATACGTCGTCGCGGCGAGGAACGCCGGGGAGGGCAGGGAGACCTTGGGGGCGATCACCGTCAGCTCGGTGAGCTTCTCCGCCCAATCCGCGACCAGGGAGCCGCCCGCCTTGGGGAGGGACTCCGCCACCCAGCGGACCAGGCCGTCGGCGCCCGTCCCGTCCGTACGGCGGAATCCTGAGACCCCGTCAAGAACCGCGCTGCGGAAGTCCTCACGGGGATGGTCGCCGTCGGTGACGACCGTTGAGCGCAGCTTGCGCTGGAGGACCACCGCGTCCTCGACCGCCTGCTCGACGCCGATCGTGGTGAGGTCGGTGGGGCGGACCAGGCTGCCGTGGTGGTCGATGCGGTAGTTGAAGGTGTCCGCCATGACGTCACGCGTCCTTTCCGGACGTTCCCGCGGGCTTGCCCGTGGCGACACCCCAGGCAGCGAACTCCAGTTCGTAGCCGAGGGATTGGAGAACCTCCTCGGCGATCTGCTGGTCCTCGGCGGCGGTGCCGCCGGCGATGCCGAGGCCGCCGATGATCTCGCCGTCCCTCTTGATGGTCATACTGCCCTCGGTGGCCATGATCGGCATGGCGGCGCCCGGGAGCTGGGAGAGCTGGGAGAAGAAGACCGGCTGGCTCTCCTGCCACTTCCTCAGCATCGTGCCGGGGCGCTGCATGATCGCGGCGGTGTAGGCCTTGGCTCGGGCGATGTCCGGGGTGAGCGGGCGGGCCCCGTCCGGGCGGCGGATGGCGATCGGGAAACCGCCCGCGTCCACGACGGCGACGCTCACCGCCTTCCCGATCGCCTGGGCGCGCTTGTGGGCGGCGTCGATGATCTCCTCGGCGGCGTCCAGGGTGAGGCTGCTCATGCGGCTTCCTTCGGTGCGGGGCTCATGCGGCTTCCTTGGGTGCGGTGAGGGTGCGGCGCAGACGGGCGACGGCCGCGTTGTACGGGCCCGGCGTCTCCCAGTACATGGAGTGCGGGGCGTCCGGGACGATCTCCAGGTGCGAGCCGGGCAGCAGTTCGTGGGCGCGGGTCACGGTCTTCACGCTGAGCACCGCGTCCTTCTCGCCGGCCAGGAAAGCGACTTGTACGCCAGAGGCCTGGATCTCCTCCAGGGAGGGGCCGTTGGTGTCGAGGTTGCGCAGGTCCTGCATCCTGGCGACGTTGAAGGTGCCCATCTGCTGGAAGAGGAAGGTCAGATCGGCGCGCTCCCGCTGGAACCGCTTGGTCAACAGGCGGTCGATGACCGGCAGTCTGACCGCCTCGGCACGGTCGGCGGCGGCCAGTTCCTTCAGCTCCGGGTGGCTGATGCCGCCCAGGGAGTGGCCGAGGACGACCGAGCCGACACGCTCGGGACGCAGCAGCCCGGCCCGCAGCGCGGCGACGGAACCGATGGACTGGCCGACCAGCATCGCGTCGGTCAGGTCCTCCTGGTCCAGGACGGCGACTACGTCACCGGGGAAGTCCTGGCCGTCGAACTCGGCCATCGACGAGTCGGACTTGCCGAAGCCGCGCAGGTCGACCGTGACGACGGTGAACTCCTCGCGCAGCGACGCCACTTGCTGCCACCAGGCGGCATGGTGTCCGCCGCTGCCGTGCACGAAGAGGATCGCCGGGCCGGTGCCGTGGCGCTCGTAGTAGATGGAGGTGCCGTCGGAGTCGGCAAGGGGCATGGGGACAACTCCCGTATGTGCAAGGTTAGTTGGGGCGCTTGCCGTGCCAGACCAGCTCGATCATGGTGTGGTCGGGGTCGTGGATGTAGCAGAACTTCGACTGGTTCTCGGGGCGTTGGATCGGGCGGGTGTGCCGGATGCCCAGCTCCCCCAGGTGCGCCATGAAGTCGTCCCAGTCGTCGACCTCGACGGCGAAGTGGTAGGGCGCCATGCGCTCCATCTCCTCGACCGGGGTGAAGTGGAGGTCGAAGTTGCCTCGGGTCATCAGCACCACTCGGGTGTTGGACTTGGGCATGATCCGCTTCATCCCGAAGACCTTCGTGTACCACTCGGCGGTCCGGTCGGGGTCGGTGGTCGGGAAGTTGACGTGGTGGATGTAGCGGGGCGCGTTGCTCATGCTCGATTCCCTTCGCGTTCTACGGGGTTGGACAGCACACCGATGCCGCTGATCTCGACCTCGACGGTGTCTCCCGGTTCCAGTTGGCAGGTCGCCTCGGCGCCCATCCACAGCACGTCGCCGGGGTGCAGGGTGATGTGCCTGGTGATCTCGACGATGTGGTCGAAGGGGTCGAAGACCATGTCGCCGGTGGGGAATCTGGCCCGTTCCTCGCCGTTCACCCTCAGCGTGGTCGTCTGGGCGAGGGCGTCGACGTCCGTCTCGATCCAGGGGCCCATCGGCTTGAAGGTGTCGCTGTTCTTGCTGCGCCAGAAGGTGCGGTCCTGGTGCTGCCAGGTGCGGGCGCTGACGTCGTTGCCGATGGTCCAGCCGAAGACGGCCTCGCGCGCCTCCTCGTGCGTGGCGTGGCGGAGCGTACGGCCGATGACGGCGACGAGTTCGGGTTCGGCCTCGAAGCGGCCCTCGACCTCGGTCGGCTTGACGATCGGTGAACCGTGGCCGGTGAGCGCGTTGTTGGCCCGGTAGCCGACCTCTGGACGCTCCGGGGTCGCGGCGCCGGCGTGCGCGATGTGCTTCGGGTAGTTGTAGCCGACCGCGTAGAAGACGGGCGGGACAACAGGCGGCAGCCATACGGCAGTTGAGCGCGGGATGGTGTCGACGGTCTCCGGGGTGTCCGTGATCGGTGAGCCGGACAGCAGCTCGATCCGTGACTCCCCCACCCGGCCCCACACCGCCCGGCCCTCGACCGAGACTCGCGTGTACCTCATGGCGCCAGCAGATGGGAGACGCGCTTGGTGACGAGGTAGGCGTCCAGGGCTTCGGGGCCGCCCTCCCGGCCGTAACCGCTGTCCTTCACGCCGCCGGAGGGTGCCTCGTGGACCGAGCCCCCGCAGTGGTTGATCGACAGGATCCCGGCCTCCAGTCCGGCGGAGAGCCGCTCGGCGGTGGCGGCGGACCGGGTGAAGCCGTAGGCGGCCAGGCCGTACGGCAGCGCGTTCGCGGTGGTGAGGGCCTCGTCGAGGTCGGTGAAGGGGACGATCGGGGCGAGCGGTCCGAAGGGTTCCTCGTGCAGCATTTCCGCGTCCGCCGGTACGTCGGTCAGGACGGTCGGCGGGTAGAAGTACCCGGCGCGGTCCGGCCGTTCGCCGCCGGTGAGGAGCTTGGCTCCCCGGGCGACGGCGTCGGCGGTCAGGCGTTCCGTCGCCTTCAGGCGGCGTTCGTTGGCGAGCGGGCCCATGGTGGTGCCCTCGGCCAGGCCGTCACCGACGACGACCGCCTCGGCGGCCTTCACGAACTCGGCGGTGAAGTCCTCGACCAGGCTCTGGTGGACCAGGAAGCGGCTCGGTGAGGTGCACACCTGGCCGGCGTTGGCGAACTTGGCCTGGGCGGCCCGGCGGGCCGCCTGCACGGGATCGGCGTCCGCGCAGACGACCACCGGGGCGTGGCCGCCCAGTTCCATGAGGGAGGGCTTCATGACCTGGCCGGCCTCGGCGGCGAGCAGTTTGCCGACGGGGACCGAGCCGGTGAAGGCGACGATGCGGGTCACCGGGGAGGCGATGAGGTGGGCGGAGACCTCTGCGGGCTCGCCGAAGACGAGGTTGAGGACACCGGTCGGGAGCCCGGCGTCGGCGTAGCACCGGACGAGGGCGGCGGCGGTGGCGGGGGTCTCCTCGGAGCCCTTGATGATGATCGAGCAGCCCGCTGCCAGCGCCGAGGAGATCTTCCGGTTGGGGCCGCCCACCGGGAAGTTCCACGGGACGAACGCGGCGACGGGGCCGATGGGTTCACGCCGGACCGTCAGGACGGTGCCTGGAGCCGAGGGGATGATGCGGCCGTACGCGCGGCGGGCGTCGTCGGCGTGCCAGCGCAGGGTGTCGGCGGTGCGGAGAGCCTCGCCGCTGCTCTCCTTCAGGGGTTTGCCCTGCTCCAGGGTCATGACGCGGCCGATCTCGGCGGCGCGTTCGCCGATCAGGTCGGCGGCGGTGTGCAGGATCGCGGTGCGCTCGGCGATCGGCGTCGCACGCCAGACGCGGAAGCCCTCGTCGGCGGCGCCGAGCGCGCGGTCCAGGTCGGCGGCGGTGGCCAGCGGTACCGCTCCGATCACCTCCTCGGTGGCCGGATTGACGATCGGGGCGGTACGGCCGGTGCCGCCCTGGCACCACTCGCCCGCTATGTACATGCGGACGGCGGGATAGCCGTGGTCTGTGGTGGTCATGGAATGGATGCCTCTCAGACAGGCGGGCGAAGCAAGTCGGGGGCCGGGAAGGGCGGTTCAGGAGGCCGTGGCGTCCTGGTCGCGGTTGGTGCGCAGGGCCCAGATGTGGTGGGGCGGGGTGGTCTCGTGGACGCGGGTCTCGTAGGTGTCGTCGACCCGGTCCATGTCGGCGGCGTACTCGACGCGACCGCCGCAGGGGGCGTGCAGGAAGCGGAAGACGTTGGAGCCGATCGTGTGGCGGCCGAGTCTGCGGGCCTCCCGCCAGCCGTGCTCGATCATGTAGTTGCCGCCCTCGATCACGTCGTCGAAGCCGGGGACCTCGTACGCGATGTGGTTGACGCCGGCCCGGTCGGGGCGGTGGCACAGCAGCATGGTGTGCTGGTCGTCGTCGCCCGGGGCCTGGAGGAAGACGCCCATGGGTTCCACCACGTCGGTGGGCCGGAAGCCGAGGCGCTCGGTGTAGAAGGCGACCGCCTCCTCCTTGCCCGACTTGGCGATGTTGAGGGCCACATGGCACATCCGCAGCGGACGGACCCGCTCGATCGGCTCCAGCGCGGTGTTCCAGCGGTCGACATCGCCGAGCGCGTTGGCCGGCCGTGGGGTGACGGTCACCGGCCTCGGCCGGGCCAGGGCCAGTCCGACGCCGAAGCCGCTCTCGTCCACGGTGTGATGGACGCCGTCGGCGCTCTCGCGGACGGCCCGGTCCTTGCCGGCCGCGGCGACCAGGCGCTCCAGCTCCTCCCGGGTGTCGACGCCCCACACGACCTCGCGCAGGGTGGGCCCGGACTCCACCGGGGGCGGCAGCAGCGGGCCCGGGTGGGCGTCCAGGTGGAGCGTCTGACCGGTCAACGTCTCGAACACGGCGTGGTCGTCGGTCCTCTCCAGTGGGAAGAGCCCGAAGTCGTCGAAGAACCGGGCGCATTCGTCGAGTTCGTCGACGCCGTAGGTGACCGATTCGATTCTCTGGATTCCCATGGATTCCTCGTTTCCGGGTCGCCTCGTGAGCGTAGTTTTCGACGTACGACGGCCTCAATGTCCCGAGCCGCACGAGGTGTGCAATCGTTTCTTGCGATTACGGCCGGATCTCCGGCATCGGGTTCTGCGAGAACCACTCGGCGAGAAACTCGAGGAACACGCTGACCTTGCGCGGGGCGTCCTGTCCGGGGCCGTAGATCGCGTACAGGGGTCGGTCGGGTACGGCCAGGTCGGGCAGCAGCATCTGGAGGGCGCCGGAGAGCAGGTCGTCGTAGGCCGGACGCTGTGGGAGCAGGGCGATGCCCCGGCCGTGGACGGCCGCCTTCTGCAGGGCGATGTAGGAGTTGGACGAGAAGGCGATGTTACGGATCTTGTGCAGGGTGCTGGCGTGGCCGTGGCCGATGCGCCACACCGGGTCGTTGACGTGGACCAGGCAGTCGTGGGCGGCGATGTCGTTGGGGTGGGCGAGGGCGCCGTACCGCTTGATGTACGCCTCCGACGCGCAGAGCACGAAGGGCAGCGAGGAGATCTTCTTGAGCCGGACGCTGGAGTCCCTCAGGTCCCGGGTGTGGAAGGCGACGTCGAATCCGCTGTCCAGGAAGTCGTACGTCCGGTCGGACATTCCGCCGAGTTCGAAACGGACCTGGATCTTCGGATGCGCGGCGGAGAACGCGGCGATGGCGTCCCCGAGATCCAGGCTGCCTATCCACTTGGGGCAGATGATGCTCAGCGTTCCCTCGGCCCGGTCGTGGAGTTGGGCTATTCCGGCGTCCTCCGCCTCGATTTCCCCCAGAATGCGCGCGGCGAATTCGGAGTACCGCTGACCCGGTTCGGTGAGGCTGACAGAACGGGCCGTGCGATTGACGAGGCGGACGCCCACCTGCCGTTCCAGTTCGGCGACGTGCCGTGACACCAGTGAGCCGGAGGAGCCCAGCTTCTTTGCGGCTCCACTGAAACTGCCGACCTGAGCGACAGTGACAAAGCTGTGCATGAGGAGCAGGCGATCCATATGTGGGCCTCTATTTCGGGCAGTACTGGGGTGCGTCGCTCACGTTGTCCTTGGTGACCAAGACAAGAGGAATGTTGGCAATTTTGTCAACACCTTGGTCCTTGCCGAGAAGACCGATCGTGTTCTTCACCGCGGTCTCGCCGATCGTCATGGCCGAGTTGGCCACGGTCGCGGACAGTTGCCCGCTCTCGATGGCGGCGATGCCGTCCTCGGTGCCGTTGGCGGTGACGATCTTGACGTCCTTGGCGCCGGCCGCGTCGAAGGCCTTGCGGACGGCGAAGGCCATCTCCTCGTTGGCAACGAAGGCGTAGTCCAGGTCGGGCTGGGCCTGGATCATGTTCTCGGCGACGTCCTGCGCCTTGGCCGGGTTGAACATGCCGGGCTGGTTCGCCACCACCCTCGCGGTCGCCGGGAGCGCGGCCTCGAAACCGCCCACCAGCAGGTCGGAGGCGGCGCCCGGAGCACCCGCCACGATGCCGACCTTCACGTCCTTGCCGGCGGCGTCCTTCGCGATCCACCCGGCGTCCAGCGCGCCGACCTTCTTCAGGTCGACCTTGGCGACGCCGAGGACGTTCGACAGGTCCGAGGTGGCGACGGAGGTGAGGAAGATCGGGATTCCCGCGCTCCTGGCCTTGGCTATGTCGCCTTCGAGGGCGTCGACGTTGACGGTCTGGACGATCAGGGCGTCCACGTTCCGGGCGATCATGTCCTCGATGTTGGACAGCTCGGTGGCCGCGTCCTGCTTGGAGTTGGCGGAGAAGAGGGTGGCCTTCTGCGCCTTGGCGGTCTGCTCGACGGACTTGAGCAGACACTGGTGGAAGTGGGTGTTGGCACCGTTGACGAACCCCAGGGTGGCGCCTCCGGCGGAGCCCGAGCTTTTGTCTGCCGTGCCGCAGCCGGCGAGCACGAGGACGACGGTGCCCAGGAGCGAGGCTGCGGTGGCGCGGCGGGAGCGGGGCGTGGGCTTCATGGGTCGGCCTTTCCTGCGTCTTTGAGGGGAAGGTTGGGGAGTGCGGGGGCGCGCGGCGTACGGCACTGAGCAGCTGTCGGTTCGGGTGCGGCGCCGTCGTGGCTGGTCGCGCAGTTCCCCGCGCCCCTTTGGGGCTCGCCCCATTGGGGCTCGCTGACCCGCTTAATGGCCCGGCGCTGACTTGCGCTGGAACTCGTTGACTATCGCCGCGAGGAGCAGTACCCCGCCGGTCACGACGAGCTGGTAGTAGCTGTTGACCTGGAGGAGGTTCAGCGCGTTGGCGACGACCCCGAGCAGCACCACACCGAGGACGGTCCCTACGACGGTGCCGTGGCCGCCCGCGAGCGAGGTCCCGCCGATCACCACCGCGGCGACGGCGGTCAGCTGGAGTTGCAGCCCGCCGGTGTTGGGAGCGGCGGCACCGAGCCGGGACAGCAGCATCAGCCCGGCCAGACCGGCGAGGGCACCCGCGAGGGCGTACAGGGCGAGTTTGCGGCCGGAGACGTTGATGCCACTGAGGCGGGCCACCTGCTCGTTGCCGCCCATCGCGAAGGCGTCCCGGCCGAAGGTCGTGAACCGCATCGCCAGCCCGATCGCGGCGAGCACGAGGACCGCGACGACGCACAGGTAGGGGATGCCGAGCACTTTGTCGTTGCCGAGGGCCCACATGCGCTGCCCGATGGTGACGGACTCGCCGTCGAGGACGAGCAGGGCGACGCCGTCGAGGAGCATCGCGGAGGCGAGGGTGGCGACGAACGGGGCGACCCGGGTGAAGGTCACGACCAGGCCGTTGAGCAGGCCGATCACGGTGGCGAGGAGGAGCGTGACGAGCACGGTGACGGCGGTGGGCCTGCCGTCGTGCAGAAGGGTCGCGCCCACCGACACGGTGACGGCCGCGTTGCTGCCCATGGAGAAGTCCATGCCGCCCGCGGTCATCAGCAGGGTCAGCCCGGCCGCGATGACGGCGGTCACGCTGATCTGCCTCAGCACGTTCAGGAGGTTCTGCGAGCTGGTGAAGGAGTCCGCCTGGACGGCGGTGAACACGGCCACCAGCACGAGGACCACGACCAGCCCGCCGTGCGGGAGCCGCAGCAGGGCGTGCGCCGACAGCCGGGACGCTGGGCGCCGCGCCGGGCCGGCCTCGACGTCCGGAGTGGCGGAGGGGGTCTTGAGGCTCACGTCGGCTGACCTCCGAGTGCGGTGGCGACGAGTTCGTCGCGGGTGATGGCGGTGATGTCGTGTTCCGCGACCGTGCGCCCGGCGCTGACGACGACGACCCGGTCGGCGAGGCGCATGACCTCCTCGGCGGAGCAGGAGGCGAGCAGGACGGCCACGCCCCGCGAGGCGAGGTCGTCGACCAGGGCGTGGATGTCGGCCATGGCGGCGACGTCGACACCGTTGGTGGGGTCCTCCAGGAAGCAGGCGACCGGCTCGGTCTCCAGCCACTTGCCGAGCAGGACCTTCTGCTGGTTGCCGCCGGACAACGCGCCCACGGGCGGGTTGCCGCTGAGGGCGACCACGCCGTAGCTGCTGCGCAACGGGGCGGCGCGGCGGGCGAGTTCACCGCGCCGGTGCAGTCTGCGGCGGGCGAAGCGGTCACCGGCCAGCATCAGGTTCTCGTCCAGGGTCATCCCCGGGACCAGCCCCAGGGTGCGGCGGTCGCCGGTGACACAGCGCAGACCGCTGGCGAGCGAGGCCGGGACCCGGCCGAAGGGCACGGCCCGGCCGTCGACGAGCAGTTCGCCCGTGTCGGGGCGCTGCCGCCCGGAGAGCAGGTCGAACAGCCGTGACTGGGCGTCGCCCGCGGGGCCGAGGACGGCGACGATCTCGCCCCTGCGCACGTCGACGGTGAAGTCCTGGACGGCCCGGCCATGGCTCAGCCCGCGTACGGTCAGGCCGCTCTCGGGCTTCGGGGCGGGCCGCTCGGGCCGCTCGGGCCGCTCGGGCCGCTCGGGCCGCTGCGAGACGACGTCCCGGCCGACCATGCTGCGGACCAGCGAGGCGGGGTCCATCTCGGTGGCCGGGGCAGTGGTGACCACTTCTCCGTCGCGCAGGACGGTGAGGCGGTCGGCGACGGCCATGACCTCGTCGATGTAGTGCGAGATGTAGACGACGGCGACCCCGTCGTCCCGCAGGGTGCGCACCAGTGCACGGATCCGGTGGGCGTCCTTGGCGCTGAGGCAGGCGGTCGGCTCGTCGAGGATCAGGACACGGCCTCCGCGGCGGACCTCGCGGGCCACCTCGACCATGGTCTGTTCGGCGACGGTGAGGGTGCCGGCGACCCGCTCCACGTCGATGTCGATGCCGAGGCCCGACAGCGCGCTGCGTGCCTCGTCCCTGACGGCCCGCCAGCGCACGGCACGGCCCCGGGTGGGCAGGTCGCCGAGCAGTACGTTCTCGGCGACGGTCAGCCCCATCGCCAGTTCACGGCGCTGCGGCACACAGGCGATCCCGAGTCTGCGGGCCTTGCGCACGGTCAGCGCGGAGTGCGCCTGGCCGCCGATCTCGACGGTGCCGCCGTCGGCCTGGTGGACCCCGGAGAGGATCTGCACCAGGGTCGACTTGCCCGCGCCGTTCATGCCCATCAGCGCATGGATCTCGCCCGGGTACAGATCGAGGTCGACGCCCTTCAGCGCGGTCGCCCCGCCGAAGCTCTTGGTGACGCGCCGGACGCGCAGGACCGCGTCGCGGGGTGCCGTACCGGCGTCGGATGTCGTAGCGGCGTGGGGAGTCACGGCTGATCGCCGTCGGGGACCACGCGCCCGTACCCACGCACATCGGGGAATGGGGGTTCCTTGTCGGCCTGGAGGTCCACCTGGAAGGTGTTGAGGCACATGCCGAGCATGGTGAAGTTGCCGAGCGTGCCGATGGTGTCGACCAGGCCCTTGGAGCCGAAGTGGCCGAGGGCGCGCGCGAAGGTCTCGTCGGTGACGAAGTGCTCCTCCAGCACCTCCCGGCAGAACTGGTAGAAGGCCTGGTCCGCCTCGTTGTCGAAGACCGCCTCCCGCTTCTCGGCGACGGCCTTCACGGCGGCCTCCGGAATGCCCGCCTCGATCGCCTGGCGCACATGCGCGTTCCAGGAGTACTGCGCGTCCCAGTTACGGGCGGCCATCAGCAGGCTCAGCTCGCGCAGATGCTCGGGGAGACCGCAGTCGAAGCGGGCGAACGCGCCGAGGGACTCCGCCCGTTCGCACATCTCCGGGCTGTGCAGCCAGACCCGGAAGGGGCCTCGAACGGCACCGCGGCGCCCGGCGATGCGGGCGGCCAACTCCCGCTGCCGCGGGTCCATTTCCTCTTCGCTGAGAACGGGGAGCCTCATCTGGCCGATACCTGCCTTTTCTGTCCGGCGCGTGTCCGGCACGCATTCACGAGCCGTGCGATGCGAGCCGACGGTACAGCCGGGTCCGGAAAGCTCACCCCTCCCGGAACGCAAGGTAAAACTGCACGCCGGAGGGCACCCGAGCGCGGCCGTGCGACCTACCGTCGGTCGACGCGCATCACCGTGAAGTGGAGAGGAACTCCCGTATGACCACGATCATCAAGGTCTCGTCGGTACCGCCGCTCAACCGTGGCGGTGCGGTCGTCTCGACACCTCTGATCACCACGCCTTCGGCCGGCGGGGAGAACCGGATCACCAGCGGGATGAGCGTGTACCCGGTCGGCTCCGGGGCGCCGCTGCACTCGCACAACTGCGACGAGCACGTGACGGTCCTGGAGGGCGAGGCGGAGGTCTGGGTCGACGGCGAGGTGACGAAGCTGGAGCGGTTCGACACGACGTACGTCCCGTCCCCCGTCCCCCACCTCTTCCGCAACATCGGGAGCACCCCGCTGCGCATCCTGTGGGTGTACTCCTCGAGCCATGTGACCCGCACCTTCACGGAGACCGGCAGGACCGTGGAACACCTGTCGGCCGACGACCGGATGGGCTGAGGCGCGGGGCGGGAACGGCGGCGGGCTCGACGACAAGGACGGCACCCCGCCACCGTGCTCCCCGGCGTCGACCCCATGATCAGCGAAGTTCGTGGGCCTCGGCCAGGAGAAGGTAGGTGCTCGGCGCGGGCCAGGCGGGAGATGTACGTGCGCGAGTGGATCCCGGAGCCCGCTGCCCGAGCCCACGGAGTGGATCACCGGGCGCTCCGGCATCGGCATGACCGACCCGGCCGATCGGGTCACCCTCGACGAATCGGTGACGATGGCCCTCCTGGTCGTCCTCGACGCGATGGCCCCGGCCGAACGCGTCGCGTTGCACGACGTCTTCCGCTACCGTTCCTGGAGACTGAGCGGGAGCGAGTCCTGTTGCCAGGTCTCATGCTCGGCCGAACGCCCCGGACGGTGTTGGGCGTTCTGGTTGCCCGCGTTCACTCCGCGTCCGGGCGGCACGCATCGTGTCCGTGGTCCGGGAATGCGGGGGCGGCCCGCGGCCGGAGGCCGCTGCTGAGCAGCGCCTGGGCGCGCCTTCCGATCGCCACGGCAGCAGCATCGTGGCGAGTGGTTGTGCGGGTCGTGCTGGTAAGGGGCTTCTGCCAGTGCTGGGCGCCCCAGCGGCTGGTGTACGCCGGGTCCACGGCGATGACCGCGATACCCGTCTGATCCGCCATCGACGCCAGTCGGGCGCGGAGTTTGCCGGTGGGCATGCCGGAGATCAACTGCCGGAACCGTTTGCGGCGGCCGTGTTTCTCCCGGGTCTTCTCCGCGGCGAAATCCAGGTTCTCGACAGCGATCGCCATGACGCCGCAGGCGCGGGCCCAGTGGAGGAGGCGGGTGAGGGCGTGGCGGACCTGGGCGTCGCGGTGTTCGGCGGTGCCGGTGAGGTCGTAGAAGAAGCGGCGGGGGCTGCCGGTCGGGTTTCCGTGCGTGTCGAGGCGCCAGGCGGCGGTGGGGGTCCCCCGCGCGAGCGAAGCCGAGCGTGGGGGAGGTCGGCGTTCATGTCGACACCGACCACGCCGTGGGCGAGCGCGGCGTCCATCGGGACGGTCTGTGCGACCGGGAGCTGCCAGGAGGCTGTCAGGTACCAGCGGTCCCGGCCCGTATCGAGGTGGATACAGTAGGCGATCGCCCGATTGGCCGCGACGCGGTCCGCCCACTGGTCGTGCGTGGCTTTGGTGATGCTGCCCGCCCACCTCGACGACGACAACGGCGTCAGCTCCCGCTTGCGCACCGCCCACGCCTCACCGGAATGCGACAGCCCGTCCGAGCACCGCGCCTTGAGATCCTTCGACGCCAGCGCCCCCAAATGCGCCCCCACCAGACGCAGCACCATCTCGTCGCCCGGTGACAAGCCCTTGAGACGGGTCCGGACGGCCACACCGCTGGGACCGGACGCGACGAACGACGCCGCGACACTCCTCGCCTCACTCACCCCATCACGCCCGACCCCACCCGCAGAACACTGTCACCGCGTCCAACGAGCAGGCCCCTCTGAGGGTCACGCATTCGATGCAAGAACATCAGTTCCCCGCCGAAAACCGGTGCCATCGCCACGGCTCACAGCAGGGCACAGACCACCCACACTCACTCCCGCTCACCATTGAACACATTCCAGCGGCAGCAGCTACAAACCCCTTCGGCGAGGTCGCCGAGATCGTCGGCCGCACTCCGGCGGCGTGCCGTCAACCGGCCTCGTCCGCCCGCCGTCGCATCCGCACCGCGCGGACCCCGGCGGGCCCGAGCGCGGGGCAGGCCGGCATCGTCAGCCGGTTCAGGGCAGCGTGGGAGGCCAAGGACATCGACGCCCTGATCGGCCTGCTCGACCCCGACGCCACCGCGACCGCCGACGGCGGTGGGCTGGCCGTCACCCACGTGCACCCGCTCGTGGGCGGTGAGCGGATCGCGCGTGCCTACGCCGAGATCGCCCGGGTGGCGGGCGACCGCACGGCGTTCGTGGAGTGCGCGGTCAACGGCCTGCCCGGCCTGGTGGCGTACCAGGGCGGCACCGTCGCGACCGTGTTCGCGTTCGAGATCGCGGGCGACCGGATCAGGCGCATCTGGGCGGTGCGCAACCCCGAGAAGCTCCGTCCCTGGCGGGCCGGTGGACCGGGCCGGTCCGACGGCTCTGCCGACAGCGAATCTGCCGCAGGCCGAGAAACCGGCCGATGACGTCGGGTCGGGCCGAGAGTGGGAAGCGCGGAGCCGTACGACGGTCCGCGATCGACACCCCGACACTTCCACGTCTCGACCAGGAGCCCCCATGTCCCCACTCACCGCCGCCGGTCCCTGGCCGGCCCTGCTGCCCCGGGCCGAGGAGGGCGACACCCCGCCCTCCCGGTTCGACGACCATCTGGCCGCCCAACTGCTCGCCCAGCGCATCGTGTTCCTCGGTACGCAGGTCGACGAGGTCTCCGCGAACCGGATCTGCGCCCAGCTCCTCGTGCTGTCGGCGGAGGACCCGCGCACCGACATCAGTCTGTACATCAACAGCCCCGGCGGCTCGGTGACGGCGGGCCTCGCGATCTACGACACGATGCAGCTCATCCCCAACGACGTGTCCACGCTCACCATGGGATTCGCGGCCAGCATGGGCCAGTTCCTGCTCAGCGTGGGCGCGGCCGGCAAGCGGTACGCGCTGCCGAACGCGCGGATCATGATGCACCAGCCGTCGGCCGGCATCGGCGGCACCACCGCGGACATCGAGATCCAGGCGGAGAACCTGGAGTTCACGAAGAAGGCCGTCGAGCGGATCACCGCCCGGCACACCGGCCAGAGCGAGGAGACGATCTCGCGGGACGGCGACCGCGACCGCTGGTTCACGGCCGAACAGGCCCAGGAGTACGGCATGGTGGACCAGGTGGTCGGCTCGCTGGCCGACGTACGCCCGGCCGCCTCACGACGACGGATGGGGCTCTGACATGGGGACGTACACGATTCCGAACGTCGTCGAGCGCACCCCGCAGGGCGAGCGGTCGTACGACGTGTTCAGCCGGCTGCTGTCCGAGCGGATCATCTTCCTCGGCACCGAGATCGACGACGGCGTCGCCAACGTCGTCATCGCTCAGCTCCTGCATCTGGAGTCGTCTTCGCCGGAGAGCGAGATCGCGATCTACATCAACTCGCCCGGCGGCTCGTTCACTTCGCTGATGGCGATCTACGACACGATGACGTTCGTCCAGGCGCCGATCTCGACGTTCTGCGTCGGTCAGGCGGCCTCGACGGCGGCGGTGCTGCTGGCCGGGGGCGACCCCGGGCGCCGCTTCGTCCTCGAACACTCGCGGGTGCTGCTCGGCCAGCCGGCGAGCAACGGACACCGGGGCATGGTCTCCGACCTGGCCGTGCAGGCCAAGGAGATGGTCCGGATCCGCGCACAGGTCGAGGAGGTGCTCTCGCGGCACACGCACCACGACGTGACGACACTGCGCGCGGACATGGACCGCGACAAGGTGTTCACCGCCGCGGAGGCGGTCGCGTACGGCCTGGCCGACGAGGTGCTGAGCCGACGCCTCGTCGGAGTCTGACGGACCGGGCCGACCGGGTCGGCTAGGCGACCAGGCAGAGCCCGTTGTACGGCGTGCCGGTGGTCGTCCGCGCGCGGGGACGGCTCAGGGTGTGCCGCGTCAGCTCGGTCTGGGCCAGGGACAGCAGGTCTCCCAGGCCCAGGCCGAGGGCGTGGGCGGCTGCCGCGAGGACCTCAGAGGAGGCCTCCTTGCGGCCCCGCTCCAGCTCGGACAGGTACGGCATGGAGATCCTGGCCGCGTCGGCCACATCCTTGAGGGTGCGTTCCTGGGCGAGCCGTTCACGGCGCAGGACGTCACCGACCAGGTCGCGGAGGAGCGGCTCCCTGGGTGTGGGCGTCGGCGGGGCCACCGGGGCGGCGGGGGCCGGTGCGGGCGTGGTCTTCGGACGCAGCGGGATCACGCGGGCCTGGTTCGGCGCTTGATTGCTCACCCCCTCAGCCTAAAAGCCGTCGCTTCAGAGGGAAGGGATCGGCATTCTGCCCTGGGTGGAATCACCACGGCGGGGCGACCGGGCAAGAGGGGCGAGCATGCTGCGTGACACGTTCGACGAGGCGGCCGAGCTGTACGACCGGGCACGCCCCCGGTATCCAGAGGCCCTCGTGGACGACCTGGCCCGCGCGGCCGGCCTCGGCCCGGGCAGCCGCGTCCTGGAGATCGCCCTCGGCACGGGCCAACTCACCGTGCCGCTCGCCGAGTCGGGCTGCCGGATCACGGCCGTGGAACTGGGCCCGTCTCTCGCGGAGGTGGCCCGGCGCAACCTGCGGGCGTTCCCGCTCGCGGAGGTGACGGTCGCCGACTTCGAGCGGTGGCCGCTGCCGGCCGAGCCGTTCGACCTGGTCGTCTGCGCGACCGCGTTCCACTGGCTCGACCCGGCGGTGGCCCTGCCCAGGGCGGCCCGGGCGCTCCGGCCGGGCGGGCTGCTCGCGATCGTCACCACGCACCACGTCAAGGGCGGCACCGTCGACTTCTTCGAACGGGTGCAGCGGTGCTACGAGCAGTGGGACCCGGCCACCCCGCCCGATCTGCAACAGGTCGACGAGGCCGACACGGCGACGGACACCGGGGAGTTCGACCGCTCGGAGCACTTCACCGACGTCACCGTCCGGCGCCATGCGCGGGACATCGCGTACACCGTCGACGAGTACATCGACGTCCTGCTCACCTACTCGGGCCACCGCGCCCTCGACGCGCCCTCCCGCCAGGGCCTGCTCGCCTGCGTCCGGGATCTGATCGAGACGCGGTACGGAGGCCGGCTCACCAAGCGCTACCTCCACGAGCTGATCACGGCGACCCGGGTCCCCTGAGCCGGCGGGTCCCCTACGCCGATCCCCCGACCGGTGGCCAGCAATCGCCCCACGGTGTCTACGCCTCCGCCACAACCGGAACCACGGTCCTTACTGCCAGGTCAACACCCGTTGTTCGTGGGCCTTTCACACCTCGTGTCCACCCGTCTCCAGTAGGGAACATCACAGATGGCATGTCCGGCGGCTGACCGGGTACGCGCTTTCCGGAACGGTTCCATCATCCGTAGCGTGATGTTTCGTGGGAGAGGTAACAGGTAATGGACACCGCCATGATCCGGTCGAAGGCAGAGGTCGTCGAGGACACCGCCAGGACCAGGACGGGTGACGCCCCACTGCCCGGAGTCCCGGAACCGCGAAAGGTGGCCCCGCGTGACGCGCGTGAGCTGTCCCGCCAGTTCTTCCAGCGCCTCACCGAACTCGAAGAGGGCACGCACGACCACCAGTACGCGCGCAACACCCTGATCGAGATGAACATGTCGCTCGTGCGGTTCGCCGCCGGGCGTTTCCGGGGCCGCGGCGACGACATGGAGGACATCGTCCAGGTCGGGATGATCGGCCTGATCAAGGCCATCGACCGGTTCGAGCTGTCCCGTGAGGTGGAGTTCACGTCGTTCGCGCTGCCGTACATCATCGGTGAGATCAAGCGGTTCTTCCGTGACACGACCTGGGCGGTGCACGTTCCGCGCCGGCTCCAGGAGCTGCGCGTCGAACTGGCCAAGGCCCGCGAGGAACTGGCGAGCAGGCTGGACCGCGATCCGACGGTCGCCGAACTGGCCACGCTGATGAACCTGCCCGAGAACGAGGTCGTCGAGGGCCAGATAGCGGCCAACGGCTACAACTCCGCGTCGCTCGACGCCGCGTTGACCGGCGACGGGCCGGAGGGCGGCGAGGCGGTGCTGGCCGACTTCATCGGGGTCGAGGAGCACGGGATGCGGCTGGTCGAGGACTTCCAGTCGCTCGCCCCGCTGCTCGCCGAACTCAGCGACCGCGACCGGCAGATCATCCATCTGCGATTCGTCGAGGAGGCCACCCAGGCGGAGATCGGCGAGCTGCTCGGCTGCTCGCAGATGCATGTCTCCCGGCTGATCAAGCGCATCATCACGCAACTGCGCGAGGGCATGCTCGGAGAGCTGGACTACGCCTGACCCGACCGGACCCCGATGTGGAGGCAGGCGTAGTGCTACTTCGACTACGCCTGCCTCGCCGGTTGTCCCGATGACCGGCCGGCTCCCTGGTTCTGGTTGAGCGGCAGCACCGCCCGGACGTACTTGCCGACGGGCACCCTGCGCGCCGTCACCTCGGTGGCGAGGGCGTGGACGATCTCCAGGCCGTGCCGCCCGATCCGTTCCGGGTCCCGGGGGTAGCGCAGGGGCAGCGCGGCGCTGCTGTCGTACACGCACACCGTCACGGCGGTGTCCGTGCCCTCCAGTTCGAGGACGTACGGTCCGTGACTGTGCCGGTCCGCGTTGGTGACCAACTCGCTCACCACCAGCACCAGTTCACCTTCGGCACGCCTGTCGGCCGGGGCACACCACTCCTTCCTCAGCTGCTCCAGGAAGCGCTCGGCGAAGGCGCGTGCCTCCGCGATGCAGCCCGGTTCGCCGGTGAAGTGCGTCGCCCGTCGCAGCGGTTCGACGGGCACGTCGAAACCAGTCGGTATCACTGCTCCGCCCAGATGGTCGATCATGCGTTTCTTTCTCGATGACCGGTCCAGCCGGACCCGGTCGCATCACTGCTCGTACCCCGAGCCGCGCGCCGCAGTCCCCCCGTCCCCGGAAGCGGCGTTCACCCCTCGCGGAACCTCAGGAGGACGGCGCGCTGGAGCCCGACCGGGGCGTCGTCCCGGACAGGCGGCCGTCGGGCAGCGAGTGGGACGATCCGGGCGCCGAGGACGGGGGTTCGACGGCCGGAGCCGAGGACGAGGGAGAGGAGGGAGGAGCGCTCGAGGTCGGCGGGCAGGGTGTGGCCGACGGGCTCGCGGTGTCCGGTGCGGCCGGTGACGCGGGCGAGGCGGTGGGCGAGGACACGCACGGCACCGGTGACCGCGGTGACAGCAGCCCGGGCGTCGCGGACGACGGCTCCGAGGACTCGGGCTCGGAAGACTCCGGGTCCGAGGACTCCGGCTCCGAGGACTCCGGCTCCGAGGACTCCGGCTCCGAGGACGCCGGCGAGGGCGTCGTCGAACTCTCCGACGAACTCACGGACGGGGTCGGCTCCTTGACCGGCGGGTCGGTCTTCTGGTCCTTGCCGCCCGTGTCGCCCGGGCGCCGATGGAACCAGTCGCGGCGGTCGGGGTCGTAGACGACGAAGATGTTCACGACCGTGACGGCGGGCGCCACGTAGACGACGTTCGAGGTGCGGTACGACGGCCACGCGTCCCCTCGCGGACGCGCGGTGGTCTGCCGTACCGGGTCGGTGAGCGGGTTGCCGCAGGCGCAGCGCACGCGCGGGCGTCCGCGGTCGTCGACGAGGACGGCCGTCCCGGTCTGGAGGACGGCCTGGTAGGTGGTGGCGGCGGAGTCGCGGTAGCCGTGGTTGGTGACACGGGTGTCCATGCGGAGCTGTACGGGGGTGAGTGAGCGCAGATACGCGGGGACCCCGGCCGGCTGGAGGCCGAGGACCGAGGCGAACGCCCCGTTCTTCGCGGGGGCGGCCCGAAGGACCCGGATCTGCTTCTCCACGTCGCAGCTGGCGACCTTGCGGGTGCCGCCGTACAGGCCGGCCGAGCCGCCGTCCACGCGCCGTACGACGTTCGCGGTGGCCGTCTCCGAGACGGTGGCGGTGGGGGTGGTGGCCGGTGGGGCGGAGCTGTCCTTGGCGGTGGACTCGGTGAAGGCGTCGGGGCCCGCCGTGTCCGCGGCCTGGAGGAAGACCTCGCCGCTCGCCTGGTCGGAGGTGCCACCGGAGCCGCCGTCGGAGCGGGTGAGAACGACGATCAGGGCGACGGCGGCCACGACCGAGGTGGCGAGCACGGCGATCCGGGGCGCCGACCTCCACCAGGGCCGGTCGCGCCCAGGCCCTTCTCCCGTGCCGCCCCCGTCTCCGCCGCCACCCCCGTCCCCGCCGCCTCCGCCGTCGGTGGGCGGCTGGGACGGTGGGCCCGTGGGTGGCTGGGAGGGGCCGGACAGGGGGCCGGAGGGCGGTCCGGTGGGGCTGCCGGAGGACGGCTGTTCGACGCTCACGGGCTCTTCTTCCGACGTGGGCTTCTGCGGCACTGGCCCCGATTCCTGCCGCTTTCTTCCACAACGTGCCCATTGTGCGCCCTGCTCCCGGGCCGCCCGCAAGCGGACACCTTCGTTCCGTTGGGCGTGAGCCCCGACAGGCGCACCGCCCGAGTGCTGCTTAGCGTGGCAGGGTGAGCACGCGAAACCCCGCTCCCGTGCCGATCCTCGGCGCGGGGCGGACCGTCTCCCGGCACGGCTGGGTGCAGGCCCTGGCCGTGGTGCTGACCGGGCTGGCCGCCATGGTGCTGACCGCCGGGCTGGGGCTGTGGGCGGCCGGTGCGGGCGACCTGCCGGACGGCGCGTTCCCCCGGATCGTCGCGGCCACCGTCGTTACGGCGGTCGGCGGAACCGTCGACCTCACGGGCGACGCCGGAGATCTCGCCGAGACAGCGGGCGGTCTGACCGTGATGCCGCTGACGGTGACGCTCGTCGGGGCACTCGTGACCGGCGCTGGCTTTCTGCGCCCGCTGCGGCACCGGGCCGTCGCCGGGGCCCGTGAGCTGGCGGGCTGGGCCGCGCGGATCGCCGTCCTGTGGGTGCTGGGCCTGACCGGTCTGGCGTTCGCGGCCCGCCAGACCTTCGCGGTCTCGCTGGGAGACGGCGCACTCGGCGACATCGGCGACATCTTCGGCGCCGCACCGAGGATCGGCTTCGCCACAGACGTACCGCTGACACTTCTCGCGGGCGTGGTGTGGCTGGCGGGCGTCCTGGCACTGGCCCTGCTGGTCTCACGCGGGGCCCCGCTGCCGGCGCGGCTCCTGCGCTTCCAGGAGTCGGTACGTCCGGCCGCGTACGCCATGGTCGTCCTGCTGCTCGCCTTCGTGGCCCTCGGGACCGTGATCGCGCTGGTCGTGGCGGTGACGCGCGGACAGCCCGCGCAGTCCCTCGCGCTGGTGCTGCTGGGCATGCCGAACCTGGTCTGGCTGGCCCTCACCACCGGCCTGGGCGTCACCTGGGAGGGCCGCGTGGACGGCCCCTTCGGGCTGCCGATGCCGCACGTCCTCGACGAGGTGCTGCGCACGTCCGACACCGCCACGCTCAACCTGGGCACCCTCGCGGGCTTCGACGGCAAGGTGTGGTGGCTGGTCGCCGTCGACGCCGTGCTGCTGCTGGCCGCCGCGTTCCTGATGGCGGTGCGCTCTCCGGCCCGCATGCGCGCCTGGCAGCACGCCGTGCACATGGCGGTCGCGCTTGCCCTGACGGTCCTGATGATCTGCCTGATCGGCCGCATCGACGCCCACTACGGCCTGTCGGTCCTGGGCATCGGCGACCTCGGCGGCAACCTCTCCGGCAGCCTGTTCCTGCGCCCCCATCTGTGGGGCGCCCTCGGTCTGGCGCTGCTGTGGGGTCTGGTCACGGGGTTCCTGGGGGCACTGCTGGCCCGGCGGGTGCATCGGCGGGGCGAGGTCGAAAACCGTTAGGCGGGTGCCCGGCGGGCGTGGGAGCGTGGCGCCATGGCGTTGAGTGCCGAAGACCGGCTGGCCGTGACGGAGTTGATCGCGCTGCACGGTCACCTCGTCGACGACGGGGACCTCGACCGCACGGCGGAGGTGTTCACCCCGGACGTGGTGTACGACCTCTCCGACTTCGGCCAGGACCTGGTCACCGGTCTCGCCTCGCTCACGGAGGCGTCACTCGCCCTCGGCGCGGCGAATCCCGTCGCCCATCACGTCACGAACGTGGTAGTCACCGAGGCGCCCGACGGCCAAGTACACGCCCGCTCCAAGGGGTTGGGCGTCATGACGGACGGTTCGTGCGGCTCGGTGACCTACGACGACACGGTGGTGCGGGTCGACGGCGGCTGGCGCATCTCGTACCGGAAGCTGTCTGCGCGACGGGTGCCGTTGGGTGGGCTTGGCCAGAGTTAGCGCCAACCGCACGCGCCCCAAGGCCTGTTACCCCGACCGTCGGTGACCGTGTCGGGTGAACACCGGGCGGGCCCAGTCCGGTGGCTGGGGTGGGCGTTCCTCGCCCGTCCCGGGCAGTCGGACCACTCGCGTGGGTGGGTGGTCCTCGTGCGCGGGGCGGGTCGAGGTCGCGCGGAGTGCGGCGATGAAGTCGAGGCAGGAGTCGTAGCGGTCGTCCGGGGTCTTGGCCAGGGCCTTCGCGAACACCGGGTCGACGGCGGCGGGGAGTTCGGGGCGCTGCTCGGTCAGTGGTGGTGGCTCGTCGTACTGGTGGGCCCACAACAGGGCCATGTCGTCGTCGCGTTGGAAGGGCGGGTGGCCTACCAGGAGTTCGTAGACCACGCAGGCGAAGCCGTAGACGTCACAGCGTCCGTCGACCGGGCGGCCCGAGATCTGCTCGGGGGCCACGTAGTCGAGGGTGCCGACGAACTGGCCGACCGTCGTGAAGCCGGTCAGGGACAGCGACTTCTTCGTCAGGCCGAAGTCGGTGAGGTAGACGTGCTCGGGGTGGTCGCTGTCGGTGCCCCGGGCGACCAGGATGTTGCCGGGTTTGACGTCCCGGTGGACCAGGCCGTGTTCGTGGGCGGCGTCGAGCGCGGAGGCCACCTGGGCGGCGATCCGGGTGGCGGTGGCGAGCGGCAACGGGCCCTTGCGGTCCAGGAGATGACGCAGGTCGCTGCCTTCGACGTACCGCATCGCGATGTAGAGGATGCCGTCCTTCTCGTCGGCCTCGAAGACCGGGACGATGTGCGGATGGTCGATCGCGGCGGCCACCCGGGACTCGTGGGTGAAGCGTCTGCGGAAGGTGTCGTTGCGGGCGAGTTCCGGCGCGAGGAGTTTCAGGGCGACGGTCCGGTCTAGGCGCAGGTCCCTGGCCCGGTAGACGACGGCCATGCCGCCCCGGCCGATCTCCGCCTCGACGCGGTAGCCGGCGATCTGCTTCCCGAGCAGGTCGGAGGGGCGTCCCGCGTGCGAACGCGTGTCGCGGTCCGGGTCTCGGTTCATCCGCCGCCGCCGATGCCGTCGCCGTCGTCCCTGACGACCTGGGTGGGCGCGTGGCCCAGGTCGGGCACCACCTGGGTGGGCTCGCGCGCGGGGGCGGCGGGTTCCCGGTCGGCGGCGTAGGCGCTCAGCCGGGTGCCGTCGGTGTACACCCAGCGCTCGTGCTCGGCGTCGTACAGCCACACGGACTCGCCGTCGACGACGATCCCGATCCGCTGTCCGCGCGTGCGCCCCCGAAACGCCTCCCGGTCGAGCGCGCCCCCGGTCAGCTCCTCCACAGCCTCGCGATATCGGGCCAGCGCCTGTTCCGCACGGGCCAGCAGGGGCCGTGGATCGGCGGTACGGGCGAGCGGGGCGCCTGCGGCGGGCGGGTCCTGCGGTACGGCGACCAGGAGCCGTCCGTCGACCCAGGCGGACCAGCCGTTCGCGCACCGGACATGCCCCCAGTCGCCGCGCCGCTCGACCAGCTCGACCGGCAGCAGCGCGTCGAGGGGCACCGTGGGCCGGGACGGGTCCGGCTCCTCCCAGGCGGCCAGGCCGTCCCCGGGGACGACGTGCGTGGGCCGGAACCCGGTGATCCGGAAACCGGGGGACGTCATCTCACCCACCCCCTCTACTTCCGCATGACGGCTGGTTCGTGCCGCCGCAGCAGCCGGAGGACCAGGTACCCGAAGACCACCGAGAGCACGAGCAGCATGCCCGTGTTGAGCAGCCAGACCCCGGCCGAGTGTTCGAACAGCGGGTCGCCGGTCAGCTCCCCGGGGACGATCCGGGACAGTCCGATGGTGCCCGCCATCGCGCCGAGCGCCCATCGCGAGGGCACCAGCCAGGACAGCTGTTCGATGCCGGGGACGCCGTCGAGTTTGAGCAGGGCGCCGCAGAACACGACCTGGACGATGGCCAGCAGCACGAGCAGCGGCATCGTCACCTCCTCCTTGCGGACCAGCGCCGAGACGAGCAGGCCGAGCATCATCGCCGTGAAGGAGAGCAGCGCGACGGCGACCGTGATCTCCACCAGGGGTGGCATCAACACGCCTTCGCCGCCTGGTGCGTTGAGGTCGACGCCGAGCAGCGCGACGAGGGTCAGGACGACGGCCTGGGCGACGGTGATCGTCCCGAGGACCACGACCTTCGACATCAGGTACGCCGATCTGGACAGGCCGACAGCGCGCTCCCGCTGGTAGATCACCCGTTCCTTGACCAGCTCGCGCACGGCGTTGGCCGCCCCGGTCAGGACGCCGCCGACGCACAGGATGAGCAGCGCGTTCATCGCCGTCTCTTGCGTCAACTTGCTGCCCGCCAGCGCCCGGGCCATCGCGCCCATCACGAACGGCAGGGCGATCATGATGGCGAGGAAGGTGCGGTCGGCGCTCAGCGCGGCCGTGTAGCGGCGGACCAGGGTGCTCAACTGGGCGCCCCAGCTCTGCGGTTTGGGCGGGTGCGGGGTGGCGGCGACCGGGCCCGACCTCGGCAGCCGGGGCTGGGCGGTCGAGTTGACGATGTACTGCCGGTGGAACGGCGAGGTGCGGTAGTCGCCCGCCCAGTCCCGTTCCCGGTCGCGCTCGAAGGCCTCGAACGCCTCGGGCCACTGCTCGTACCCGAAGAAGGCGAGGGTGTCCTCGGGCGGCCCGTAGTAGGCGACCTTGCCGCCGGGGGCCAGCACCAGCAGCCGGTCGCAGACGTCGAGGCTGAGCACGCTGTGGGTGACGACGATGACGGTCCGGCCGTCGTCGGCGAGGCCGCGCAGCATGTGCATCACCGAGCGGTCCATCCCGGGGTCGAGGCCCGAGGTCGGTTCGTCGAGGAAGAGCAGCGACGGCTTGGTGAGCAGTTCCAGGGCCACACTGACCCGCTTGCGCTGTCCGCCGGAGAGGCTGTGCACGGGCTGCTTGACCCGCTCTTCCAGGCCGAGTTCACGCACCACCTCGTCGACCCGGGCCCGCCGTTCCGCCTTCGCGGTGTCCTGCGGGAAGCGCAGTTCGGCGGCGTAGGAGAGGGCGCCGTGCACGGTCAGCTGGGCGTGCAGGATGTCGTCCTGCGGGACCAAACCGATGCGCTGGCGCAGTTCGGCGTAGTCGCGGTAGAGGTCGCGGCCGTCGTACAGGACCGTGCCGTGGTCGGCGGGGCGCTGTCCGGTCAGGGCGTTGAGGAGGGTGGACTTGCCTGCGCCGCTGGGTCCGACGACCGCGAGCAGGCACTTCTCCCCCACCGGGAAGGACACGCCCTCGAGCAGGGTCTTGCGGCCGTGGTCGACGGCGACCGTGAGGTCCTGCACGTCGAGGGAGACCTCGCCGGTGTCGACGTACTCCTGGAGCTGGTCGCCGACCAGGCAGAACACGGAGTGGCCGACGCCGACGATGTCACCGGGCGCGACGATCCCCCGGGCGACGGGCCCGCCGTTGAGGAAGGTGCCGTTGTGACTGCCCAGGTCGACGATCTCGTACGTCCCGTCCGGGTGGGCGCGCAGTTCGGCGTGCCGGCGGGAGACAAGGAGGTCGTCGACGACCAGGTCGTTGTCGGCGGCGCGGCCGATGCGGACGGTACGGGCGGACAGCGGCCGGACACTGGTCGGCTGCCGGAAGGTGCCGGTCATGGCGGGCATGGAGACCGCCGAGGGGCGTTCACGGGCGGGCGGGGACGGGCTGACGAGGACGGCGCGCGGCCCGTCGGCAGGGCTGCCGAAGCGCAGGACGCTGCCGGGTCCGACGTCCCGTTCATGGACGCGCAGACCGTCGGCGTACGTGCCGTTCGTGCTGTTCTCGTCCTCGACCGTCCAGTGTCCGTCCTCCTGCCGCAGCACCGCGTGGTGCCAGGAGACCCGGGCGTCGTCGATGACGATCTCGCTGAGCGGGTCGCGTCCGACGTGATAGTCGCGGCCGGGGCTCATCAGTGTGGAGCCCGCGTCCGTCTCCAGGACGAGTTCGGGCGCGGTCGGCGCGACCGACCCCTGGTCTACCATGCCCAGAATTCTAGCGATTCGTCCGCATATACGCCTGGCCAGATGGACGTCCGCCCGGCCCAGGGGCTTCGAAGTCCAGGAACCTAGGCGACCGGCACGACCAGCGCCGGGGTGGTCCGCTGCATCCGCAGGGCGTCGACGGACTCGGCGAGCAGTTCGTACTCGGCGGTCTCGTCGTACGTGGCGATCCGGACGAGCCGGCCGGCCGCCAACTCGTCGGCGACCAGCTCCTGTTGGTACGGGTCCATGCTCCAGGCGCGCAGCAGACCGGGGACGTCGGGCACGGTGGCGGCGACGGGGACGAGCGAGTTCGGGGGGAAGTACTGCTCCTCGGGTTGCGGATCGAGCCGTTCGGCGATCCAGTTCGCGCGGTCCCGTAACCACCACAGGGCCAGCGCCAGGGTGGGCGCGCGATACGTACCCAGCGGTACGCCTATTCGCCGGCCCGCACAGACGCCGTACGCCGTGACGTGGCAAAGGAACTCGTCGTGCACGATCTTTCCCCCGATCGCCTGGCGGCCCTGCCTCGCTTTCCCTGCGGCTCACTCGGTCGTGCAGTGTTCTACTACTCAAGTATCTTCACTATTGACACTCTGTCACCACGCCTTTCCAGCCAGTCTCCTGGCATATTCGACGCGACTCTTGGCCGGAATCCGACAGGGCGGTCTTCTCTCGGGATCACCCTCGGCGGGGGACCCCGCCCCGACCAGCGCACAGCGCCCCGAAGACGATCGTTCCGGCGCGCCCGTACACACTGACAGTGACGGAAGTGCCGCCGCAGACAACTTCGATACGGCTGCCCGCTGCCTGGCGGAGCGGCTCAGCTCCTGGCGGCTTCGCGGTAACGGCGCGGCCCGACGCCGACCGCCCGTTTGAAGGCGTTGCTGAAGGCGCTCTCGGAGGTGTAGCCGACGGAGCGGGCGAGTGCCGCGACCGGGGCGGTGTCCTGCCTCAGGGCCCGGGCGGCCAGACTCATGCGCCAGTTCAGCAGGTACGTCAGGGGCGGCACCCCGGCCGCTTCCCTGAACCGTACGGCGAACGTGGTGCGGGACATCGCCGCCGCCCGGGCGAGTTCCGCCAGCTGCCAGGGGTGGGCCGGGTCGCCGTGCATCAGGCGCAGCGCCGGGGCAAGCCGCTCGTCGGCCAGCGCGCGCAGCCAGCCCGGCGGCAGCCCGTCCGCCTCGGTCAGGCACACCCGCAGCACCTGCACGAACATCAGCTGCGCGAGCTGGGCCGAGACGAACTCGACCCCCGCCCTGCGCGTCGTCATCTCCGCCGCCAACTGCCCGATGAGCCACCGCAGCACGCCGGCCTCGGCCGAGTCGGCCCGTACGTGGACGAGCTCCGGCAGCGCCCGGCGCAGCAGATCGCCGCGGTCCCGGCTCAGGTCGATGTGCCCGGACACACACGCCACGTCCACGTCCTCGCCCTGGCCGAGCCGACCCATCCGGGTCACCTGGTCCATGACGACGTCCTCGGAGTCCGTCGGCTCGACGCCGGCCCGACTGCACAGCACGTACGGCTGACCGCCGTCGGACACCACGACGTCCCCCTCGGCGAGCCGCACGGGCTCGCCGCCCGTCTCGCGGACCAGCAGGCAGCCACCCCTCACCACGGCGTTCACCTTCAGCCGGTCACGCCCGCGCAACTGGATGGCCCAGTCCCCGCCGGCCGTGAAACCCCCGGAGAACACAGTGCGCGCGTCGGCGACGGCAAGGGCGTCGGACAGTGGATCCGCAGACATACTCGTACTATCACGCAAGTAATGCGGATTCTCAAGCATTCATCGTACGGAGATGTCGACCTACGGTGGTCGGAACAGCTCGCGTTGAGAGCGCCCGGCACGTTGAGGAGAGAGCCAGACATGACCACCACACAGCAGCACCCCCTGGGTTCCGGCTTCGGTGCCGCCTCCACCGCCGAGGAGGTGATCAAGGGCATCGACCTGACCGGCAAGGTCGCGATCGTCACGGGGGGCTACTCCGGCATCGGGCTTGAGACGGCGCGTGTACTGCGTGCCGCCGGCGCCGAGGTCGTCGTGCCGGCACGGGACGTGCGGCGGGCCCGGACGGCACTGGAGGCCGTGCCCGGAGCCGAGGTCGAGCGCCTGGATCTGCTGGATCCGGCGTCCGTCGACACCTTCGCGGAGAAGTTCCTGGCGTCCGGGCGGCCGTTGCACCTCCTGGTCAACAGCGCCGGGATCATGGCGACCCCGTTGGCGCGGGACGCACGAGGGTACGAGGGGCAGTTCGCCACCAACCACCTCGGGCACTTCCAGCTGACGACGCGGCTGTGGCCCGCCATGGTCGCGGCCGACGGGGCACGGGTCGTGGCGCTGTCGTCGCGGGGCATCCGCTTCGCCGGCGTCGACTTCGACGATCTGCACTTCGAGCACCGCAAGTACGAGCCGTTCGTGGCCTACGGCCAGTCGAAGACGGCCAACGCCCTCTTCGCCGTGGAACTGGACCGGCGCGGCCAGGCCGAGGGCATCCGGGCCTTCGCCGTGCACCCGGGCCTGATCATCGACACCGGCCTGGTCAAACACCTCGACCCGGCAGCGCTCCAGGCGGCGGGCGCGCTGGACGGTGCGGGCCGGCCCGTCCGTGATCCCGAGCGCCAGATGAAGACCGTGCAGCAGGGCGCGGCCACCGGCGTCTGGTGCGCGACCGGCCCGCAACTCGCCGGTCTCGGCGGGGTCTACTGCGAGAACGTCGACATCAGCCCGCTGGTGACCCCCGAGAACGAGGCCGCCTGGGCCGGCGGGGACAGCGTCCCGGGGGTGCTGTCCCGCGCCGTGGACCCGAAGGCGGCGGCCCGCCTCTGGGAGGTGAGCGAGCGGCTTACTGCTTGATCACCGCGTCGATCCGGGCCAGCTCCTCCGGGGCGAACTCCAGGTTGTCGATCGCCGCGACGCTGTCCTCCAGCTGCTGCGGGCTGCTCGCGCCCACCAGGGCGGAGGTCACCCGGCCGCCGCGCAGGACCCAGGCGAGGGCCAGCTGGGCCAGGGACTGGCCGCGGGACTTGGCGATGTCGTCGAGGGCGCGCAGCTGCTGCACGAGGTCCTCGGTGATCCGGTCGGAGTTCAGGAAGGGGCTGTCGCTCGCCGCCCGCGAGTCGGCCGGGATGCCGTCGAGGTAGCGGCCGGTCAGCAGGCCCTGCTCCAGCGGGGAGAAGACGATGGAGCCGACCTGGAGCTCGTCGAGGGCGTCCAGCAGGCCCTCGTCCTCCGGGCGGCGGTCGAGCATCGAGTAGCGCGGCTGGTGGATCAGCAGCGGGGTGCCCAGCTCACCGAGGATGCGCGCGGCCTCGCGGGTCTGCTCGGCCGAGTAGTTGGAGATGCCGACGTAGAGCGCCTTGCCCTGCTGGACCGCGGTGTGCAGGGCGCCCATCGTCTCCTCCAGGGGAGTCTCCGGGTCCGGGCGGTGCGAGTAGAAGATGTCGACGTACTCCAGGCCCATCCGGGTGAGGCTCTGGTCGAGCGAGGACAGCACGTACTTGCGGGAGCCCCACTCGCCGTACGGGCCCGGCCACATCAGGTATCCGGCCTTCGTGGAGATGACCAGTTCGTCGCGGTAGGAAGCGAAGTCCGCCTTGAGCGCCTCGCCGAGGGCGCTCTCTGCGGCGCCGGGCGGGGGGCCGTAGTTGTTGGCCAGGTCGAAGTGGGTGACGCCGAGGTCGAAGGCGCGGCGCAGGATGGCCCGCTGGGTGTCCACCGGCCGGTCGGGGCCGAAGTTGTGCCACAGGCCGAGCGACAGTGCGGGGAGCTTCAGGCCGCTGCGCCCGGTACGCCGGTAGGGCATGTCCGCGTAACGGTCGGTGTGTGCGGTGTACAACGCGACTCCAGGGGGGTTGGCACGGCGGATGCGATCACTGCTGTTCCCACTCTTCCCCCGGGAGCGGGTAGTGGTCCAACAGGAGAATCCGATGGAATTCAGCGGATAGGCTTCTCAATCATGGAACTACGCCATCTCCAGCACTTCGTCGCGGTCGCCGAGGACCAGCACTTCACCCGGGCCGCCGAACGCCTGATGGTGTCCCAGTCGGGTCTCTCGGCCTCGATCCGCGCGCTGGAGCGGGAGCTGCAGACGCCGCTGTTCGTGCGTACCACCCGCCGGGTGACGCTCACCCCTGCGGGGCGTGCGCTGCTCGGCGAGGCCGAGCGGATCCTCGCACAGGTGCGGTCTGCCCACGAGGCGGTGGCCGCGGTGCAGGGGGTGCTGCGCGGGATGCTCGCGCTGGGCTCCGAGCAGTGCATCGCCGGGGTGCATGTGGCGGGGCTCCTCGCCGCGTTCCGGCGGCAGCACCCGGACGTGGAGATCAGTCTGCGGCAGGCGGGCTCGGGTGCGCTGGCAGAGGAGGTGGCCGCGGGGCGTCTGGATCTGGCCTTCGCCGTCCGCGGGACGCGGGAGGAGGCCGACCAGTTGCGTGCCGTACCGCTGAGCAGCGAGCCGATGATCATGCTGTGCCATCCGAGTCACCGGCTCGCGGCGATCGGCGCGGCCGTGACCCCGGAGGACCTGGGCGGCGAGGTGTTCGTCGACTTCCACCCGGACTGGGGGCCGCGCCGCACCACCGACGCCGCCTTCGCCGAGGCGGGCGTGCGCCGGACGGTCGCCCTGGAGGTCAACGACGTGCACAGCCTCCTCGACCTGGTGGACGAGAACCTCGGGGTGGCCGTCGTACCCCGGCACTTCCGGCACAAGCGCGAGTCGCTGACGGCGCTCTCGGTCAAGGGCACCGGCGAGACCGTGTACGAGACGGTCGCCCTGCTGCCGGCCTCGGAGGCGACCAGTCCCGCGGCGCGGGCACTGATGGCTCTGCTGGAGACCGAGGCTGAAACCAAGGGGGCATGACGGGCCGGAATGGGGGAGGCTGGACCCCATGCATGCCAAGGACATCCTCATCGACGGCTACAGCCGCATCCAGGAAGAAGTCCACGCCGCCGTCGAGGGCCTGGGCCCCGACGACCTCAACCACCGCCCCGGCCCCGACGCCAACTCCGTCGCCTGGCTGGTCTGGCATCTCACCCGGGTCCAGGACGACCATGTGGCCGGTGCCTTCGGTCTCGACCAGGTGTGGCTGACCCAGGGCTGGGAGAAGCGTTTCGGCCTCGACCTTGAACCCCGCGACATCGGGTACGGCCACACCTCGGCGCAGGTCGCCAAGGTGCGCGTCGACTCCCCCGAACTGCTGACCGGCTACTACGACGCCGTGCAAGCCCAGAGCCTCGAAGCCCTGCGCACTCTGGCCGCCGAGGATCTGGAACGCGTCGTCGACGAGCGCTGGGACCCGCCGGTCACGCTCGGCGTACGGCTGGTCAGTGTCCTGGCCGACGACTGGGAGCACGTCGGCCAGGCCGCCTATCTGCGGGGACTGCTTCAGAGCGCGTAGCCGGGGAGCACCACGTCCTCGATGAGGGCGTTGCGCTCGTCGAACGGGATGAACGCGCTCTTCACCGCGTTCACCGTGACCGTGCGCAGGTCCTCGACCGTCCAGCCGGCCTCCTCGACCAGCAGGGACATCTCGCGGGTCATCGTCGTGCCCGAGACCAGCCGGTTGTCGGTGTTGAGGGTGACGCGGAAGCCCAGGTCGCGCAGCGCGGTGATGGGGTGCTCGGCGATCGAGGTGGCGGCGCCGGTCTGGAGGTTGGAGGTCGGGCACATCTCCAGGGCGATCCGGCGGTCGCGCACCCAGCCCGCGAGACGGCCGAGCTTGCCGTCGACGATGTCCTCGGTGATGCGGACGCCGTGGCCGATGCGCTGGGCGCCGCAGACCTGGAGGGCCTGGTGGATGCTGGGCAGGCCGTGCGCCTCGCCCGCGTGGATGGTGAACGGCACGCTCTCGCCGCGCAGGTGTTCGAAGGCGGCGAGGTGGTCGGCGGGCGGGAAGCCGTCCTCGGCGCCCGCGATGTCGAAGCCGACGACACCGGCGTCCCGGAAGGCGACGGCCAGATCGGCGGCCTCACGGACCCGGTCGAACATGCGCATCCCGCACAGCAGCGTGCCGACCCGCACCGGGGTCCCTGCGGCGGCGGCCTTCGCCATACCGGCCGCCAGGCCCTCCTGGACGGTCTCGACGACCTCGGGGAGGGTCAGGCCGCCGTTCACGTTCAGTTCGGGGGCGTAGCGCACCTCGGCGTAGACGACGCCGTCCTCGGCGAGGTCGAGGACGTACTCCTCGGCGGTGCGCAGCAGGCCCTCGCGGGTCTGCATCACGGCGAGGGTGTGCTCGAAGGTGGCTATGTAGCGCACCAGGTCACCGGAGTTGGCGGCCTCGTAGTACCAGGCGGCCAGCTCGTCCGGGTCGGTGGTGGGCAGGGTGTGGCCGACCTCGGCGGCCAGCTCGACCAGGGTGGCGGGGCGCAGGCCTCCGTCGAGGTGGTCGTGCAGCACGGCCTTGGGGAGGCGGCGGAGGGTGTCGGTGTCGACGGGGGACGCGGTCATGTGCGGTGTTTCCTCGGCAGGTGGTGGTGCGGTGGGGTGGTGTCGCTGCGGGTCAGTCGGTGGCCGGCTGGAGGAGGTCCCAGCGGTTGCCGTACAGATCCTGGAAGACGGCGACCGAGCCGTACGGCTCATGGCGCGGCTCCTCCAGGAAGGTCACGCCGGCGGCGCTCATCCGGGCGTGGTCGCGGGCGAAGTCGTCGGTGTGCAGGAAGAAGCCCACGCGTCCGCCGGTCTGGTCGCCGATGCGGGCGCGCTGGTCCTCGTCCTTGGCCCGGGCGAGCAGCAGGCCGGTGCCCGCCTCCGCCGTGCCCGGCTCGACGACGACCCAGCGGGAGCCGTCGGGGCGCGGGGTGTCCTCGGCGAGCCTGAAGCCGAGGGCGTCGGTGTAGAAGCGGATCGCCTCGTCGTAGTCGTCCACGACAAGGGTGACCAGTGCGATACGTCTCATCGGCCCTCCTCGGCCTCTCGGGCGCAGGCGCGCCGGACTGTCCGGCTGACCTGCGCATCACGTGCGGTTGACGGGTGAGGTTATACGTAACACCCCGGGTGTGTCATCTCCGTATCCGCACGGGTGATCTCCTCCGCGTCCGTGGGTCACGGGAACCTTCGCCGGGGCGTGATCGTCGAGCAGATGTGAACCGTGAGCAAGCTGTCGCAAGGGCGGGCTCCCCAGCGCTGGGGAGCCTGGTCGCGTTTGTGCTGCTGGCGCTGCTCGCCGTCACGGTCATGCTCCAGGGCGGCGGCACCCTGTTCGGCGACCGGGATCTGCTGGAGTGGTCGCTCGCGCACCGGCCGGAGGTGGTCGTCACCCTCGCCCGGGTGGTGACCCACACCGGCTCGGGCTTCGTTCCGTACGCCCTGGTCGCCCTCGCCGGTTACCTGCTCGGCCGGACCGCGCGACAGCGGATCCTGACGGCCGCCACCTGTCTGGTCTGTCTGGTCGCCGCCCAGGCGGTGCGGTTCTCCGTGATGGCGCTGCTGTCCCGGCCCCGGCCGGCCATGGCGCACTGGGCGACGGACGCCGGGCACTGGTCGTTCCCCTCCGGCCACACCACCACGTCGGCCGTCACCGCCGGACTGCTCGTCCTGGCCGTGTGGACACGGGCCCCGCGCGGGCGGCGTCCGATCGCAGTCGCGGTCGGCTGCTGGGGCGTGCTGGTCGGGCTGAGCCGGGTCTATCTGGGCGTCCACTGGTTCTCGGACGTCGTCGGCGGCTGGCTGTTCGCCGCGTGGTGGCTGGGCCTGGCGGCGTACGCGGTGACGCGCTTCGCGCCGGACGCGTGCGCGGAGGTGCTGCGCGGCGACGGGACCGGGGTGCGCGGGGCGCTGCTGCCCGCCATACCGGGGCCGGGATCGGGGGCCGAACCCGCGCGTGACAAGGTGGAGATCGCGTCGGAGTCCGACGACTGCGGCGCACCCCCACCGAGCGCTGCCCTTCCAGGAGTTGACTGCCATGTCCGAGCTGCCGAAGCCGACCGGATACCCGTCCCGCCAGAACGTGACGTTTCCCAGCGCTGACACCACCGCGTACGGCTATCTGGCGCTGCCTCCGTCCGGCAGCGGACCCGGAGTCATCGTCATCCAGGAGTGGTGGGGCCTCAACGACCACATCGCGGACGTCACCGACCGGCTCGCACAGGAGGGCTTCGTCGCCCTCGCCCCCGACCTCTACGGCGGCAACGTGGCGCACGAGAGCGAGGAGGCGCTGCGCATGCTGCAGGCCCTGCCGGTGCCGAAGGGCGTCGAACTCCTCACCGGCGCGGTCGACTACCTGCTGGCCCGGCCCGAGGTCACCTCGGAAACGGTCGGCTCGGTCGGTTTCTGCATGGGCGGCGGCTTCGTGCTCTACCAGGCCGCGGCCGACCCGCGCGTCAGTGCCGCCGTGCCGTTCTACGGTGTGATCCAGGGCGAGCTGCCCGACTTCTCCGGCCTCAAGGCCGAGGTGCTGGGCCACTACGGCGAACTCGACGCGAGCATCCCGGTGGAGAGCCTGGACCCGCTGCGCGAGGCCATCAAGGAGCAGTCCGGTATCACCCCGGACCTGCGTGTCTACCCGGCCGACCACGCCTTCTTCAACGACTCCCGCCCGGTGTACGACGCCGAGTCGGCGGCGCGGGCGTGGGAGAGCACGGTGCCGTTCCTGCGGGAGCGGGTGCGCTGACCGGTTCGACACGGGTGGGCTGAACCGACGGTGTGCGGGTCCGGGGTCGCTTCCCCGGGCCCGCACGACCTGTCGGTCCTGTACGTCAGTCGCTCGCGCCCGCGAGCCACGCGGTGGCGTTGAGGGCGAGGGGGGCGTTGGTGGCGCCGGTGTCGTTCCAGCCGTCGTACAGGGTGTTGCCGGACTGGCCGGTGCCGTCGTCGATCGGGGAGCTGTCGCCCCAGAAGGCGATCCGGCCGCTGCCGAAGGTGCTGGTCAGGAAGAACGCTCCGGTGTTGCCCGAGTAGCCGGAGCGGTAGAGCAGGCCCTTCACGGCAGAGTTGTCGGCGGGCTTGAGGGTGGCCGTCGTACCGCTGGCGATGAGGCTCTTGGTGACCGTGCCGAAGGTGCCGTGCAGGACCGGGTTCGACGCGGCGGTGATCGCGGCGGGGTAGCCGGAGCTGATGCTCAGGGAGTCGATGGAGAAGCCGAACGGGTCGGTGGAGTCGACGCTGTTGTTCGTCATCAGGTCGTTGAGGATCTCGACCGCGTCCTCGCCGTCGCTGTTGCGGTCGGCCCCGGTGTGGTCGGAGATCATGAAGAGGCCGCCGCCGTTCTGGACGAACTTCATGATGGCGGTCTTCTCGGCCGTGGTGAACAGCGTGTTGGGCTCGGGCAGCACCAGGGTGTCGAAGTTCGACAGGTCGGTCGCCGTGGAGCCGCCGTAGGCGAGGCTTGAGCCCGAGGGCAGCGTCTTGAGGCTGTAGTCGCCGGTCTCCTGGAGGGCGACGCCCCAGGAGGAGAGCGCCCCGGTCCAGTCGGTCTCGTCGGAGGGGGCGGAGTCCTGGGAGAGCGGGTTGGGCTGGCTGGTGGAGATGATCCAGTCGGCGTTGCCCGCCGTCTCGGCGTGGGCGTTGTCGAAGAGGACGCGGTGCGTGGTGGCCGCGTGGGCGGGGGTCGCGGTGGCGGTGGCCTGGACTGCGACGCCGGTGGCGATCAGACCGAGCACGGCGAGGGCCGAGGCGAGTCTGTGCCGGGTCCCGGTGATGGCGTACATCTGGCGTTCCTCCATGGGTGGGGGGATGTGGGGGAAGGCGGTGCGGGTGCCGAATCTGCGCGCGTAGACCGGGCGTTGGAGCCCTCCCGGTGCGCACAAGGCAGGACCGTACCGACAAGATCCACGCCGCCGGGAGGCCCGGCCGGGGTTTCACGTAAAGCTCTTACACACGAGTAACCACCGGCCGGGAACGGGCATTTGACGGCGATTACGGGCGATGCGACCCATCGAGTCGGGCCAACTCGTCGTCCGTCAGCCGCAGTCCGCCCGCCGCCACGTTGTCCACGACGTGCTCCGGGTTGCCCGTGCCCGGGATGGCGAGCACATGCGCCCCCTGGTGCAGACTCCAGGCGATCCGGACCTGGGCGGGACTCACACCGTGCGCACGGGCCACGGCGAGCACCGCGTCGTCGTGGGTGTCGGTGGCGCCCCGGGCTCCCCCGCTGCCCGCGACGGCGAAGAAGGGCACGAAGGCGATGCCCGACTCCCCGCACAGCCGCAGGAGTTCGTCTCCCTCGGGATCGGGCCGGTCCAGCGCGTACCGGTTCTGCACGCACACCACCGGGGCGATCGCCTGCGCCTCGGCGAGGTGCTTCGGCTCGACGCCGGAGATGCCGAGGTGGCGGATCAGGCCGGCCTCGCGCAGTTCGGCGAGCGCTCCGAAGTGCTCGGCGATGGAGTCCTGCTCCAGCCGGCGCAGGTTGACCACGTCGAGGTGGTCGCGGCCGAGTTGGCGCAGGTTCTCCTCGACGTGCCCGCGCAGTTGGTCGGGGCGGGCCGGGGTGGCCCACTCCCCCGTGTAGTCGCGGTACGGGCCGACCTTGACGACGATGACGAGGTCGTCCGGGTAAGGCGCCAGCGCGCTGTTGATGAGTTCGTTGGCGGAGCGCAGCGCGGAGAAGTAGAAGGCGGCGGTGTCGATGTGGTTGACGCCGAGTTCGACGGCCCTGCGCAGCACGGCCAGCGACTTTTCGCGATCGCTGGGCGTGCCGAGGTGGAAGGCCGCGCTACCGGTGAGCCGCATGGCTCCGAACCCGAGCCGGTTGATGGTGAGATCGCCGAGTTTCCAGGTGCCCGCGGCGTCCGCGGTGATCGTCTGCGAGGTCATTCGGCGGAGTCTCGCACGCGCCGCGGGCACCTGGCCGACGCCGACGGTAAGGAGTCGGCAGGGGGTGACCGGATCTCGTGATCGGCTCGGGTCGCGCGGGGTGGGAACCGGGTCCGCCAACTTGCTTTCGAGCAAGGCATGTTGGGCTGGTCCGACCTCAGGGCGGGGGCGGCCGGCGAATGTCGCCGGCAGGCCCGCAGCCAGTACGGTTGAGAGCGGAGGGCTGCCGGTTGCGCCGCCCTCCTGTCTGCGCGAGTCGGCCGGAGGAAGCAATGAGCGGGGAAGGACACGGAGGCTCCCGGCAGCATGTGCCCAAGCTGCGGCTGGACGAACTGCTCGACGAGTTGCAGTCACGGATCGACGCGGCTCGCGGGACGCAGGACCGGGTGCACAGCCTGCTGGAGGCGGTGCTGTCCATCGGGCGCGAGCTGGATCTGCCGCAGGTGCTGCGCCGCATCGTCGAGGCCGCCGTGGTGCTGGTGGACGCCGAGTACGGGGCGCTGGGTGTGATCGGCGACGACAGCCGGCTGTCCGAGTTCCTGACCGTGGGCATCGACGAGGAGCGGCGCGCGGAGATCGGTGACCTGCCCAGCGGCCACGGCCTCCTCGGCGAGCTGATCCGGCATCCCTCACCGCTGCGGCTGCCGGAGCTGTCGGGTCACCCGTCCTCGTACGGCTTCCCGGCCCATCACCCGCCGATGCGCTCCTTCCTGGGGGTGCCCATCCGGGTGCGCGACAGGGTGTTCGGGAACATCTACCTCACCGAGAAGCGCGGTGCCGAGGAGTTCGAGGCCGAGGACGAGGCGGTGCTGTCGACACTCGCCGTGGCGGCCGGTGTGGCGATCGAGAACGCGCGGCTGTACGAGGAGACCCGGCTGCGTGAGCGCTGGATGCGGGCGAGTGGGGAGGTCACGCGCACGCTGCTGTCGGGCACTCCCAGTGCCGAGGTGCTGGAGCTGATCGTCGAGCAGGCCCGGGAGATCGCCTCGGCCGACGTCGGGATGATCGCGGAGTACGTGTCCGGGGCGGAGGAGCTGCGGCCGGTGCTCGCGGTCGGGGCGGACGCGGAGCGGCGCAGCGGGCTGGTCTTCCCGGCCCAGGAGGGGTTTGTCGCCGCCGTGCTCACCACGGCGGAGCCGGTGGTCAGCGCCGACATCCAGCAGGACGCCCGCACCGGCGAGCGGGAGTCGCAGTGGGCCGGGCTCGGCCCCGTGGTCGTGGTGCCGCTCGGGGCCGGCGGCAAGGCCCGCGGGGTGTTGCTGCTGGGGCGTCTGGCAGGCCGTACACCGTTCTCCGACGACGACACCGGGCCGCTGCTCGGCTTCGCCGACCAGGCGGCGCTCGCGCTGGAACTCGCCGAGCGGCGCCGGGACGCGGAACAGATCACGCTGCTTCAGGACCGTGACCGGATCGCGCGGGATCTCCACGACCTGGCGATCCAGCGGCTCTTCGCGGCCGGCATGACCCTGCAGAGCACCCAGCGCTTCGTGGACCACCCCGAGGCCGTGGAACGGCTGTCGCGGACCGTCGACGATCTGGACGACACCATCAAGATCATTCGGTCCACCATCTTCGGGCTGCGTACGGGTGGCGGCGGGGCCAAGGAGGACAGCGGTCTGCGTGGTCGGGTGTCCGAGGCCGTGAATGCCTCCGCCACCTCGTTCGGCTTCGCGCCCGCGCTGCGGATCGAGGGCCTCGTCGACACCGATGTCCCCGGCGACGTCGCGGACCATGCGCTCGCGGTGCTCGGGGAGGCGCTCAGCAACGCGGTCCGGCACTCGGGGGCGCGTTCGGTGGACGTCCATCTGCGGTGCGCCGGTGGAGAGTTGGCGCTGACGGTACGGGACGACGGCTGCGGAGTGCCCGACGGGGTCGCGCGCAGCGGGCTGAAGAATCTTGAGGAACGGGCCCGTGGGCTGGGTGGCGCGCTGACGCTCGGTGAACGACCGGGCGGCGGCGGTACCCAGCTGGTGTGGCGCGTGCCGACGGGCTCAGCGGGAGGCTGAGGAAACGCCGTCAGCGAGGGTCTGCCGAGCTGTGCGACGCGGGGAGGAGGGCCCCTCCGGGCCGTATCCCAGGCGGACCACCATCTGTGCGTGACCGCGGCGGTCGCTCGGCGGCGGCACGAGCTGTTCGCGCAGGTCAGGCCATTCCAGCGCCTGGTGCAGCAGGGACGCCCGCACACCGTGGGCGGTGGCTTCGAGCAGGACCCGTTCGAGTGCCTGGCCGGCGCGCAGCCAGTCGGTCCGCCGGTCGTGCGCGGTGGAGAGTACGGCGATCGTCGGCCGTTTCTCGAAGGGGCGGGCCGTCGGCAGGGCAGGGTGCCGGTGGGCGCCGAAGTCCCGCATCGGGACCTGTTCCCGGAAGTTCCGCGGTCCCAGCGTCTTCGGCGGCATGCCGAGGGCTTCGTGGTTCGGTTCACGCACCCGGCGGCGGCTCTCCGTGGCCCTGTCGGGGTCGGCGGTGTTGCGGTGCTCCGCCTCCCTGGTGATCCGCAGCAGGCGGTGGGTCTCGCTCGGTGAGGGACGGTCCAGCAGCGCGACCTCGGTGTGGGCGGCCTCGGCGAGTTCGGTGAGCACGGCCGCGGGCAACGGCCGCTCCGAGAAGGGGAAGCGGCTGCTGTGCCTGCGCCACAGGGCGTCGTACAGGCGCGGGGGCGATCGGCACGGACCCGCGGCCCCTCCCGGTGGCGTTGGGCCGAAGAGCCCCTCGATGGGGCTGTACGGCCCCTGGGCGCACGGGTGTTCGTGGACGAGGCTCGGTAGGAGATCGGGCAGGCCCGGACACAGGAGGTGCCCACCATGGTTCGGCACGTCATCACGGGAGTCGACGGATCCCCCGAGAGCCTCGCCGCCGCACACTGGGCGGCCCGGGAGGCGCTGCGCCGCGGCGCCTCGCTGAACCTCGTGCACGCATGGCAGCGGCATCCACGCCCCGCACCCTCCGTCCCTACGGACAGGACCGGGCACGAGTGGGCCGAACAGATCCTGGACCGGGCGGCGGGCAGCATCCGTGCCGCGCACCCCGGGCTGCGGGTCGTCGAGCGACTGGTGTCCGGCTCCGCGGCGGCCGCCCTTCTCACGGCGGCCGGGGAGACGGAGCTGCTGGTGCTCGGGTCACGCGGTCTCGGCCCCGTCGCGGGATTCATGGTCGGCTCGGTGTCCCAGCGGGTCGTCGCCAGGTCCTCCCGCCCTCTGGTGCTCGTCCGGGCGGGCGGGAGCGCCGCCGCCGAACACTTCTCCGCCCTGGACGGCGTCTCACCCGATGAGGTACCCGAGACCCCGTATCGCGATGTCGTCCTCGGCCTGGACACCCGGCGCCCCTGTGACGAACCGATCGAGTTCGCCTTCGAGTCCGCTCGGCGCCGCGGCGCCACGCTGCACGTGATCCACGCCTTCGGTGCGCCGCGGGGTCCGGTGTCCGGGCCGGAGCTGCTCGCGGCGCGGGAACGCGCCGTGGTCGCGACGCTGCGCCCGTGGTGCGAGAAGTTCCCGGGGGTCTCCGTGGTCGAGACGGTCTCCGAAGGGCGGGCCGCCACCGCGCTGGTGGGCGCGGCAGCCGGAGCCTCCCTCGTCGTCGTGGGGCGCCGGCCACGGGACCGTCGGCTCGGCCCGCACATCGGCGCCGTCACTCACGCGGTGCTGCACCACGTCGGCTGCCCCGTGGCCGTCGTCCCGCACGACTGAACCGGTGCCGTGACGGTGCTTCAGGCGTCAACGGCCCAGGGAGGAAAGAGTCATGACCACGCGTCACGTCATCGTCGGGGTGGACGGCTCCGTCATCGCCGTACGAGCACTGGACCTGGCCGCCGACGAGGCGGCCCTGCACGCCACCGCTCTGGAGATCGTGTACGCCGTGCCCGACCTCGACGAGGCCGGCCCGGTGCTGGCGTCCGCCGCCTCGCGGGTCGGCCACCGTCACCCGCGCCTGCCGGTCGTCACCGTCCCCGTCGAGGGACACTCGGCGGCCGTGCTCGCGGAACGCGGACGCGGGGCCGCGCTGACCGTCGTCGGCTGCCGGAGCCTCGGCGGGTTCGCGGGCACGGTGTTCGGCTCGGTGAGCCGGCGCCTGGCCGCGCACGCCCACGGCCCGCTGCTCGTCGTACGAGGCGACTCTCCACCGCACCTGCACAACGAGGTGCTGCTCGTCCTCGACGCCGAGAACGACGCGGACACGGCTGTGTACGCCATCAAGGAAGCGGAACTCCGCAACGCCGGACTGCGCATCCTTCGGTCCTCGGCGCATCGGCACCTGACCCCACCACCGGTTGCGCACCGCCGGTGCGCGGGGACCGCGTCGCACCTCCCGGCCGGCGATGTGCTGGTCGAACCGCGCGAGCGGCGACCCCTCGTCGGCCCGGAGACCGAGGACGCCGCCCCCTCCTCGACGCGGACGCTGCTGGAGGCCACGCGCACGGCCGACCTCGTCGTGGTCGGATGCCGACCTGATCGGGGCGGCCGTGGACGCCAACTCGGTTTCGTGGCCCGTACGTTGATGCACCGGGCCCACTGCCCGGTGCTGATCGTTCCCGGCGGCCCGACAGGCCCTGCGACAGGGGCCGTTCAGCCCCATGGTCACGGACCTTCGGCATCCGGCGGAGCCCGCCCCGGGCGACAAGAGTGAGCCGTGTCGGACAACGACAGGACCAGCGCCGAATGCCCGAAGGGATCACCACCATGGCCGTGCACCAGCACCCTCACCGAAGCCCGGGGTTCCACCTGCCGTCGTACCGCGGGAACGGGACCGTCGCCGCCTCCGAGCCGGCCGTGTCGGCACGCACCGGCACGCACACCGCGCGGGCCCACGCCTTCGCGTCACTGCGCCTGCTCACCGGGTTCGTCTTCCTGTGGGCCTTCCTCGACAAGACCTTCGGGTTCGGCTACGCCACGCCCTCCGGCAAGGGCTGGGTCGACGGCGGATCGCCGACGAAGGGCTTCCTCGGCTCCGTCGCCGCCGGGCCGATGGAGTCCACCTTCCACTCCTGGGCCGGTGCCACCTGGGCGAACTGGCTGTTCATGGCCGGTCTGCTCGGCATCGGGCTGGCTCTCGTCGGCGGCTTCGCGCTGCGGCTCGCGGCCGTCGCGGGCACCGCGATGATGGCGCTGATGTGGATCGCCGAGTGGCCGCCCGCCCAGCACCTCTCCGACGGGTCGCCGAGCATGTCGCCGAACCCGTTCGTCGACTACCACCTGATCTACGCGGTCGCCCTGATCGCCCTCGCGCTGGCCTCCGCCGGCGACACCTGGGGCATCGGGAAGCTCTGGGCCAGGCTGCCGCTCGTCCGCACCAACAGCTGGCTGCGCTGACCGCGGGAGGACGCGGCGTGCCCCCTTCGCGGGGTCCGCCGCGCCGCGGATCCATAGGGCCGATCGGCCCCCTGCCGGGACCTGTGGCCCCTGCACGACGACTCCGTTCGACACAACGCTGGAATCGGAACCCCGATTCAGGAGGTGGAGACCATGCCCCGCACCGTCACCGTGGGCCTCGACGGCTCGCCCGAGAGCCGGGCCGCCGCAGAATGGGCGGCCCGCGAGGCCGAACTGCGCGACCTGCCGCTGAGGATCATCCACGTCCGGGAGCCCGTACCGGTGCCCATGGCGCAGGCACCGCTTCTCGGTGCCGAGACGCAGCAGCACTGGAGCGAGCGCGTTCCGCGCGAGTCCGCCGAGGGCCTCCGGCTGCGGCACCCCGGTGTCGAGATCACCGCCGAGCACCTCTCCGGGCGGCCCGCCGACGTGCTGTCCGGCGTGGCGAAGGATGCCGCACTGCTCGTCCTGGGCTCCCGCGGGATGAGCGGGCTCGGCGGGTTCCTGGTGGGCTCGGTCGGCCAGGCCGTCGTGGCGCGCGCCGAGCGGCCCGTGGTCCTGGTCCGCGCCGGCGAACAGGCCGCGGACGAGCACCTGATGGACCCGACGGGCATCCCGTCCGCCGCGGCCCCGTTCCGGCCCGTGGTCCTGGGCCTGGCCACCGACGACCCCGACCCCGCGGTCGTCGAGTTCGCCTTCGAGGCGGCCGGCCGCCGCGCCACCTCCCTGCGGGTCGTCCATGGCTGGAACCCGCCGCCGTACTACGCCTACGGCCTCTCCCCCGACGTCGAACTCCACGGCGCGCTGGCCGCGCAGCAGGCCACCGCCGTCACCGACGTCCTGCGCCCGTGGCGGCAGAAGTTCCCCGCCGTCGAGGTCATCGAGGAGTCTCCGTACGGAACGGCCGCCCTCCACCTGGCGGACGCTTCCCGCGAGGCCTCCCTGGTCGTCGTGGGCCGGCACATCCGCCGCAGTCCGCTCGGCGCCCACATCGGCCCCGTCACGCACGCCGTACTGCACCACTCCACCGCCCCCGTCGCCGTCGTCGCACACGGCTGACCTGTCCCGAGGAGGAGAGAAACCATGAAGGCAGCGGTCATACGAGCGTTCGGTGAGCCCCTGGTCATCGAGGAGCGCCCCGATCCCGAGCCCGGCCCCGGCCAGGTCACGGTCCGTGTGGAAGCCTCCGGGCTGTGCCACACCGACATCCACGCCGCCCACGGAGACTGGCCCGTCAAGCCCAACCCGCCGTTCGTCCCCGGCCACGAGGGCGTCGGTCTCGTCGAGGCCCTCGGCGACGGCGTCACCCACCTCTCCCTCGGGCAGCGGGTCGCCGTGCCCTGGCTGGGGAAGACCTGCGGGCGGTGCGAGCACTGTCTGTCCGGCTGGGAGACGCTGTGCGAGCAGCAGATCAACACCGGGTACGGCTGCGACGGCGCGTACGCCGAGAAGATGCTCGCCTGGGCGGACTTCGCCCAGCCGGTGCCCGCCGGGATCAGCCCCTTCGAGGCCGCCCCGTTGACCTGCGCCGGCGTCACCACGTACAAGGCGCTCAAGGTCGCGGAGGTCAAGCCCGCGCAGCTCGTGGCCATCTCCGGCATCGGCGGGCTCGGGCATCTGGCCGTGCAGTACGCGAAGATCGCCGGGGCCACGGTCGCCGCGATCGACGTCACCGACGAGAAGCTCCGACTGGCCGCCGAACTCGGCGCCGACATCCTGATCGACGCCCGCAAGGAGAACGTCGGCGAGGTGCTCAAGCAGCACGGCGGTGCGCACGCCGCCATCGCGCTCGCGGTGAACGACGCGGCCTTCGAAGCGGTCAACTCCGGGCTGCGGCGCGGCGGAAAGCTCGTCATGGTGGCCCTGCCGGCGCACGGCACGATCCAGGTCCCGATCTTCGACACCGTTCTGAACGGCACCTCCGTCATCGGCTCCATCGTCGGTACCAGGCAGGACCTGGCCGAGGTCTTCCAGCTGCACGCGGCCGGCCGCACCCGGGTGAGTTACGAGACCCGCCCCCTCGCGAGCGTCAACGAGTCCATCGACGACGTGCTGCGCGGCCAGGTCAAGGGCCGGATCGTCTTCGATCTCACCGCGGGACGGTGAGGACGGTGGAGCTTCCTGTCGTGGTGGGCGTCGACGGTTCCGAGCCCAGCCTGCGCGCCGTCGACTGGGCGGCGGACGAGGCCGCCCTGCGCGGGGTGCCGCTGCGGCTCGTGTACGCCTCCCTCTGGGAGCGCTACGAGGGCGCGGCACTCGCACAGGACCTCGGCAGGTCCTCGGAACAGGTGCTGGCCGACAAGATCGTCGACGCCGGCGCGAAGCGGGCGCACCGCCGCGAAGCGGATCTCAAGATCTCCGCCGAGGTACTGCCCGACGATGCGGTGAGCGCACTGCTGCGCGAGGGACGCAACGCTTCCGCGCTGGTCCTGGGCTCACGCGGCCGCAGTGGCATCGCCGAGCTGTTGCTCGGCTCGGTGAGCCTCGCAGTCGCGGCCCGGTCCGACTGCCCGGTGATCGTGCTGCGCGGAAGCCACGACGAACGTGCCAGGCCCGGGATCGAACAGCGCATCGTGCTGGGCGTCGGCGAGGACGCGGAGAGCGCGGCGGCCGTGAGCTTCGCCTTCCAGGAGGCGGCCGACCGGTACGCCGGTCTGCAGGCTGTACGGGCCTGGAGGTGGCCCGCGCACGAGACCACCGACTACCCGCTGATGACCGGGGAACCCGCGCGTCACCACGAGCAGCGGGCCACGGGGATTCTGGACGTCGCACTGCGTGACGCCGTGCGGGACCATCCCTCCGTGCAGGTACGTCGGCAGACAGCCGAGGGACCTGCCCGCAAGGTGCTGGTGGACGCATCGGCCACCGCCGACCTGCTCGTTGTCGGAGCCCGGCGCCGGAAAGGACACTTCGGGCTCCAGCTCGGCCGGGTCGCGCATGCGGTCCTGCACCACTCCGCCTGCCCGGTCGCCGTCGTACCGCAGCGGGCGTGAGCGGTTCAGCGGCTCGCCGCGCGGTCGGGGGCGTATGTCCGCAGGTCACGCGGCAGGCGTCCGCAGCCGGTCGGCGGCGGCCGGGACGGCAGCTCCAGAAGCGGCGGCGACGCCTCGGCGTACGGAAGGGAGCCGGGCAGGTGGGCGATCATGTTCAGCCGGGCCCGGCGCTTGTCCGTCGCCGACTCCTTTCCGGCCGTGCCGACTCCTCCGCTCGACGACGCTTCTCGACGACGTTTCTCGACGACGCACCTCGATGACTTACGGAGTCACCATGCCCAAGGTCGAACACCAGGACAGCACCGCACTGACCGACGAGGAACTACGTACCCTGGACGCCCATTGGCGGGCCGCCAACTACCTGGCGGTGGGC